>NZ_JASMWN010000023.1:0-68257 GCF_032595355.1 Sedimentitalea todarodis | reverse complement strand
CCATAGCAACAAACGGCCCACCAAGACCAACCCCGCGATTTCCCGCCTGAGCGCTTCTCCGACGCCAGGCAACGCCACGCGCTACCCAAACGTCGCTCATGGCGTCCGAGAAACCTGCATCGATCCGGGCCTTCGCCGCAATAGTCACGAAGGACTGCTAACCGAAACGTGCACCCTTTTATCGAGGCTATCCTCGACGAAACAACCACATAGCCGCCGAAGCCCACCGCCTGTTCCCGTTGATTTGCGCCTGATTCCAGCCGATTTTGGTGCAGATACCCTGATCTGCGAGGCAGCTATGAACACACTCTTTCTTTTGATGGCGCAATATGACGCCTGCGCAATTGTGCCTGCAGAAACCGTCTGCCAAGACTACTTCTCGCATCTGACACTGGCAAAATTCTTGCGCAAGATCGGTTCAGGAGACATCGATCTGCCGCTAACTCGTTCTGAGAAAAGCCAGAAAAGCGCCCGGGGCATCCACATTCAGGACCTTGCGGAATATCTGGACAGGCGACGAGCGCTGGCCTTGTCAGAAGCCCGCGCTTTTCAAGAACGGGCCTGAAGTCGAGGCTAACGGCGATCCTAGATACATCGCGAATTTTCCGATCAACGCCGCTGACTTACAATTTCCTTGACCGCCGGCGCAGGCAGAGCGGTCGCGTATTCAATCGCGTGCATCTCCTCGGTGGCAAGATCGCCAAGGGAAGCGGTCATTGATCTAACTTGCGGCGAATAACTGGAAAGAGACCAACCTGTGAATTGGAATTTTGTGCTGCGTGCGCTCGCAGAGTGCGAAGTGCTGCGTGAGCGCAAAATCCGGTGCCGCCGCGCAGCGGAAAAACCGGCTATTCATGTCGACAGCAGCGAGGATCCGATGTCGAATTCACAGACTGCGGGACAAAGGGAGCGTTCGCAGCGTTTGCGCAGGAGACTGCTTTCATGCGCTTTACGGACCTTCACCTCATATTGCATACAAGTTGCACGCCTACAGTGGCTACGACCTTGATTCAGGTGGACGGTCTGTCCACTCCTCCATGGGGGAGACAGCTTCACGAAGAAACTGTCTTTTTAGGACGCGGGTTGTCTTTGCTCGCGGAAGGCGTTTCAGTTTCACACTAAGCATGGCGCTCAAACACAAGTGTTTCCCCACCGCGCAATACAAGTAGCGTATCAAAAGGGTCACGTTGCTCCCCCATTTCCATGCCGGGAGAGCCAATCGGCATTCCAGGGACGGTCAGGCCAAGGGCGTCGGGGCGCTCGGCCAACAGGCGTTGGATATCAGCCGCCGGGACATGGCCTTCGATGACATATCCCTCGATGAACCCTGTGTGACAGGAACTGAGCTCGGGCGTTATTCCCGCTTTGTCTTTGGCGGCCCATAGCGCGTCTTGCGTGACGTCTTGTGCATCCACGCTCAGACCTGCGGCCTCAATATGGGCGATCCACGCCGAGCAGCAACCGCAAGTGGGTGATTTGAGCACCTCCATGCGTGGCGTTGCGGCAAAAAGCGGGCCGGCGGCAAGCACGGTGCTTGCGCCAGTCAAAAGGAAATTTCTACGGTTCATTACGTTTCTCCTATCGTGTTTGATCTTGTCGCCACGCCGTTCAAACCACGCGCAGCCATGTCATCATTCCGCCCGCAGAATGCTCCAGCATGTGACAATGCAACAGCCAATCTCCGGGATTGTCGGCAACAAATGCAATCTGCGCGGTCTCGCCTCGGTCCATAAGAAGCGTATCACGCAAAGCGCCTGCTGTTCCATCGTCGGCGATCTGGCGGAAATGGTGACCATGAAGATGCATCGCGTGGGGCCAAGCGGTATCGTTGGTTATGTCGATCCGAACGGTTTCGCCCCGATTGGCCGCAACCAAAGGCGCATCCGGCATGTCGGCCATGCCGTTGAAGGCCCAGACCTTACCGGCACCGGCCATCTCGCGCATGCCCATCATCTGTCCGCCCATCATGGCACCATCCATACGTCCCATGGCCCCTCCCTCCATCAAAAGCTTTGCCGTTCTGGCAGTTTGCAAGGGGCCAAGCTGCGGCACCGGGTTGGGTGGCAGTGGTGAGGGAGCGTCCAGACGTTCGGATCGGGCCACCGCTGTGACATCAAAGGATGCAATTGCATAGCCGCCGTCACGCTCGAAATTGACAAGCAAGGCTTCCTCGCCAACGCTTGCCGTCACGTCGACGATGATGTCCGCCCGTTGCGCAGGTGCCAGTGTCAGGCGACCCAACGATTGGGGCGCATCAAGCGGCATGCCGTCCAACGCAATCAACCAGCCCTCTAGGCCCTGAGCCTCAAGCGAGAAAATCCGCGCATTGGCGGTGTTCACGAGGCGCAGCCGGTGACGGCTATGCCGTTGAACCGTCGTGCGCCAGTCTCCGGTCCCATTGACGGTGATCCAGTTCCCGATCCGACCGGCATGTGCCCAGTCGTGCATGTTGCCGAAACCGCCTGCGATCTGGGCATCCTCCGTCAGACGCCAGTCATCGAGCAAGAGCACCTCATCGCTGTCGACTTCTGGGCCGCCGTCAGCCTCTTCGACGATAAGAGCGCCCGAAAGCCCACGCGCCATCTGTTCATAGGACCGATTGTGCGGGTGGTACCAATAAGTTCCGGCATCGGGCAGCACGAAGTCATACAGGAACGTCTCTCCGGGCTCGACGACGTCTTGTGTCAGACCGGGCACGCCATCCATCGCGTTGTCGATGCGGATCCCATGCCAGTGGATGGTTCCCGGCTGCGGCAGTTCATTGACAAACCGGCGCGTCATGCGGCCGCCCTGCGGCAGCCTGATCGTAGGGCCCGGAACCGCTCCGCTATACCCCCAGACTTGAGTTTCAGGATAGTTTGCAGGCGCAAGTTGAAGCACGCCTTCGCGCGCAATTAGGTCTTGAGGCGTTTGTGCCTGTAGAGAAGTCGGACGAAGGCCAGTTGCCACTAGCACCCCAAACATTCCACCTCCAAAAGTCCGGCGTGTGATAGATTTCATAGGAAACCTCCCTTGTTCATTTTCGTGATTTGACCTTCGGCAGCGGCACGGGCGGTTTGATTTACAGCCTCGGGTGCGCTGACTGTGGTCAGAATTGCGGTCGTCAAAAGGATCAGCGCAACAAGTGCAGTTTCCATTCGAATGCTTCCACGCAGACGCGCGCCAGCTCCCTGCTCTTGACGCAGCAATGCGGGCGTCAGGCGCAGCTTGTTCCATGCTGCAAAGGCGATGATTGCAAGGAAAACGCCAAGCTTGATCGCAAAAAACTGCCCGTAGGCCGTGAAGAGTGCGGTCAGCACATTGCCCGTAAGCAGCCACAAGGTCGTTCCGCCTGCCAAGGTTAACGCACCAACGACCCAAACCGCAATCCGACCAAAATCATGGCTGACCTGTCCGGCGACACGCGCCGTGTTCGCCCCGGAAAGGCGGTAGAGCGGCGCGAAGGCCCCGATCCAGAACGCGAGCCCCAAGATATGAAGCGTGATGAGAGCGGCAAGCAAAAGGCGTGGTTCTTCCAGCGTATGGCCACGAAACACGAAGGATGCAGCCACGGTGATGACCCCGAAGGCCGCGAGAGGGCGCCCAAGGCGTGCGGGCAGCATGACCGCACAAATCAATGCCAAACCGACAAGCCTCAAAGCGATGCTGGAGCCCAGCGGGCTTTCTGACACCATTGTCAGCATCATAGGATCCGTTGCGCCCTGCCATGTGCCACCCATCAGAAAACTGGCTCGTAATGGCAGTCGAGCAAGGGACAAAAGGGCTGCTCCAATGGCGCAGAGAACTGACAATCGCCTGAGCGCTTGCACCTCGGAGGGCGGAAGGCGGCGCAGCGCCCAGATGCTCAAAACGCTTCCCATAGCCAAGAAGGCCGTCGCGTAGACAAGCGCCTTCACGACAATCGACAGCCAGGTCACTGCATCAGCAGAAGCGAGAGCGTTCAGCATCGGGTCTCAATTCGAGATTTCAAAGCTGAATGCCCCTTGCATCGGGTGACCATCGGCCGCCAGCCCGCGCCATTCCACGGTGTACTGTCCTGTCGGCAGCACGGGCGGTGTAGCGCTGAATTCACTGACAGGCTGCATGTTGTCAGTGCGCGTCAAGTCATGTGCTGTGCCATCCTGATCCGTGACAGAGATCAGCGTGACGCGCATTGGCATGTCAAAGCGCATTGAAATTATCGGCGGAGATGTCTCCAGTACGATCCCATTCGCAGGCTCTGTTGCCTCTTTCTTGGAATGCGCATTTGCGCTTGGTGGTGCGAATGCCAGCGAAAGCGCGACGATCGCGGCAAGGTAAGTGGCAGGTTTCATATTTTGCTCCTGAGCCTGGGTTCAAAAAATGCTGACCGGAAACAAGGTCACCGGCCAGCCGTCGTCGCATTATTCAGGCATCATCGCGCCAATTGCGTACATGCCGTCGTCGCCCTTGATCAGCATCAGCGTGACTGAATCCCCAACCGCAATGTCACCCATCATTTCCGCGTCGGGCATCATCGCCAAATCCATTGTCATTGCAGGCCAGCCGATTTCGGGGATCGGCTCGTGACTGATATTGGCGGTGCCCTCACCGATGGAATTCACCACCGCCTTGGTATGCACGGCACCTTCCATCATTTCGTCACTCATCGGCATATTTGAATGATCCATATTCGAGTGGTTCATTTGCGCCAACGCCAGAGGCGCGGTCAAAACCAGAACAGAGAAGGCAAGAGAGAGAGTTTTCATAAGTATTCCTTTCGGGTTGGGTTGATTGTCAGGCATTATTCTGCTGGTACAGGTGCTGCGGGTTCATTGGCTGGTTGCAGCAATTCCCGGTTGACCCGTTTCAGGGCCAGCCTTTTCCAGATCACGAAGATTGCAGGAATGACAAAAAGCGTGAGCACAGTCGCGGTCGCCATGCCTCCGATCATGGGCGCGGCAATCCGCTGCATGATCTCGGATCCGGTGCCCGTCCCGTACATGATGGGAATGAGTGCGGCGAAGATGGTGGCAACTGTCATGACTTTGGGACGCACGCGCAGGAGCGCGCCCTCGAAAACCACTTCCTCCACATCCATTGACGTCATTTCACGCCGCTCAGCTGCGGCCGCTTTCTTGCGCTTTTCCCATGCCAGATTGAGGTAGAGCAGCATCACGATGGCCGTCTCAACCGCCACGCCAGCAAGTGCGCTAAAGCCCACCAGCACCGCGATCGAGATGTCAAAGCTCAGATACCACAGAAACCAGACGCCGCCGGCCAAGGCGACCGGCAGGGCAGCGAGGATAATCCCGACCTCGATCGCGCGGTTGAAGGCCATGAACAACATCAGCGTGATGATCAGCAGGGTCGCGGGGGCCACGAGTTTGAGCCGTTCCTGCATGCGTTCGATGTATTCGTACTGGCCGGACCATGTGATCGAATAACCCGTTGGCAGCGTGACCTGATCAGCGACAAGCGCACGGGCTTCATTTACATAGCCACCCAAATCACGCCCCGCGATGTCAATGAATACAAATCCGGTGCGGCGGGCGTTCTCAGAGCGGATCATGGCAGGGCCATCGACGACCTTGATCTCGGCCAGTGTGCCCAGCGGAATATGCGCGCCCGACGGCGTCACCACCGGCAGATCGCGCAGCCGTTCTGGGCTGTTGCGCCATTCCTGCGGGTAGCGCAGGTTGATCGGGAAACGCTCGAGCCCCTCGACGGATTCAGACACCTGCATGCCGCCAATCGCCGTCTGCACCACATCCTGAATGTCGCGGACGCTCATCATGTAGCGCGCTGCCGCGTCGCGATCGACGTTGATCTCGATGAACCGCCCGCCGATGGGCCGTTCGGCATAGGCCGAAGCCGTGCCGTCGATATCGCCCACAACGCGTTCTACCTCGATCCCGATTTGTTCGATCACGCTCAGATCAGCACCGGAAATCTTGACGCCGACTGGCGTCTTAATGCCGGTCGCCAGCATATCGATGCGGTTTTTGATTGGTTGTATCCAGACGTTGGTGACGCCGGGAATTTGGACGATGCGGTCCAGCTCATTACGGATCATCTGCATCGTCATACCCGGTCGCCAGTCTGCCTCGGGTTTGAGTTGAATCGTGGTCTCGATCATCGTCAGCGGCGCGGGATCTGTGGCCGTGTCCGCACGGCCCAGCTTGCCATGCACGGTCAACACCTCGGGCACGGTTGCGATCAAACGGTCAGTCTGTTGCAAAACCTCGCGCGCCTTGCCGATGGACACGCCGGGATAAAGCGAGGGCATATAGAGGAAATCACCCTCATTCAATTCCGGCATGAATTCGGTCCCGATCCGCTGCAGCGGCCACCACATCGACGCCACCAACAGGCCTGCCAGCAGCGTCGTGGCCCACGGCCATGCAACAGCGGCATCCAGAAACGGGCGGTAGATCCAGATCACCAGCCTGTTGAGGGGGTTCTTCCGTTCGGGGATGATACGACCCCGTATGAAGTATCCCATCAGCACAGGCACCAAGGTGATAGACAGGATCGCGGCGGCGGCCATCGCGTAGGTCTTGGTAAATGCCAGTGGCTTGAAAAGCCTTCCTTCCTGGCTTTCCAGCACGAACACCGGCAGAAAGCTGACCGTGATGATCGCCAAAGAGAAGAAAAGTGCCGGGCCCACTTCCTCGCAGCATTCCGTGACAATGCGCCAACGGTTCTTGTTGGTAAGTTTCTCGTGCTCGATCCGCCGGTGCATCGCCTCGATCATGACGATCGCGGCGTCCACCATCGCGCCAATGGCAATCGCGATGCCGCCCAACGACATGATATTGGCGTTCACGCCCTGGAATTTCATGATGATGAAGGCGGCAAAGATGCCCAGCGGCAGCGACAACAGGATCACCAGCGACGACCGGATGTGCAAAAGGAAAGCCGCACAGACCAGAATGACGACGATGAATTCCTCAGTGAGTTTCTTTTGCAGGTTCTCGATGGCGCGCTCGATCACGCCCGCCCGGTTGTAGGTGGTGACGATCTCGACGCCCTCTGGCAGGCTCGCGCGCAATTCCTCAATGCGGGTTTCCACCGCTTTGATAGTGGCCAGCGCATTGCCGCCCCAACGCAAGATCACCACGCCGCCGACCGCGTCACCTTCGCCGTTGAACTCCCCCACACCGCGTCGCATTTCGGGTCCAAGCCGGATGTCAGCCACGTCGGCCAGGGTGATCGCGGCCCCGCGCGCGTTGACCATCAACGGTGCCTTGGCGAGATCAGCCAATTCATCGACATAACCCGTGGACCGGACCATGAACTCGGCCTCGCCCATCTCGATCACGCTACCGCCTGTCTCGCGGTTCGCGCCTTGGATGGCGTTACGGATTTGCGCAAGCGTCACGTCATACGCGCGCAGTTTGTTGGGATCGACGACGACCTGGTATTGCTTGACCATGCCGCCAATGGTGGCCACCTCGGAGACGCCATCGACGGTCTGCAATTCGTATTTCAGGAACCAGTCCTGAAGCGTGCGTAACTCTGCCAGATCATGGCCGCCGGTTCGGTCGATCAGCGCGTATTGGTAGATCCAGCCCACGCCCGTCGCATCCGGTCCTAGTTGTGGGGAGACGCCTTCGGGTAGGTCGGCCGCGATCTGGCCGAGGTATTCCAGCACCCGCGTGCGCGCCCAATACAAATCGGTGCCGTCCTCGAACACAACATAGACATAGCTGTCGCCAAAGAACGAGAACCCGCGCACATCACTGGCACCCGGCACGGCCAGCATGGCAGTTGCAATCGGATAGGTGATCTGGTCCTCGACCACCTGTGGCGCTTGCCCCGGATAGGGCGTTTTGACGATCACCTGCACATCCGACAGGTCCGGAATGGCGTCTACAGGGGTTTCCCGTATCGCCCAGATGCCGGCAACTGCCATCATAACCGCAAGGGCAAGAACGATCACGCGGTTCGCGATGGAGGCGCGAATGATGGCGGGGATCATTGGGTCACCTCAGTCGTCGGGGCAATCCCCACGAGGGTCAGCGAGAAATCAGGGTTGCGCTTAAGAAGAAGCGTGACCTCGTCTCCCTTGGGCAAAGCTGTGACATCAAGTGTGGGGTCTAGGGCAAAGTCCATCGTCATCCCCGGCATGCCGATCTCCATCATCGGGCCATGGGTGATGTTGGCCATACCCGCAGCTTCATCCACTGCATTGATGGTGCCGGACACCTCCATTGGTGGGACAATCGGTTTGGCGGCGGAAAGGATCATTGTCATGCCATCGGGGCGCGCGAAGGTCAGGGTCATTTCCCGCCCCGTGATCAACGCCGCAGGATCCAGTGTCTCATCCACGGCAAACCCCATGGTCATGCCGGGCATCCCAATCTCGACAATGGGTCCATGCGCGATCGTGGCCATGCGCGTCTCTTGATCGACCGCCTCAATCGTCCCGGACACAACAATCGGCCGGGCCGCAATATCTTCTGTCGCCACTTCCATCGGTTCGGACATGCTCACCTCGTTTTCGCCCACCATGTCGCCTGCGCGCACGGCGACGATCGTGAACAACCCGTCTTCGCCTTTGGACAAATCAAACTCGACGGGCACATCAAGCGGCACCTCTGCTACGTCAAACCCTGCGACAGGCATGTCCATCTGCATCGAAGGCCACCCCAATTCGGGGATCGGATTATGAGATAGCGTCAACTTGCCATCTGCCGTGACGGCCATGACAGTTCCAGTGCCTGTCGCGGCAATGCCATCATCGCTGCCAAGCTCGATCAGGCTCAGCAACCCATCGGCCCCGCGTGCAGCCCGGAACGCAACCTGCTGACCCAGTTCCAAACGACCCAGCGGGATATCGGCGCGCAGGGGGAAATGCGATGTCATCGCGGGCCAATCCAGCGCCTCCAAAGCCGCATGCCTGATCGTGGCACTACGGTTTTCGATATCGAGCGCAATCAACGCGCCAGTCCCGCGCGCCGGAGCCTCATCTGTCGGGGCCATGCGCATCAGACCAGCGCTCAGCGCGCTTTCGCTGTCGATCAGGAACTGGGCGGAGGCCACGACTTCTTCACCGGGGGCAAGGCCCTGAACAACTTCCGTCCGGCCTCCTCCACCGAAATTGTCCCGCAAACCGGTCGTGATCAGGCGGGGCTTGAATGTGCCTTCCCCGGTTTTCAGAATGACCCGTTCGGCAGCTCCTGTGCGAATGATCGCCTCGGTCGGGACCGTCAAAGCCATGCGTGTCTCGTTAGGGATCAAGCTGACATTGCCAAACATATTGGGCCTGAGCAGCCCCTCCGAATTATCAAAGCGCAGGCGCACGGGCAGAGTGCGCGTCTCGGCATCGAGTTCGGGATAGATATAATCGACCACGCCCTCGAAGGTTCGCCCGTGCAGGTGTTCAAACCGGGCGACCGCGCGCATGTCATCCGTCATGCGGGCGATGTCACGCTCGAACACATCGACGATAAGCCAGACGGCACTGAGGTCGGTCAAAGAGACAGCGCGGACACCTGGTTGCAGATACATCCCGTCAGCGGCTTCAAGCGAAATAACCACACCGTCCTGCGGCGCCAAAATCTCAATGTTGCGCGCAAGCACGCCCTCGGCTTCGATCCGGGCGATTTGGTCGTCTGACATCCCGTGGCTTCGAAGCTTGCTCCTGGCTGCTTCAAGAACACGAGGATCGCCTGCTTCCACAGCGCGTACAAGATCACCGCTGGAAGATCCGATAAGAGGCGAAAACATCTCAAAAAGGATGTCACCTTTGCGGACGGGGTCCCCAACAGCGCGGACATTCAACGCCTCGATCCAGCCCTCGACGCGGGTATGCACATGGCTTGTCAGGTGCTCGTCATAGCCAACAAAACCGACCGTCTCGATCTGTTGCGAAATCTCGGCAGTCTGCGCAATCGCAGTACGCACACCGATGGCATTTATTTCGGCGGCAGACAACGTGACCTCTGCCGGATCGCCCGAGGGTTGGGTCGATGCGAGACCTCAACAAGGTCGAGCACCTGGGAGTTTCTCGCATCCTACCGTGCCGGCAGCACACCCCTTCGTGCACACTTGGTATCATGGCACTACACGCGACGTTGCCACCATGGGAAGCATGATGGGTCACGGCGTACTGCAGGCATTGTCACAGATGAATGGTCCACTTTTGGATCGGCAACCTCTAAGCCTTAGCAACGCTATCGCGTCGTTTTTCGAAACCTTGGTCACCGAGCAAATGATGCTGCGCATGCCGGAGGAAAAGCGACCGCTCTTGACAGCGGGTTTCCTGGAGGATCGTTTGAACACGATAGAACGGCAGGCCATGTTTTACCGCTTCGAGTGCAAAATGCATGCACTATTACCCCGTCTGCATCCAACCCGTAGAGCATCCCTTGGTAATGAAAGTTGTACTGGTGGAGCTTTCCGAACAACGCGGAATAGATATTGTTTCCGCCGGCATCGAACCTGCGGCGGGCCGAGGCCGCCTGCAGGATTGCCGCCGCCAATTCTGACCGCCGAATCCCAAGGAGTGCAGCCTCCGTGCTGTCCCCCCTCCTCCGCGCGAACTGCGCTGCCTGCTCTACCGCGTTTTCCACGGCAAGGTTAAGCGATACATCGTCCCCTTCGAGCTCGGACACTGCTTGGCAAACCTGCCTGCAAACACCGATGTCCCCTAGGCACTGCAGGGCCTGCAAAACCCACAAAACCAGCGCCGTGACCTCGCCTTGTTGTGCGGTCGGCTCGTTGGTAGAAGCCAGGTGACGCAGTACACTCGCGTAGCGGATCAAGCCCTCGATTTTGTGCGGCGAAACACCCCGTGCCTCTTCGCCGAGCATCAACCCAGTTCTTGTCGTGATGGAACTGCCGACGAAGTGACGAAACCATTGATCGGGTAAATCGAGCGCCAACCGCGCACACTCGGTGTTCCAACTTTCAAGCTCCGCGGTGGATATGGCCGACCCTTCCCCCAACGCGTGCCACAGCAGGATATTACTGCGCGAAACGATGTGCCCCACTGGATGGAGTTCTGGCAGCGTTGCCCGAAGGTTCTTCGCAAGGCGCGCCACCACGTCGTGCGTCAACTCTGGAACCTGGATTCCCTCGGCTTCCATGCGCAAGAGCTCGGGCACCGCCTCAGACCGCTGTTCGTGCGCGTTCTCGAAGACCTGCTCCAAGCGCAGGGACGCGGGGTCAATTTTGTTCGCCAAAAGGTCGTGGCACCATTGGGAACTGTCCCGACCGACGGCGCGGATTTCGAGCATAAGCGGATTGTCACCTTGCAAGTAAAGCAACCTGTGTGCCCGCGTGAAGGTCCCAAAGATCGGGTCATCCGAGACATCGATGCCGAAAGTAAGATCGAGCGACCATTCACCTGCCCGCTCTTCGATCCCCGTCGAGGAGACCCGTTCCTTGAGCCCAAGTAACCCGAGACGCCCAGACAGGATCTTTTCCTGCGTCACGAAGTATTCTCGCGCTTGCGCTTCACCGGGCAACCGACCTGAGCCCAGCCCGTAAACGCTGCTCCGTACCTGGGGAAACACGTCCCGGGAAGTGAGCACTGTTACAGAGACCTCCGATCTCGTGGGCCAGTCCCGTTCGACGTTCGTGACGTAGCGCGCGTATACTTCCCCCAGACCAGCACCAACAGCGAAACGGATGAATTCCGACGAGAGTCCTAGCAAGTCGGCAAGGTGGTCGGTCAATGGTAGATCCTATCGATGAGGCATCGCTGTTTCGTTTCACTTTAACAAAAGGTTGCGTGTGTTCGCAAAGCCCAGTTGAGCCCCGGGGCGTTGGGACCGCCATCCACGCGTTTCCTTGCTGAACAACATGGCCTTTGATTTTCATTCGCAGCCCTGGGATCGCAAGACGAGAGAGTCGAGAAGTCCTGTGCTCAAAAACCGTTGCCAATCGAAGTGTATCGCTTTCGACTATTGATCGATTTGCCGGGCTTGCGCGAACCTTTCTTTGCCCCAAGCCGCGCCGCAACGGCACTGGGAGGCCAAAGCGCAAATAGACACAGCACATGCCCGGAAAGAGACAAATGACTACGTCAAGTTGCAGTGTTGGTGAAATCCCTAGGAAGTTCCAGATCCAATAGGCTTCAGTTCAACCAAATCCGCAAAGCCGCCAAACGCCCGATAGAGCGCGCCAGAAGGCGATTTCATGTTGCACACACAGTGCACATGACACCACTTAACTTATTTAAAATAAATATGAACCTGTCCAATCCATCATTTCGGCGCAATAGAAAGTCTAGCGTGTTGATTTATTTTCATTTTTCTTTTACATTCAAACTGTTGCGAGGCAAAGTTACTACGCAGGAATACGCCCCGATTTGCCCCTTTTCGACGACTCAGCGCACATGATATGGCCACTATAAGCAAGCTTCCCTCCGGTGGATACCGGGTCCAGATCAGACGCAAGGGCCGCTATGCCAGCGAGACCTTTCACCATCGTGACGGCGCCCACAAATGGGTCCGCCAGGCGGAGACACGTGTCGATCAGGGCCTGACACCGAACAAGTCTTCCGCCGCCTGCCTTGCGACGTTTGACGATCTTGTCGATCTGCATGTAAACGACATGTGCGCGGTTGGGAAACCACCTCGCAGAAGTAAGGCCGCGACCCTGGCCACCTTGAAATACGACCTCGGCAAGGAGCGCTTTGGCCATATTGATCGCGCGATGCTGATCGCATATGGTCGCAAGCGCGCATCCGGCCACAGTTACGAGACTGCCGCGCGTTCCTTGCCAATCGACGAATGCAGCATCGAACCCGCCGATTGCCAGCGCACGACCAGTTCCTTGACGCGTGTTGCGCACGCTCGGACCCGGCGTATCTCGTGATAGAGCTTTGGCAGCGTTGTGTTCTTCCTTCTGGTGGTTCCCAGAAGCCTGTCAGATCAGCCCGTATTGCCGGGACTTGTTGCGCAGAAACGGTAGGCCGTTCTCCATCACCTCGGCTTCACCAGAGGCGACAGGCCGCCAGACGGACAGGCCATTCGCGATTTCTGGCGGCATGTTGATAAAGCTCTCCATCGCCAGCCCGCCTTTGAATCCGACTGCGCGCAATGCCGCGAATATTTCATCCCATGCAATCGTTCCGGCCCCGGGTGTGCCGCGGTCGGACTCGGACAGGTGAATGTACAGCAGGTGATCGCGAGCATCGACAATGCCCTGTGCGATGCCTTTTTCCTCGATGTTCATGTGATAGGTATCAAGATGGACAAACATGTTGTCCGCGCCGATGCGCTCGATCATCTCGACCGCTTGCCAACCGGTATTGATCAAATGGGTCTCATAGCGATTGACCGGCTCGATCCCGAACAAAAGGCCCAGGGATTTCGCATGTCGCGCCGTGCGGGTCAGGGCATCTGCGACGTTGTCCAGCTCGCCCTGTGTCGGCGGCAGACCCGACCGTTCGCCGATGCCACCGTAGACCACGCCAGACAACGCCTCTGCCCCGATCGCCGCGCATTGATCCAGCGCAATCGTCAGGAAATCGACCGCGCCATCGGGATTGTGCGACGCCCACACCTCTTGGGGCAGACCCAGCGAACAGACCGCGCGCATTTCTGCGGCTTCCAGCAACTGACGGCTATGCCCGGTATCGACGCTTGGCGGATCGAGCAGCGCGATTTCAAGAAAATCCATGCCATAAGATTTTGCCTTGGTGACTGCTCTTTCACAGCCTGCCCTGTCCCATGTCATGGTCCACATGCTTGTATGAACACCAAAACCTTCCACTATGCCCTCCAATCCCGGCCAGCCTGCACCAGCGCCACCGCAAGTCCTTCATCGACCATCAGTTTCTTGACGAACCCGGCGCGCAGCACCGCGAGGGTCGCCGCCAGTTTGCCGACACCACCGGCGAGCAGGATTGTATCCATCTTCGCCATGTCGGCAGGTTGGACACAGGGGGTGCAGCGGTTCAGCTCGATATCCGCGACGGTGCCGTCGGCCTTGTAGAAGACGCCGCAGCAATCCCCGACGACTTCCGCATCAAGAAGTTGCTGGATTTGGTCAGCGGTGAAGATATCGCCGCCAAAAAGGATTGCGCCTTCACGACATTCGCCGACGCTCATGAAGGCATGATCGGCCTGACGCGCCACATCCATCGCCTCGCGGACGAGCCGCTGTGACATGATCCCTTCGCAGGCGAGCGCACTGTCTGTGACAAAGGGTGCAGGCATCAGGATCGCCCGTCCTCCGGTCTGCGCCGCCAGCCGCACACAGACATCGCCGGGTGCTGTATGCGAGGCATGGGTCACCGACCCCATCAGCGACACAAAGGTCAGGCCGGAATTGCGCACACCTGTGAGATTATCCGCCATCGCGGAAAGTGTTCGCCCCCAACCCAGCCCGACCGTGGCCTGATTGTCGGATCCGGCAATCCGGGCCAGATAGCCGCTCGCAAGGATCGCAACCGCGTTGCGGGACGTGACATCATCGTCGGTGGCGGCCCCGATGGGTGCCACCAGCACCTCTCTCAGCCCGAACGTATCGACCAATTGATCGGCCAGCGCCAGAGTGCGCGAGGTCCGATGTTCGACCGTAATTCGAACCAGCCCCTGTTCGCGTGCATCGGCCAGCATCCGCAACACCTTGAAGCGCGAAATGCCCAACCGCTTGCTGACTTCCTGCTGGCTCAAATTGCCAACGTAATATAGCCACGCAGCCTGCGCGATATCGTCATCAGCCTGGCGTTTCTGCATCAACATCGCGCGCCCGAGACTCCTGGAATTCCTGCGACAAAATAGCTTGACCAACGAAATGATACTTATATAGTCACAAATGTGCAGTCAATGCACAAGTGTTGAATGAGCATCCGATCATACGGCTGCGGCCCTTATCCCCGGAGGTTCAAAGTGACGTTTTCTGCTTGGGTTGTTGGCCTTGCCCCAACCCCGGTCAATGACCCGCAACTGCGGGCATAGGGAGGAACAGATGAAGACCAAGATCAAACTGCTGGCCAGCGCGACGCTAGCATCCACCGCCTTGTTGGGCACTCAGGTTGCAGCGGACGGCCACTCCAAGAACATCGCCACCGTGGTCAAGATCGCCGGCATCCAGTGGTTCAACCGCATGGAAGAGGGCGTGAAGCAATTTGCGGAAGAGACCGGCATGAACGCATTTCAGGTCGGCCCGGCACAGGCGGATCCCCAGCAGCAGGCCGCATTGATCGAAGATATGATCGCGCAGGGCGTCGATGCACTTGCCGTCGTTCCGATGTCACCCGAAGCGCTGGAACCGGTTCTTGGCCGCGCGATGGAGGCTGGCATCACCGTGATAACCCACGAGGCGGCTGCGCAGCAGAACACAACCTATGATCTGGAGGCCTTCGTCAACGAAGATTTCGGCGCGAACCTCATGGAACAGCTTGCGACCTGCATGGGGGGCGAGGGCGAATACGCGGTCTTCGTCGGCTCGCTGACGTCCCAGACCCACAACCAATGGGTGGATGGCGCAATTGCCCATCAAGAAGCCAACTATCCGAACATGACGTTGGTCGGCGACAAGAACGAGACCTTCGACGACGCAGAGCAGGCCTATACCAAGTCGCAAGAAGTCCTGCGCGCCTTTCCGAACATCAAGGGCATGCAGGGGTCGGCCTCGACCGATGTCGCGGGCATCGGTCGCACGATCGAAGAGCGCGGAATGGAAGACGACACCTGCGTCTTTGGCACCTCCCTGCCGTCGATCGCCGGTCAGTACCTTGAAACAGGCGCTGTGGATGGCATCGGGTTCTGGGATCCGGCGGTTGCCGGCGAAGCCATGAACAAACTCGCCGTCATGGTGATGAACGGTGAAGAGGTCACCGACGGCATGGACCTTGGTCTACCCGGCTATGAGAGCGTGTCGCTCGATGGCAAGGTTATCTATGGTCAGGCCTGGGTGAACGTGAACCAGGACAATATGAGCGAATACCCGTTCTGATCCTGACACATTCTGGGGCGGCTCATGGGCCGCCTCCTCTTTCTGAATACACTTCAATCAAGTTGGTTGTTCATGTCCTCAGACCATGACACCGCGTTTATCGACCTGCGTGCCATCACCAAACGCTACGCAGGTGTGACAGCGCTCGACTCTGTCGATTTCACCGTCCAACCCGGCGAAGCGGTCTGTCTGGCCGGGGAAAACGGGTCTGGAAAATCGACACTCATCAAGATCATTTCAGGTGTTGAACCCGCCACCGAAGGCACCATCCACATTGCCGGCCAGGAGCGGACGACGCTGAACCCGCGCATCTCGGCGGCGGCGGGTGTCATGGTGATCTTTCAGGATTTCTCGCTGTTTCCGAATTTGAGCGTGGCCGAGAACATCGCCTTCGCCACCCAGCTTTCGACGCATCAGCGCTTCTTCAAGGCCCGCGCCTCGCGCGACATCGCCAGCGCCGCGCTGGACCGGATCGGGGTTGAGATCGACCTCGACGCGCGCGTGGAGTCGCTGCCCGTGGCGCAGAAACAGCTGGTCGCGATCTGCCGCGCGCTGGCGTCCAAGGCACAGCTGATCATCATGGACGAACCCACCACCGCGCTGACAGACAAGGAAGTGCGACGGCTTCAGGGTATCATCCGGATGCTCAAGGACGAAGGTGTCGCGGTAATTTTCGTGAGCCACAAGCTGGCCGAGGTGCTCGAGGTGTCGGAAAAGGTGGTTGTCCTGCGCAACGGCAAGAAGGTCGCCGAAGGTCCCGCATCAGATTTCGATACGCAATCCCTGACCTATCACATGACCGGACGCGATGTACCCATCGTTCCGCCCAGCGACGTGACCGCGGGTGCCCAAACGCTGATGGAGGTCAAGGGCCTCGGCAAGGTTGGGTCTTTCGCGGACATCAATTTTGAGCTCAAGACCGGCGAAGTGCTCGGCATCACCGGGCTTCTCGGGTCCGGGCGGACGTCTGTCGCCAAGGCGCTCTTCGGACTTGTGGCCCCGGATTCGGGCAGCATTAGGGTAGACGGGCAGCCTGTGCCCATCGGCGACCCACAGGCGGCATCAACGGCCCGGATCGGCTATGTGCCGGAAGATCGCCTGACCGAAGGGCTCTTCCTCAGCCAATCCATTCTTCGCAACGTCGCCGTCGGGCGGCTTGATGCACACACAAGCAGCGGATTTCTCAATATGGGCGATCTTGCGGAGGAAGCCGCAGAGTGGCTTCGCCGGCTCAAGGTCAAGGCCCCGGATATCGAGGCCCCCGTGCAGTCACTCTCCGGCGGCAACCAGCAACGCGTCGCGTTGGCGCGTTGGCTGTCGCGCGCGCCGCGTGTGCTGATCCTGAACGGCCCCAGCGTCGGTGTCGATGTGGGTTCAAAGGCCGACATCCACGACATCATCCGCGATCTGGCGAGCCAGGGCATCGGGATAATCGTGATTTCGGACGACCTGCCCGAACTCCTGGCCACATGTCACCGTATCCTGGTGATGAGGGACGGGCGGATCATTGACACGCTGGACGGAAAATCGGTGACCGAAGACGACCTCGCCCACAGGCTTGCCTCATGACCAAATTGTTCCCCAGGGATTTCTGGACCCGCAACGAAACGCTGGTTGCCGGTGTTATCGTGCTTTTCTGCATCATCGCAACGCTGTCGGATCCGCGGTTCTTCACCATCACAACCGTGTCGGATCTTCTGCGGGCCTCCATCGTGATCGGCATTCTGGCCGTCGGTGCGATGCTGGTTCTTGTGTCGGGCGGAATCGACGTCAGTTTCACCGCGATCGCTGTCTTCGCGATGTATTCGTCAACCGTGCTGTCGCTGGCCATATGGCCCGGGATACCCTGGCCGATGATCTTCGTGATCTCGGTCATATTCGGCGCTGGTTTGGGTGCGGTCAACGGGTTCTTCATCGCCTTTCTGGGCCTGCCCACTCTGATCGTCACACTCGGCACCCTGTCGATCTTTCGCGGGTTCCTTCTGACCTTCATCGGATCGCAGCGGATTTCGGATCTGCCGCCCTCGATGCGTGATTTTTCACGCGGTGTCATTGCGCGGGGCACCACCGAGGCCGGGAACTTCTATTCGATCCCCTGGGCGGTGCTTGCGCTCTTTTTCGTGATCGTCCTGACATGGTTCATCCTCAAGAAAACCATGCTGGGCCGGTCGATCTATGCCATCGGCGGATCGGTCGAAAGCGCGCGGCGCATCGGTATCAACGTCAAATGGACCCAGTTCTTTGTCTATGTCTATGTGGGCGCCTTGGCGGGGCTTGCGGGCATCATCCACGGTTCGGTGGGGCGCATGGCCGATCCGTTTTCGCTGGTCGGGCTCGAGTTGTCGGTGATCGCAGCCGTTGTTCTGGGCGGGGCGCGGCTGATCGGAGGATACGGCACGCTGACCGGTACGATGCTGGGCGTCGCCCTGATCGTCATCGTCCAGAACAGCCTGATTGTCGTCGGCATTCCGACCACATGGCAATCCGTCACAATCGGCGTCCTGATCCTGCTGGGCACCGGCGTTCCCGCCTACCGCGCCAAGCGGGCAGCGGCACAGGCGGGGTGAAGTGATCATGTCAACAAACACATTCATGAAGAACGCCACCGCAGCCCCGGAATTCCGGTTGCTGGTCATAGCGGTGTTCATCTTTGGCTTGATGTCGGTGCTGTCGCCAGACAGGTTCCTGTCGTCGCAGAACCTGACCTCTATGGCATTCCAGTTCCCGGAGTTCGCCATTCTGGCCCTGGCGATGACCATAGCGATGATGACCGGAGGGATCGACCTGTCGGTGGTGGGTGTCGCCAACCTGTCAGCGGTGGTGGCCGCGCTCATTCTGACCCAATTCTCGGATACCGGGATGCCCGCTTCGCAATCCGCGATCTGGCTTGCCATCGCAATCACAGCCGCGCTTTGTGTTGGTGCCATTGCAGGCTTGATCAACGGGTCGCTGGTCGCATTCTTTGGCCTGCCGCCCATTCTGGCCACACTCGGATCGGGTCTGGTCTTTACCGGTTTTGCCATTGCCATGACCGGAGGCAGCGCGGTGATGGGCTTTCCCGAAACCGTGGCGCTGATCGGGAACGCGAAATTGGTGGGTATTCCGGTGCCTCTGATCCTCTTCGCACTCCTTGCCGTGCTGCTGCACCTGATCCTGACGCGCACTGCCTTTGGTCTGCGGGTAACGATGTATGGTGCCAACCCGTTGGCAGCCCTATATGCCGCCATCGACATCAACCGTATGCTGCTCAAGGTCTACGTGATCGCGGGGATGTTCTCGTCCATCGCGGGCCTCATCGTCATGAGCCGCGCCAATTCGGCAAAGGCGGATTACGGCTCGTCCTACCTGTTGCTGGCGGTGCTGATCGCCGTACTGGGTGGGGTGAATCCCTATGGCGGCTATGGCCGCGTGATCGGAGTCGTTCTGGCGGTGCTGTCCATGCAGTTCCTGTCGAGTGGTCTGAACATGCTTCAGGTCTCGAATTTCGCGCGGGAACTGATCTGGGGCGCGCTGCTGATCCTGGTCATGGTCATGAATACACATGCCGTCGCTGCCCTGCGCGGCAGCTTTGCGAAATCATCGAAATAGCGAACCCATCCTGACCTGGAGGAGGACATCATGAAGAAGATACTCAACAATCCAGAAGACTATGTCGACGAGATGTTGGCGGGCCTGACCGCTGCGCATCCCGAGTATTACCGCCTGCACGGAGACAGCGGCAGGGTCGTGGCCCGCGCCAAGCCGGGCAAGGACGGCAAGGTCGGCATCGTGACCGGTGGCGGGTCGGGCCACCTGCCCGTATTTACGGGCTATGTCGGCGACGGACTGCTGGATGCCTGTGCCATCGGGGATGTCTTTGCCTCGCCTTCGGCCGAGCAGATTGCCGACGCGATCCGCGCCGCCGACACCGGCGCGGGCGTGCTGCGCCTTTATGGCAACTACGGTGGCGACGTCATGAATTTCGACATGGCCGGCGAACTGGTGGAATTCGATGACATCGTCTGTTCCACCGTGCTTCTTGCCGATGACGTGGCCTCTGCCCCCCCCGAGGAACGCGAGAAACGCCGGGGCGTGGCGGGCATGGTCTATGCGTTCAAGATCGCCGGGGCCGCCGCCGCAGAGGGACGGGAACTCGATGGCGTGACGGCGGTGGCACAGACCGCCGCCGATGCCTGCCGGTCTATCGGCGTGGCCCTGTCGCCCTGCACCGTCCCGCAAGCCGGCAAACCCACCTTCGAGATCGCCGAGGACGAGATGGAAATGGGCATGGGCATCCACGGCGAACCGGGCGTCTGGCGCGGCAAACTGCAATCCGCTGATCAGATCGCGGGCGAGATGATGGATCGTCTTCTGAGCGACATGCCGATCACCGGCGACGACCGCGTATCGGTCATGGTCAACTCACTCGGAGCGACGCCGCCGGAAGAACTCTATATCCTATACCGCACTGTCAAGGCTCGGATCGAAGACGCAGGTGCCACGATCATCATGCCGCTGGTGGGCCGCTATGCCACGTCCATGGAGATGGCGGGCGTGTCCTTTACCCTGTGCAAGCTCGATGACGAGATGGAAAAGCTGCTGCTCGCGCCCTGCGACTGTGCCTTTTGGAGAGTCTGATGTCGGTCACCCGTGAAATGTTTCTGGCCGCCATCGACCGTATCGCGGCGGCCGTGGAGCGCGACTTTGACATGCTCAACGCCGCCGATGGCGCGTTGGGAGATGGTGATCTGGGGGTCACGATGACCCGTGGCATGCGTAGCATCCACGCGATGAAAGATGACTTGCCCGACGATATCGGCATGGCTCTGTTTCAATGTGCGCAGGCGTTCACCAAATCATCAGGATCGTCTTACGGCACCCTCATGGCGACAGGACTGATGAGCGCCGCCAAGACCCTGCGCGGCCGGCAGCAGATCGACACGGCCAGCATCTCCGGCCTGCTCGCCGGTGCGCGTGACAAGATGCAGGAACGCGGCAAGGCGGAACTGGGTGGCAAGACCGTGTTGGATAGCCTCGACTACGTCGCACGCGCCACCGCCACCGCCGAGGCCGAGCCCGATGATATGGTGCGCGCAGCAGCCCGGGCCGTAGACAAGGCACTTGACGACTTCCGCGACAAACCCGCCACGGTGGGACGCGCGCGCGTCTATGGCGACAAGAGCATCGGCTTGGACGATCCCGGAATGCTGGCGATGCGGTCTGTGGTCAAGGCCGCTGTCGGGCATTGAACCCGCCACCAAACGAATAGGCCAAACAGCCACTTGACTGGAAAAACCGGTCCGGACCCCGTCCGCGCCTCTCCCGCCTTACACCAACGGGTCTTCTCCGCCGTAGTGCCGATCCGGGTAGTCCGCATGCAAGGCCTGATCGGCGGTGCAAAACCGGGGCCGGGCAAAATTGTGCTGGTGCCAGTAGGGATAGATCAGCGGAAGGCGGCTGACATCGTTCAGGCGCCTCAGCTCGTCGTCCGACAGCGCCACGTCAACGGCGCGGAAGTTGCGCTCAAACTGCCCAACCCGGCGACCGCCAACCACCAACGACGCCACCGCCGGTCGGGTCAGCAGCCACGCCAGCGCGATCTGCGCCGCCTCGACCTCATGCGCTTCGCCGATCTCGACCAGCGTGTCGACGATGTTCCAAAGCCGCTCGGTGTCGCGGATCGGCGGTTCGTTCCACCCCTCGGCCTGCCGCGATCCTTCGGCGGGGCCAGCGCCCCTGTGGTGTTTGCCGGACAGCAGCCCGGCCGCCAGAGGCGACCAGACCAGCACGCCCAGACCCTGATCGACCGAGAGCGGCAACAGCTCGTATTCCGCTTCGCG
This sequence comes from Sedimentitalea todarodis, assembly GCF_032595355.1. NCBI lineage: Bacteria > Pseudomonadati > Pseudomonadota > Alphaproteobacteria > Rhodobacterales > Paracoccaceae > Sedimentitalea > Sedimentitalea todarodis. The sequence continues at coordinate 46,559 of NZ_JASMWN010000023.1, read as the reverse complement.
CGCCTCGATCGTGTAGTGGATCTGCTGGGTGGCAAAGCGGCTGGAATGCCGGGGCGCGGCGGCGAGGGATTTCATCACGTGCCACGCCGAGTAGTTGGAACAGCCCGCATAGCGGATCTTGCCCTGCTGGATCAGCGTGTCCAGCGCCTCCATCTTTTCTTCGACAGGGGTCAGCCCGTCCCATTCATGCATGTAGTAGATGTCGATATGATCGGTGCGCAGCCGCTTGAGAGACCGTTCGCATTCCCGGATCAGGTGCCAGCGCGACACACCTTCATCGTTTGGGCCATCGCCAATCGGCATCCGTACCTTGGACGTGACAAGAATGTTGTCGTAGCGGCCTTCCAGCACTTCGCCCAATATCTCTTCGGACAGACCGGTGGAGTACATGTTCGCCGTGTCGAACAGGTTGATGCCGTGGTCGATGCAGGTGTCCACAAGCCGACGCGCATCACTCATATTCTGGTTTGCCGTCAGACCGAAGGCGCCGCGTCCGCCGAACGTGAACGTGCCCATCGTGATGACCGAAACCTTCAGCCCGGTTCGTCCCAAGGTGCGATACTGCAAATTGTCCTCCCTTATTCTCTTGTGTTGTCCGTGTTCCGAGGCCCGTAGCTCTGAAAGGCGACCATCACCTCGGCGATCTCGGCATCCGTCAGGATATGCGCCTCTCCGCCAATGCTGCTGTACAGGTAGGTGCGCGCCAGGGTTTCGAGCTCTTCCAGCCGCCAGCAGGCCTTGTCGATCGTTTCGCCCAGAACCGTGGCCCCGTGATTGGCCATCAGACATCCATGCCGGTCCGCCATGATCTGCGCCATGTTGGCACAAAGGGCCGGGCTGCCAAAGAGCGCATAGTCCGCCAGCGGCACATCATGTCCGCCAAAGGCCGCGATCATGTAATGGCAGGCCGGGATCGACCGGCGCTGGACCGCGAGGACGCTGCAATACGGCGGATGCGCATGCAGAACCACCGGCATGTCGGGGCGCGCCTGGTGCATCCCCTGATGAAAGGGCCACTCCGACGACGGTTTCGGTCCGGCGCAGGGGGGCAAGCCTGACAGCGGGATCGTGACCATCGCGTCAGGCGTGAGGTCCTCATAGCGCACTCCGGACGGGGTGATCAGAATGCCGCCGTCCAACCGGGCTGAAATGTTGCCCGACTTGCCCTGGTTCAGGTGCCGGTCATTCATCCAGAGACAGGCTTCTATCAAAGCCTGGCGCGTCGCGGTCGTGTCGGGCAGCGGGCTTGCGCGCGTCATGTCTTCATCTCCAAGAGCTCCCTTGCAACCCTGGTGCTGGTTGCGAGATGCGTGACGAACCCACCCTTGATGGCCGCCTGCGCCGGCTCGGCGCGGCCCGGCCCGGCGGCAACCAGTAGCGCCATGTCCTTGCCGCGCATCTGATCCAACGACACGCCGATCATCCGTTCTTCGACATCAGCGACCACTGACTGACCCGCGCCATCGATCAGCCGACCGCAGATCACGCCCGCTGCACCCTTGGCGCGATAATCTGCCATACTCTGCGCGCTCAGGATCCCGCTGCGCACCACATGGGCGTCGGCATCGCAGGTGCCACAGGCCAGAACGGTCTTGTTGCAAGTCGCCAATGCCCTGAGTTGGTCATGAACTACCGGTTCGTCCGACAACGCGTCGCGCAGAGCCTTGCTCGACAGGACCAGCGGCACATGCAGGTTGATGCATTGCCCGCCAAGCCGTTGTGCCAGCATCGACGTGCAGGCCTCGGCGGCAAAGCCAAGCGCGGCGGGGCGCGAGCCCAGAAGCTGGATTACTGTCAGGTCCGGCACCGGCGTGTTGGGCAGCTGCTGCGCCATCTGATACACGGTAGCGCCCCAGGACACGCCCAGCCTGTCGCCCGGCTCCAGCAATCGGGGCAACCAGTCGGCGGCCGCCCGCGTCACCCGCGCAACGCTCGCCGCAGTCCCATCCGGATCGACCGGGTCATCGGGTACCACCAGCGCCTCGGCGAGCCCGTAGACCGTGCAAAGTTCCGCCGCCAGGCGATGTCCGCAGAATACATCGCTGTCCAGATGCACCAGCACCCAACCCCGTGCGCGTGCTTCGCTGAGGTAATTCACCACCGACGCACGGCTGATCCGCATCCGCTCGGCGATTTCATTCTGGTTCAGCCCGTCGTGATAGTAGAGCCACGCCGCCTCGACAAAATGCGTGTCATCGCGCGGCTGGACCCGCGCCAGGTCAGCAGCGCCTTTGGTCTTGCCGAGGGGCACACCGGACAGGGGCACGTTCTATTCTGCCGCCCTGGCGAAGTCCGGAAACAGCTCCGCCAATCCCTTTTCCGACGCCTCGCAGACCCCGCGTTCGGTGATCAGGCCAGTGACCAATCGGTTCGGCGTCACGTCAAAGGCCGGATTGCCCCCGGCCGTGCCTGCGGGCGTGACCTGCACTGTGCCGATGCCTCCTCCTTCGATCACCCCCTGCACGTGCGTGACCTCTTGCACGTCGCGCTCCTCGATCGGGATCTCGGCCATGCCATCGCCCACCGTCCAGTCGATCGTGGGCGATGGCAGAGCGACATAGAACGGCACGTCATTGTCATGTGCCGCCAGCGCCTTGAGATAGGTACCGATCTTGTTGCACACGTCCCCGCGCCGCGTGGTGCGGTCGGTTCCGGTGATCACCATGTCCACCATACCGTGCTGCATCAGATGGCCGCCCGCGTTGTCGGTGACGTAGGTGTGCGGCACACCATGCTTGCCCAGTTCCCATGACGTTAGGGCACCCTGATTGCGGGGTCGGGTTTCGTCGACCCAGACATGCAAGGGAATGCCGGCATCATGGGCGTGGTACATCGGGCTGGTCGCAGTGCCCCAATCGACGGTGGCCAGCCATCCGGCGTTGCAGTGGGTGAGCAATCGCACCGGTTCGCCCGCTGGTTTTCTGGCTGCAATCTCGCGGATCAGGGCAAGACCATTCTCTCCGATCCGGCGATTGATCTCGACATCCTCGTCGGCGATCTCATGTGCAAGGGTCAAAGCGGCGGCGGCGCGCTCCGCCTCGAGCAAAGGCCGCAATGCCGCGCGGCAGCGGTCCAAAGCCCAGCGCAGGTTGATCGCAGTGGGGCGGGTTTTCTCAAGAAACGTCCAGGCCGCGTCCATATTCGCAACCGACGGATCTTCGGCCATTGCCAGCGCCATTCCATAAGCCGCCGTGGCCCCGATCAGCGGCGCGCCCCGCACCCGCATCTGGAAAATTGCATCGGCGAAATCCTGCATCGTGGCCACCGGAACAACACGAAAGTCATGTGGCAACCAGCGTTGGTCGATTATGTCCAGAACGTCGCTCTCACCGTTCCACCACAGGGACCGATAATGCGTGCCGTCGATTTTCATAGGACGTCCTTTCCATTATAGTCGCGCGCAAGCGCGCAGACCGCCATCGCATCGGCAAGTGTGTCTGCCGTGTGGATCAATTCGGCACCCATCAGGAGGTTGCGCGCCTCGAGCGGTGCACGAACCGACGCATCGGCGATGTCTTCGAAATCGGCATTGTGCGCCAGGGACAGGCACCGCCGGTGCATCTCGATCCCGCAAACCGCCCAGGCATCGCGCCACAGCCCCGCCGATACGGCGTCGCAGGCCGGAGAACTGTCGTGATCCTGATCTTCGAAGAGAGACGCGGGAAACAGGATGCCTGTTCGCTCGGTTGCCCAAAGATGGCGAAATTCCGTCTCGAAGATGCTGCAGGTATCCGCAATCACCCCGAGGATCCACGCCTGATACGCGGCAAGGTCAGACCCGCGATGCGCGGGCTGACTGAAATAGGCCATCAGGAAATTCGCGCAAAGCATGCCGATATCGAACCCCATCGGGCCATATTGTACGAATTCCGGGTCGATCACCCGGCTATCGCTGTCGGTCGACATGATAGAGCCTGAATGCAGGTCGCCATGCACCATGGTTTCCGTGTTCGACACGAAACGCTGCAACGCCTGCTGCACTTTCACCTTGAGTCCCACATCGGCGCGCAGTCGGGCAATGACAGGCTCCAGCCCCTCGGTGTGGCTGTTCATCTCTGCATCGAAATAGGGATCGGTAAAGACCAGGGCTTCGGTGATGGCCGGGATCTCGACGTTTCCGGCAAAGAGCGCCACATCGGCTTTCTTGTCGGGTCTTTGCATCGACAACTCCGAGCCCCGAAAGGCCGTTCGGGCGCAGTATCGACCCAGAAATTCGGCAAGCCCCGCGACGCGCTCGCCCGCGATAAGCTTGCGCCGCAGGATGACGTGCGGGGCGAGAAACTCCATGATGATCAGCGCCTGTGCTTCGTCAAAGTGGTAGACGCTCGGCACAGACCCCGGATCGCGAGCCGCCTGACGTGTCAGCGCGTGATATTCAAAATAGGCCCGGTAAAGCGGCAATGGCCAACTGTCCCCGACAAGTCGCACATAGGGCAGCGCCTGCTTGACGATTGCCTTGCCGCCGGGGCCGGTGACGATGAACACGAGATTGAGATTACCGTCCCCGACCTCCTGCACCTGCCACGCTGTCGCGTCGTCTCCGACCTGGGCCGCCAACGCCGCCACGCCTTTCAGCCGCTCCGGCAATGTGTCCACGGTCAGAGCCTTGTACGCCATGCCTGCGCTCATCAGCGATTTCCCCCTCCTGCTTTGACGCGCTGTCCACCTTTGCGTACCCGTGAATTTATACTTATGTCAAACCATTTGACAAATGTCATATCGCGCGCCTACCGTCGCGCCAACAGGGGGAGGAAGCGCGTGGCCGGTGACGCACTCAAGGTGAACGGTTTGCAAAAATCGTTCGGAAAAAACCATGTCTTGCGTGGAATCGACCTGACCCTGTCACCGGGATCCGTGACCGTTCTCATGGGTGCAAACGGCGCCGGGAAATCCACGCTGGTCAAAGTGGTCTGCGGCCATCATCGCGCCGATGGCGGAAACATGACACTGGCCGGAGCAGCGTTCGACCCGATAGATGCGGCGGACGCGATCCGCAAGGGCGTCGTGACGGTGCATCAATCCATCGACGACGGTGTGATTCCCGACCTGGACGTTGCCAACAACCTGATGCTCGACCGCCTGGCCGAACGCGGTCACGGCCTGTTTGTCCGTGAAAGCCACTTGCGCGCCGAGGCCGCCAAGGTAGCTGCCGCCATGGGCATCGACGTAAATCTGCGCGCCCGGGTGTCAGACCTGGCGGTCGCCGATCGCCAGATGATCGCCATCGCCCGCGCCATGGCCCGTGCCCCGCAAGTGCTGATCCTGGACGAGCCGACCTCATCACTCTCGGCGGCTGAGGCAGATCGGCTTTTTGCCCTGATCGACCGCCTGCGCGATCAAGGCGTCGCGATCCTATACATCTCGCACCGCATGTCCGATATCCGCCGCATTGCCGACCAAATCGTGGTGATGCGCGATGGCGCGATCTCGGGACTGTTCGACACCGAACCGCTGGACTACGAGGCCGCGGTCACCGCGATGTTGGGGCATCGCATGACCGACGTGGATGTCGCCGTGCAAAGCGGCACCAAACCGGTTCTCGAACTCAAAGAACTGCACCTGTTCGACAACGCGGCGCCGATTGACCTCACAGCGAATGACGGCGAAGTGGTGGCGCTTGTCGGGTTGCTGGGCAGTGGCAAGAGCCGGTTGGCCGAGATTCTCTTTGGCATCGCACGCGCCTCGAAAGGGCATATTCGCATCAACGGAAAAGACTACGCGCCCCGCTCGGTCGAGGATGCGGTCGCCCAGGGGGTCTTCATGTCGCCCAAGGACCGGGGCACCAATGCCGTGATCCCAGCCTTTGACATTGCCGACAACATGACCCTTCCCTTCCTGCAAGGCCTCAGCGTCGGCGCGTTCCTCAAGGCGCGACAACAGCGCAGCAAGGCGCAAGAAAAGGTGGATCAGCTTGGCATCGTCTGCCAGTCGGTGAGCGATAGCATCGGCACCTTGTCAGGCGGCAACCAACAAAAGGTGATGATCGCCCGCTGGCTGCTGGAGCCTGCGACGGTGCTCTTGCTCGATGAGCCGTTTCAGGGCGTGGACATCGGTGCGCGACGGGACATCGGTCGACATATCCGCGCCACGGCGCAGGGACGCGCCACATTGGTTTTTCTTGCCGAGATCGATGAGGCGCTTGAGATCGCCGACCGTATCGTCGTGATGAACGAAGGCGCAATCGTCGGCGAACACGCAAATCAGAACGTCGACCTCGCGGCGCTTGTTGCGGACATCTCGGGGGTCAGGTTGACCGCAACGGGCACCCATTCATGACTGACCGACTCCTCGACTTTGCCATCCGCTATGGCTTCCTGATCCTTCTCATCGGACTGATCGTCTATTTCAGCCTCGCCGCGCCGGGGTTCTTTGGGCCCTTGTCCGCCGCCTTTGTGCTGCAATCCGTCGCGATTACCGGCATCCTCGCACTCGGCGTGACCTGTACGCTTGTCGTCGGCGGCTTCGACCTGTCCATCGGGGCGGTCGCGACATCGGCGCTCATGCTGTCGGCCTATTCCATGGTGATCCTCGAACACTCGGCCTTTGTGGCCGTCGCGCTGTGCCTTGCAATGGGGGCTTTGGTCGGGTTGATCAACGGCCTGTTGATCGTGAAATTCCGGGTGCCCGACCTGTTGGCAACGCTGGGCATGATGTTTCTTCTGATCGGTCTTCAGCGCATCCCGACGCAGGGCAATTCCATCGCAACTGGCATGACCCTGTCTGACAGCGCTGTCGCCGAAGGCACGTTTTCCGCCGCGTTCCTGTGGCTGGGCCGTCACCGGTTTGACGTGGTCATCGACCGGCTGCTGCCGATGCCGGTGGTGATCTTCGTTGCCATCGCCGTGCTGATCTGGTTGTTCCTCGGGTTCACCCGCCATGGCCGTCTGATGTACGCAATCGGGTCGAACGAGCGCGCAGCGAGCCTCGTGGGCACGCCGGTCAACCGCTACAAGATAGCGGCCTACATGATCTCCGGCGTGACCGCTTCCATCGGAGGTATCCTGTTGGCGGCCCGTCTCGGGCGCGGCGACATCGCCAGCGGCAACAACCTGCTCCTGGACAGCGTTGCGGCCGCGCTCATCGGCTTTGCGGTTCTGGGAGCCGCCCGGCCCAACGCATTCGGAACCGCCATCGGCGCGCTGTTCGTCGGTATCCTGTTGCAGGGCATGACCATGATGAACGCCCCCTATTACACCCAGGATTTCGTCAAGGGCACTGTTCTTGTCGCCGCCCTTGTCTTCACATTCTACCTGTCCTCGCGCCGCACCGGCACGGGACATTGATTATCAGCGAAAGGGAGGACTCGATATGCTGAGACGTCACTTCATGGCCCTGGCGAGCGTGGCAAGCGTCGCGCTTGGCGCGGGCGCAGCAACGGCACAGGTGGCACCTGCACCTCTGGACACCCCCGAAGACGTGACCATCGCGCTTGTGCGCTATCTGTCCACGGGCGACTTCTTTCAGGCCTATCTGTCCGGAGTCGAAACCCAGGCGGCGGCGCTTGGCGTCAACCTGCGCGTGCTCGACAGCCGTCAGGACGCCGCACTACAGGCGGATATGGTGGATCAGGCCATCGCGCTTGGTGTCGATGGCATCATCATCCAGCACGGTCTGACGGAATCCATGCGCGACGCCGCCCAGCGGGCGGTGGATGCGGGTATCAAGGTGGTCGCCTTCGACGTGAATGTTGAAAACGAAGCCATCCCGCAGATTGAACAGTCAGACTACCTGCTCGGCAAAATGGCATTGGAGCAGGCCATCGCGGACAACGGAGACAGCTTTGCTGCGGGCTATGTCTATGTTCCGGGCATCGCCCCGCTGGATCGCCGTCACGTCGCGTGGGAAGAGGTGAAGGAGGCCAATCCCGGCATCACCGAAGCGGCACGGATTGGCACCCTCGACAATCCGATCGCCAACGCCAACGCGAACCAGGCGCGCGCTTCGCTTCAGGCCAACCCCGACATTTCGGTCTTTTTCGCACCGTACAACGAGTTTGCCAAGGGGGTGAAGATCGCCGCGGACGAGTTGGGTCTGAGCAATGACATGAGTATCTACTCGGCCGATATCTCGACTGCGGACATCGCCCTGATGCGCGAAGCCGACAGCGCCTGGAAGGCGACCGTCGCCACGAACCCTGCCGTGGTGGGCGAGGTTTCGGTCCGGGCGCTGGCCCTGCTGCTGGCCGGCGAAGACCCCGGAGCCTCCGTGATCGTGCCGCCGACCTTGATCACGCAGACCTTCCTGAACGACAACGACATCCGAAACATGGAAGACCTCGGCGCAAAGATGCCCCAGTTTCAGCATGCGGATGTGGCGATGGCCGACTGGATGCCCCTTCCCGCACGTTGATTTCAACAGACCCGGCCTTGCCAATTGCGGGGCCGGGTCCCTCCACGAGAACGGAGCATCCCCATGTTGATCGGAATCGACCCGCGCACGACACCCGAATTGCTCTACACACTTGCCCGGATGGGCCATGGCGACGAAATCGTGATTGCCGACCGCAACTATCCAGCCACATGGTCGGCGTTAGGTTGCCTGGTGCGGGACGTGATCCACTATCCGGGCCATGACGCAACAACAGTGGCCGATCTGATCACGCGCCTGATGCCGCTGGACACATTCCATACCCATTCCGTGTTGCGCATGGAGATCGACCATGAGCCCGACACCCTGTCAGAGGTGCATCAGGCCGTCTGGGACGTGCTGATACCGCGCTTGCCCGAAGGCGGCATCTTGTCGAGCATCGAACGTCAGGCATTCTATCGCCGTGCCCGTGGCAGCTTTGCCGTAGTGCAATGCAGCGAGGATCGCCCGTTTGGCTGCTTTATCCTGCGCAAGGGTGTCATTTTCTGAAGCACCGGACCAAGCCGATGGCAGAGCGCCCCCCTGACACCGGGTGCCTTGCGCTGCTCGGAACGGAGGGCACGGTCACGCCTTACCCGATCGGCCGTGTTACGCGGATCAGGTGAGGACTTCCCTGAGTGACTCCAAATCGCTGCGACGCGCGCGCTTCCTGCAGATGGATTCTGACTCCAGATCAGAGGCAGACGCCGCTATGCCAGCGAGAGCCCTTAAAATTTCTCACCGCCGTGAACGCCTTTGTTTCCAAGCACGCCGGATGCCTGGGAAAACTGGCTGCGCACCGAGCTTTGCCAAACTTGCCTCGCTTCGTTGTATTGAAGTTTTCTTCCAACATTTGATCCGCTACACCACGGCCAGACACTGCAAGGAATGCAATGATGGACAGCCCCGACAAGCCGCAGATCTACCTAACGACGCCACTGGCCTTTGAGACCGAGCCGTTTGCCGAGACTCTGGCGCATGTCATGGACAGTACTGAAATCGCCTGTGTCAGGTTGGCGCTGTCAGGTCGGGACGAAGACAGGATATCGCGGGCCGCCGATACGCTGCGCGAGATCACGCATGCGCGTGATGTTGCCCTGGTCATCGACGATCATGTGGTGCTGGCAGAACGTCTTGGGCTTGATGGTGTTCACCTGACAGATGCCGCCAAATCCGTGCGCTTTGCCCGCAAGGCTCTTGGCCCCGACGCCATCGTCGGCAGTTTTTGTGGCACGTCCCGGCATGACGGGCTGACAGCCGGCGAGGCAGGAGCGGACTACATCAGCTTTGGACCGGTTGGCACCACGGCACTGGGCGACGGATCGGTCGCGGAGTTGGACCTGTTTCAGTGGTGGTCCGAGGTGATCGAAATCCCGGTGGTTGCCGAGGGCGGGCTGACCCCTGATCTGCTGTGCACATTTTCTCCGATCACGGATTTCTTCGGCATTGGCGACGAAATCTGGGAGGCCGACGATCCCGCAGCGGCGCTCTCTGCACTACTGAAGTCAATCGGCCAGGTCAGATGACCCGCTCGACGAACCAGTAAGCCCCGATCATCGCGATCACCGCCGAGGCAGGGATCGCGATACGCGCGCGATACCACGGCTTGTTCCTGAACCAGAGCCCAACCGCCAGAAACGCGATGGCAATGACCGTCAACTGGCCGACTTCCACACCGATGTTAAAGCCGATCAGCGCCGCAACGAACTGCCCCGGTGGCAATCCGAACTCTCCCAGAACACTCGCGAATCCCAGACCGTGCAACAGGCCGAACCCGAAAATCACGACCGGTCGCCAGCGGTTCAGCCCGTCGGTCACGATATTTTCGACGGCGACGTAGGTGATCGACGCGGCAATGAGTGGTTCGACAATATCCGGTGGCACGCGCACCCAACCAAGCGCGCCCAAGGCCAGAGTCACTGTATGAGCCAGGGTAAAGGCACTGATCTGCCAGACCAATGGCCGCAGGTGGGTGCTCAGAAAAAACAGGCCCAGGACAAAGAGGACGTGGTCCAACCCCTTTGGCAAGATGTGATCAAAGCCGACCGGAACGTAGGATAGAAAGGTCCGCCAGCCACTCGCGCTCGCGCCACCCGCCAGGGGGACCGGCGGGCTGGATCCACCGCCCTCGATGTATCCGGTGAACGGGTCGGTGACGCCCTGCTGCCGCAACACCAGATCGCCGGCCCCGTCAGGCCAGTGCAATGTCAGCGATCGCGCCGTCATTGGCACCTGACCGGTCAGGACGAGATGGCTGGCGCGCGGCAACTCCGGGTCGCCAACGTCCGGAACATCGATCGTGGCGACGGACAGGGCCACCTCGCCATTTGCATCCACTGAAATTCGATCGATCCATTGCTCTGCAAAGCTCCGCACGCGCGGCGCAAGCGCGGCAGGAGTCAGGGCCCGCAGCGCATCATATTGATCCGACATGGCAGAAGCGTTGGTGTCCACCAGCCCATCCAGATCGATCCCGGCCAGAAATGCTTCGACATTCAGCCTCAGGTCGAGCGTCAAGAGCCCGTCCTGAACCGTCAGATCGCCAATGGTCGGCGTCACTTCATGTGCGTGAGAGGCCGAGGACGCGAACAGCAGCAGGCTTGACAACGCGGCCCGCAGGATCAGCATCAACTTCACTCGACCAAAGGTGTTGCTCATGTCATCCCGCCATTCACTGGCCGTTCTGGCCTCTTTGCTGTTCACTGCCATTCCGGCGCTATCACATGAGTTTTGGATCGAGCCAGAGGAATATCAAGTCCAAAGCGGCAGTCCTCTGAAAGCGCAGTTCCGAAACGGGCAGAACTTCAAAGGTACTGCACTCGCCTATTTCGACAAGCGCAATGCGCGACTTGAGCAGGTCATTGCCGGACAGGCGGTGCCCTATGCCGGCCGCATGGGTGACATTCCGGCGATCGAGACTACCGCCCCCTTGGACGGCCTGCTGGTGGTCGTCCATCAGACCGCTCCCCAGACATTGACGTACAAGACCTGGGAGAAGTTTAAGGCCTTTGCCGAACACAAGGATTTTCCCGATATCCGCGCGAGGCATCGAGATCGCGGACTTCCAGAGAGTGGCTTTGCCGAGCGCTACACCCGCTATGCCAAAGCGCTGATCGCGGTGGGGGATGGCGCTGGCAGCGACCGCCCGGCCAGCATGGAAACGGAATTTGTCGCTCTGACGAACCCCTACACGGATGATCCGGAAAACGGCCTTCACGTGCAGTTGCTCTATCGGGGAAAGCCGCGCGCCGATGCGCAGATCGAGGTTTTTGAAAAGGCTCCGGATGACACCGTCACCATCAATTTGCAGCGTACTGACAGTCAGGGTCAGGCCATTATCCCGATCAAATCGGGCCATGAATACCTGCTGGATGCCGTGGTTTTGCGCCCGCTGTCCGATGACAGCCCCGAGGTTTGGGAATCGCTCTGGGCAGCGATGACTTTCGCGGTGCCCTGAGGCAGCGAATCCCGCCGCTTGCACCCGGATCGGATTGACGGCACAAGTCGGGTCATGAGCGGTTCGAACACTCCAGTTCTGTGTATCGGAAGCGTCCTTTGGGACGTGATCGGCCGATCCGCGAGCCATATGAGACAAGGGTCGGACGTTCCTGGGCGGATCACCCGCCTGCCCGGCGGCGTCGCCATGAACATTGCCATGACGCTTGCACGATTTGGCCTCACCCCAATGCTCTTGACGGCAATAGGACGCGACGCCGAGGGCGACGAACTTGTCGCGGCCTGTACCGAGCTTGGCATGGTCACCGAACATATCTATCGCTCCGAAGACCTGCCCACCGATCGCTATATGGCGGTTGAAGGCGCCAACGGGCTTATCGCGGCCATTGCCGACGCACATTCGCTGGAGGCGGCAGGCGACAAGATCCTCCGCCCCTTGACCAACGCGAGCCTGGGATCAGAGGCCATCCCCTATCGCGGTCACGTCGCGCTGGATGGCAACCTGACGCAATCACTGCTTGAGAAAATCGCCCAGAGTCCGGCCTTTGCCGCCGCCGACCTGCGCGTGGCACCGGCCTCTCCGGGCAAGGCGGAACGACTGTTGCCATTCCTCAACCACCGGCGCGCAACACTCTACCTCAACCTCGAAGAGGCCAGCCTGCTCTGCCAAACCGAATTCAACACGTCGAGAGAGGCCGCAATCGGGCTCATGTCGCGCGGCGCGCTGAAGGTTCTGGTCACCGACGGAGGCAACCCTGCCACCGAGGCGGATGCAGATGATCTGATCTGCCAGACTCCGCCCGAAGTGCTGGTCACGCGGGTGACCGGGGCGGGCGATACCTTCATGGCCGCGCATATCGCCGCCGAGGCGACTGGCACAGACCGCCAGACCGCCCTCACCCGCGCGCTACACGCCGCCGCCACCTATGTTTCAGGAGAAACACCGTTGTGATTGACCCCATCCTTTCGGCCGAAGTCCGGGCCGCGCGCCAAAATAATCAGCCCCTGGTTGCATTGGAAAGCACGATCATTACCCACGGCATGCCCCATCCGCAGAATGTCGAGGTCGCGCGGCAGGTCGAGCAGGACATCCGGGACGCCGGGGCAACACCGGCGACAATCGCGGTCATCGAGGGGCATCTGCATATCGGGCTGGACACCGAACAACTGGACGCATTGGGCCAGGCCCGGGGCGTTGCCAAGCTGTCGCGCGCGGATTTCGCCGCCTGTCTTGCAACCGGCGGCACGGGTGCCACCACGGTCGCGGCGACCATGATCGCTGCACGGCTCGCAGGTATCGACGTCTTTGCTACCGGCGGCATCGGCGGCGTGCATCGCGGTGCAGAGGCCAGCTTCGACATTTCTGCCGATTTGCAGGAGCTCGCCCAAACACCGGTCACAGTTGTCGCCGCAGGGGCCAAGGCGATTCTGGATATCAGCAAGACGCTTGAAGTTCTGGAAACGCTCGGCGTACCGGTGATCGCGGTCGGACAGGATGCCTTTCCCGCCTTCTGGTCAGCACGATCCCCGTTTGATGCACCGCTGCGCATGGATGATCCCGAGGCGATTGCCCGCACGCACATGATGCGCCGGGACCTGAGCATTCCCGGCGGCCAGCTCGTCGCAAATCCAATTCCCGCCGATGCCGAGATCCCGGCCGAGGAACTTGCGCCCATCATTGTTGCCGCACAGGCAGATGCAGCGCATCACCGGATCGTCGGCAAGGCCGTGACGCCATACCTGTTGCAGCGGATTTACGAACAGACCGAAGGACGCTCGCTCATCGCGAACATTGCGCTGGTAAGAAACAACGCGCGCTTCGCAGCCCGGATCGCACAATCTCTGGGCGCACTCTCCCGCCAAGACGATTGACGCTACCAGCAGCTATTGTAGCCCGCTGCGCGAAGACATAAGTTGCGCGTCGGAACTGGCGGAATACACATGACCACCCCATTCGATGAAAACCCTCCCCCGCGTAAAGTCAGCCTCTTTGCGAGGCTGCGCTCATCCTTCCTGACCGGATTGGTGGTGATCGCGCCCGTGGGTCTTACCATCTGGCTGATCTGGTCAGTGATCGGCTGGATCGACGGTCTTGTGCTGCCTCTGGTCCCCCATCGTCTGCGTCCCGAGGAATACATCGGCATCAACCTGCGCGGTGTGGGCGTGATCATCTTTCTGCTCTTCACAATCATGGTCGGCTGGATCGGCAAAGGGCTGATCGGGCGATCGCTGATCCGCTGGGGCGAGAGCCTTGTCGATCGGATGCCGGTGGTTCGGTCGATCTACTCCGGGATCAAGCAGATTTCGGAAACCGTGTTTGCGCAATCCGAACGCTCGTTCGAAAAGGCCTGCCTTATTCAATATCCGCGCAAGGATATCTGGGCGATCGGATTCATTTCGACGACTGCAAAGGGTGAAGTTGCCAAACGCGCCGAAACGACCGGAAAACTGGTCAGCGTGTTCCTACCGACCACTCCGAACCCGACATCCGGCTTCCTTCTGTTCCTGCCCCAAGAAGATGTCATAGAACTGGATATGACGGTCGAAGAGGCTGCCAAGCTGGTGATTTCCGCCGGACTGGTCTATCCCAATGGCAAGGATCCGACAGTTGCGGCGGATGACTCGAAGTCTTTGGTGAAATAGCGCGGTCAGCCGTAGGTGTCGGCAAGATCCACGGTGCTGGTCTTGTTCAGGTCCTTCTTGTGCGCAGCAAGGAAATTTTCCGCCGCAGCCCGGCCTGCCGCCTTGAGCTTTTCGATGAAATAGATACTCGGCACCAGCTTGGTCGCCACGGATAATTCGTTCATCAGCCCATCATCGGCGATCATATGCACCAGCACAGGCGCCTTGTCTTCTGCCGTCAGCGTTCCGTCATCAAGCAGCCGCTGAACAAAGGAAATCGCGCGCAGTTCCCGAAGCAGTGACGAGTTGAAGCTGATCTCGTTGATCCGGTTCTGGATCTGCTGGGTGGTCACGGGCAGCGAATCGCGCTCCAGCGGGTTGATGTTGATGATCACGATATCGGCGGGCAGGTGTCGCGCGAAGAGCGGGAACAGCGCCGGATTGCCGGTATAGCCGCCATCCCAGTATGGTTCACGACGGCCGGTTTCAGGGTCGTCAATCTCGATCGCCTGAAACACCGTCGGCAAACAGGCCGACGCCAGGATTGCATCGGTGGTGATATCGTCTCCGGAAAAGACCCGGATCTTTCCAGTTCGCACACGCGTGGCGCAGATAAACAGGTCCGGGCCCACATCGGCGCAGACCTTGCCAAAATCAAACGCCTCCACGATCGGAATCAACGGATTACGGTAAAACGGGCCATAGCTGTAGGGCGACACGACTCGTGACCACAAGTCCATCGCGGCAAAAGCGGGCGAATATTCGATCGCCCGTGCCATCTTGCCGATGTCAAATCCCTGCATCCAGTCCACAAGGCGCGTATCCTGCTGCCCGGTGACCTGCGACCACAACCAGTCCAGGTTGGCGCGCGCGCCTTCGCGCCCGCCGGTGATCATGCCCGCCTTCAAGGCCGCCCCGTTCAGCGCGCCCGCAGAGGTTCCCGAAATCCCGGCAATCTCGATATCGTCGTCTTCCAGTATCCGGTCGAGCACACCCCAGGTAAATGCGCCATGCGCGCCGCCGCCCTGCAATGCGAGGTTTATCCGCTTCTTTTGTGTCACGTCCTGCCCTTCAGCTTTGGAAAAGTACTCCGGGGGTGAACGGTGAAAATCCTGATTTTCACCGGAAGGGGCTGGCCCCCTGCCCGGCCTTGCTCACAAGGCCGTCCAGCCGCCATCGACACTGAGGGTGGTGCCAGTGATCTGGGCCGCGGCATCGGTACACAGAAACACCACCGTGCCCCCCAGTTGTTCCACGGTCGCAAATTCTTTCGACGGTTGCCGCTCGAGCATGACCTTTTCGATCACTTCCTCGCGTCCCATACCGTACTTCTCCATCGTGTCGGGAATCTGTGCTTCGACCAGGGGCGTGAGCACGTAGCCGGGACAGATTGCGTTCGCGGTGATCGGCTCACGCGCGGTTTCCAGGGCGACCGTCTTGGTCATCCCCACAATGCCGTGCTTTGCCGCGACATAGGCGGATTTGAACGGGCTTGCCGTCAAACCATGCGCGCTCGCAATATTGACCACCCGTCCCCACCCGGCCTTGCGCATCACCGGCAGCGCGGCGGCAGTGGTGTGAAACGCGGAATTCAGGTTGATCGCGATGATCGCGTCCCATTTTTCGACCGGGAACTCGTCAATCGGCGCCACATGTTGGATACCCGCGTTGTTGACGAGAATGTCGCAGGCCCCCGCCTTTTCAATCAAGGCCCGGCACTCGTCGCCCTTGGACATATCCGCCTTGACATAGCGCGCCTGCACACCCGTCTCATCGGCGATCTGCTTGGCCAGTGCGTGATCTTCATCGCGATCCGTGAATGAATTCAACACAACATCCGCTCCGGCGCGCGCCAGTTCCCACGCGACACCCAACCCGATTCCCGAATTCGATCCGGTGATGATTGCGGTCTTTCCCTCAAGCGACATGACAGGCCCTCTGCTCAGTTTGTTACTGCTGCCTTAAATGACATGCTGCACCTGCAAAGGAAACGGTAAACATCGTTCGGGTCTGGTTACCAAAAATTAACCAACTTCCGCCACAACCGCAGAACAGGCATACAAAAAAAAACGCCCGCGCGAAGCGGGCGTTGAGTTATTGAGGCAGGTTTCATACAGGCAAGAAACCTATCGAGCAGTAATCCTCTTATACGCAATTCCCTTCCGGCATCCAAGCTAAAAGTTTGAAAAGACATGTATCCCTCGTTAATCTGTCACTAAGGAAAACAAGGCCAGAGCAGGATTGTTGCCAAAGTGCGACTAGATTTTTTTTACCGCGCAAGCGCGCGCGCCACCGGATTCGCCACACTTCTTGTGGCCTGTTCTGCATCGGCGGAATCAACGTATGGCATAGCTATGTATGGGGCACCGGCGCTACCACCTGATTTTGTGTCCCTGCCCTATGCAAATCCGGATGCCCCCAAGGGCGGGCGGATCGTGTTCGGCAATACGGGTGGTTTTGATTCACTCAACCCGTTCGTCCAAAAAGGCACAGCACCGTGGCAATTGCGCTTTTGGGGGTACGAATCCCTGATGGGACGATCCTGGGACGAACCCTTCACCTTGTATGGCCTGCTTGCCGAATCGATTCGCACGGCACCGGATCGCTCTTGGGTTGAATTCACGCTGCGACCAGAGGCGCGGTTTTCCGATGGCAGCCCGGTCACTGTCGAAGATGTGATCTGGTCCTACGAAACGCTCGGCACACAGGGGCACCTGCGGTATCGCGGATTTGCAAGCCAGATCCAGAGCATAGTCCAGACGGGCGAGCGCAGCCTGAAGATCAACTTCAATACGGATGATCGCGAACTTGCCCTGATCGCCGGGATGCGGCCGATTCTGAAAAAGGCACAATGGCAGGGTGTCGACTTTACGGCCTCCGGTCTCGACAACATCCCCATCGGTACAGGGGCCTACGTGATCAGCGATTTCGAAGCTGGTCGGAATGTCACCCTGCGCCGAAATCCCGACTATTGGGCAAAGGAGCTGCCCTTTCGGCGCGGCACGCAGAATTTCGACGAAATGCGCATCGAATTCTACGGCGATGGGACCGTCCTGTTCGAAGCGTTCAAGGCCGGCGAACTGACGGTAATGCGCGAGTTCAACGCCGAGAAATGGGACGCACAATACGGCTTTCCGGCGGTGCTGCGGGGCGACGTCATCAAATCCGAAATCCCGCATCAACGCCCGTCGGGGATGACCGGGTTCGTGATGAATACACGGCGCGCGCCCTTTGATGACTGGCGCGTGCGCGAGGCGATGCTGCTGGCGTTCAATTTCGAGTACATCAATGACACGGTGACCGGCGGTGCGCAGCCTCGGATCACGTCCTATTTCTCAAGCTCCGAGCTTGCGATGCAGCCCGGTCCCGCGACTGGCAAAGTGCTTGAACTGCTTGAGCCCTATGCGGATGCGCTATTGCCGGGCGCTCTGGAGGGCTATGCCCTGCCCGCCAGCGATGGCACCGCGCGCAACCGGGGCAACTTGCGCCGTGCCGTCGATCTGTTGGCGGCGGCGGGATGGACGGTTCAGAATGGCGAACTCCGAAACGCGCAAGGCACCCCCTTTGCATTTGAAGTCCTGCTCCGGCAAGGCGATGGCGGCAACCAGACGGTGATCGAAATTTACAGTCGCGCGCTCTCTCGGCTGGGCATTCAGGTCGATGTCAGTACCGTGGACGATGCCCAATATGCCGCCCGGATCGACCAGTACGACTTCGACATGACCACGTTCCGTCGCGAATTGTCGCTGTCTCCGGGCAACGAGCAACGCCTCTACTGGGGCAGCGACGGCGTGGACGTGCCGGGAACGCGCAACCTGATGGGGGTCGCATCGGGCGCCGTGGACGGGTTGATCGACAGGATGCTCGCGACAGACTCCCGCGAGGAATTCACCGCTGCAGTCCGCGCGCTTGATCGCGTTCTGACAACCGGGCGCTACGTAATCCCGCTCTGGCAGTACGATGTCGGGCGGATCGCTCACGCCCGTAAGCTGCGTTTTCCCGAACAGCTGCCCATCTATGGCGATCGAACCGGATTTCTTCCAGACGTTTGGTGGTACGACGAGGACTAGCGCACACCCCGTGTCGTTCGGTGACCAATGGGGGCCTTGATTGCCTGCGCAAAAAGTGACCGTTAATGATTGCCCGCGCCCGCGACAAATCGCCACGTTTCTCTGCGCTGCAGCATCGCTAGTCTGATCCTCGGGAGGCATGTATATGCTGAGGGGAATGCACAGATGACATGGACCGACATGACCTGCGACTGGGCCGTATGGTACAGTAAGCTGCAAACCCGTTTTCCGCATCTTGACGACGGAGCCATGCCGTTCGCCAAGGTCGATCGCGGCGGGTTCGAGGCCTACCTCGCAGAAACCCACAACCTCTCTCTGACAGAGGCACGGGAAGAGATCGAAGATTTCCTCTTTGTCGAGGCGCTGATCCTCGAAGCCAAGGACGATCACGAGGCTGCGTGATCCTTCAGGAACGCGGGACTATTGAGTCGTCTTCGTCAGAAGAATGGCTCAGCACAGCGAGGTCACCCACAGTATCATCGCATCTTCGTCGCTGACCGACACGACATTGTGCCCCATCGCCGCGTCGTAATAGGCGCTGTCACCGCGGCGCATTTCCACCGGTTCGTAGAATTCGGTATAGAGCCGTACCATGCCGGTCAGCACATATAGGAATTCCTCGCCGTCATGGCGTACCCAACCATCGAATTCCTCCATTGATCGGGCGCGAACGCGGGCGCGATAGGGCAACATCTGCTTCTTTGTCAGGGTTTCCGCGAGCAATTCATGCTCGTAGGTCGCGGTCGCATGCGCCTCGCCGTCGCCGCTGCAAGTCACGGACATGCGACCATTCACCTGGCCACGCTGCGGTGTCGTGAACAATTGGGGGACCGAGATACGCAATCCCAGGGCGAGCTTCTTGAGCGCATCATAGGTGGGCGACATCTGCCCGTTCTCGATCTTGGACAGCGTCGAACGCGCCAATCCCGCCTGCCGGGCTGCCTGCTCCAGCGTCCAGCCCTGTGCCTTGCGTAGATCGCGCACGCGCAGGCCAAGGTCCAAGGGTTCGGCAACGGTTTCGTCGCCCGAGTTGCGGGCAATTCGAATGATGGATTTGGGATCGCGCGGTGTCATTGCGGCTCTATAGGGTTGGCTGGCATGGCTTGCAACGCCCCCCGCGCCGGGCTAGCCACGGCCATGCTGTCGATATTTGACCAAGGGCCTCCGCCGCCCTGCCCCGATCCGTTCAATCTGGCCGCTCACGTGCTGGGCGCTGCGAGCACACATGCCGACAAGACTGCGCTGTCGGTTCTGGGCCAAAGCGGGTCGCAAGACTGGACCTATTCGGAACTGGAAAACGCGGTGCGGGCCACCGGCACCGGGCTGTTGGACGCCGGTTTGCAACCGGGTGACATTGTGCTGATGCGGTTGGGCAATACCGTCGACTTTCCAATCACTTATCTGGGTGCGATTGCTGCGGGGCTGGTGCCGGTGCCAACCTCGTCACAACTCACCGCAACGGAAGCCGGCAAGATAATCGCCGAACTGTCACCTGCAACCGTCCTGCGCGACCCGGAGGTTGAAAGCGCGGAACACCCTCATGAAATCGACCTGTCGGCGTTGCGCGCAATGCGCCTGTGCGCGCCCTGTGACTGGGCGATGGGGGATCCGGACCGGCTGGCCTATGTGGTCTATACGTCGGGCACCTCGGGCAAGCCGCGTGCCGTGCGCCATGCCCATCGGGCGATCTGGGCACGACAGATGATGGTCGATGGCTGGTATGGGCTGACGTCAGAGGACCGCTTGTGCCACGCTGGCGCGTTCAACTGGACCTACACCCTGGGCACCGGCCTGATGGATCCCTGGACCATCGGCGCCACCGCGCTGATCCCGGAACCGGGCACGACCCCTGCGGCGCTCCCGACCCTGCTGCGCGCGCACAATGCGACGATTTTCGCAGCCGCACCGGGCGTTTATCGCAAGATACTCGCAGATGGCGCGAACCTCGACCTCCCCGCTCTGCGCCATGGCCTCTGTGCGGGCGAAAAGCTCTCGACACATCTTCACGAGACGTGGAAGTCCGCCACCGGAACCGGACTCTACGAGGCCTATGGGCTGTCGGAATGCTCGACCTTTATTTCATCCAGCCCGCACCATCCCGCGCGGGGCGAAGCGCTCGGCCAACCGCAGAAAGGGCGGCGCATTGCCATTGTCGACAAAGAGGGGCCCGTCCCGCAGGGAAAGGAAGGGGTGATTGCCGTTCACCGTGACGATCCGGGGCTGATGCTGGGCTATCTCAATGCACCCGAGGAAAGCGCCGCCAGGCTTCAGGGCGACTGGTTCCTGACCGGCGATCTGGGCGCGATGGCCGTGGATGGGCAGATCAGCTATCTCGGCCGCAACGACGACATGATGAATGCCGGTGGCTACCGCGTGTCGCCGCTCGAAGTTGAAGCGGCATTGACCGGGCACCCCGGCGTTACCCAGGTCGGCGTGACCGATATCGAGATCAAGACCGACACACGGATCATCGTTGCCTTCTACACCGGCCCTGCTCCACTGGACGAAGAGACACTGGAGTCTTATGTCGGTTCCAAGCTGGCGCGCTACAAACAACCGCGCGCCTATGTTCACCTGCCGGCACTTCCTGCAAGCGCCAATGGCAAGCTGCTGCGCCGGGCGCTGCCAGCATATTTTGAGGCGCGGACCAAATGACAGACCAGACCATCTCACTCGATATTCTCTCCGATCCGATCTGTCCCTGGTGCTATATCGGCAAGGCCAACCTGGATGCGGCGCTCGCCGCAGTCGCGGACCATCCGTTTGTCATCCAATGGCATCCGTTTCAGCTGAACCCGGAAATGCCGGCAGAGGGCATCGGCCGGCGTGACTACCTCGAGTCAAAATTCGGCGGCAAGGAGGGCGCCGCGCGCGCCTATGCCCCGGTTGTCGAGCGCGCAGAGGCGGCCGGTCTGACGATCAATCTTGAGGCCATGACGCGCACCCCCAACACGCTGGATGCGCATCGCCTGATCCATTGGGCCGGAATTGAGCACAAACAGCTGCCAGCCGTAGATGCCCTGTTTCATGCCTATTTCGTTGATGGCCGCGACATTGGCGATCATGAAACGCTGGCCGACATCGCCGACGGCATTGGGCTTGACGCAGCTCTGGTTCTGCGGCTGCTGGCCTCTGACGCCGATCGCGACGACATCATCAAGCGTGACGCCAAGAGCCGCGAGATGGGGGTCAACTCTGTGCCGACCTTCATCGTGGCTGGAAAACACGCGGTTCCGGGCGCGCAGCCGCCGGAACTGTGGCAAAAGGTCATCGGCGAATTGATCGAACAGTTGAAAGAGCCTGCCAACCCGTGAAGCAGTTCAACGCACAAACCGTGATCGTCAGTCTTGTCGGCGTTCTTGTCTCCGGCACGGTCTTCTTTCACTATGTCGAAGGCTGGAGTTGGCTGGATTCCTATTTCTTCACCGTCGTGACGATTTCGACCGTGGGATACGGATCACTGGTACCGGTCACGGCACTCGGCAAGATCGGCACCACCGCCTTTATCTTTGTCGGGTTGGGGGTATTCGCCGTCGCGATCCAGCAATTTGCCGTCTATCAAATGCAAAAGCACAAGGAAAACGCGGAATGGCTGGTCGGTCACCTGGGCCACGATCTGGGGCACAGAGCCAAGCCCGCAGCGAATGACGACGATCAACCGGAGACGACCAAAGGCGAGAGCACCCCGGACACCACAGCCAGGCATTCCTGAGACCGGCGCTTGCCCGCCCCAACCTGCCAGACCACCGGACAAGGCCCCCGCGCCTGCAAAACGGCAATTTTGCAGGGCCACCTGTGCGTCACGCGATATGGCATGCAGCGATTTCCTGTGCTAGCGCAACCGGATAGCGCGGAGTTCGAACCATGCAAAAGCCCATGTCACGCAGTGAGTTCATCGCGCTGATCGCGATGATGTTCGCGACGATCGCGTTTTCCATCGATGCGATGCTGCCGGCCATGCCCGATATCGGCCGCGAACTGAGCCCTGATGACGTCAATCGCGCGCAACTGATCCTGACCTCGTTCGTGCTGGGGCTTGGGATCGGAACATTTTTCACCGGGCCGCTCTCGGACAGTTTCGGTCGCAAGCCGGTGATCTTTGTCGGTCTGACGCTCTACGTGGTGGCGGCAGCGGCGGCATGGTTCAGCAGCTCACTGGAATGGATCCTCGTGGCCCGTGTGGTTCAGGGCATCGGAGCCGCGTCGCCAAGGATTGTCGGCATCGCCATCATGCGCGACCTCTATTCTGGCCGTGAAATGGCAAAGATGATGTCCATCGCAATGATGATATTTACCATCTTTCCGGCCTTTGCACCGATGATGGGGGCATTGATCATCGCGTTCACCGGCTGGCGTGGGATTTTTCTCGCATTCATCCTGTTCGCGGCCCTCACCGCGACATGGATGGCCGTGCGACTGCCCGAACCCCTGCCCCTTGCGAACCGTCGCCAGTTCCGTGCGCCTCTGCTGCTGGATGCCGTGCGCGAAATGCTTGAACATCCGACGGTGCGCCTGTCGATCCTGGTTCAATGCCTTTGTCTTGGCATGCTGTTTACCCTGCTCAGCCAGGTGCAACCGGTCTACGACGTGATCTTTGACCGCGCCGACAGCTTTCCTTTCTGGTTCGGCGCCATCGCACTGATCTCCGGCGGGGCCAGCATCCTGAACGCAGCAGTCGTCGGGCGCGTCGGAATGCGGCGCATGGTGACCTGGTCGCTGGCCGCACAAATCGTTGCGTCGGGTTTGGTTCTGCTGATGTCGGGCATCGGATTGACGATGGATGCCATGTTTGCATTGTTCGTGATCTGGCAAACCTCGATCTTCTTCATTGCGGGAACCACGCTTGGCAATCTGAACGCGATCGCGATGGAGCCGATGGGGCACATCGCGGGGATGGCCGCCTCGGTCATCGGCGCAATCGCGACGGTTTGCGCCGTCCTGATTGCCGCGCCGATCGGCTTGCTGTTTGACGGTACGCTCTATCCATTGGCGATCGGCATCTTCACCTGCGCCTTGGTCGGCTTTGTCCTGATGCTGCAAATGGGCCGCATCGAACGGCGCAGCGTCGTCTAAATCTCTGTTGCCGAACGCGTCATTCTGCTAGACTGGGCGCACAGGGAGAGAACCGGGATGTCAGACTATTATGATCTGGGCAGCCACAGTTGTTCGATCACAACCCGCTCACCGGACGCACAACTCTGGTTCGATCGTGGGCTGATCTGGACCTATGGCTACAACCACGAAGAGGCCGTTGTTTGCTTTCAGCGCGCCGTGACCTTTGATCCGGACTGCGCGATGGCGCATTGGGGCATCGCCTATGCCGGTGGTCCGAACTACAATATGCCGTGGGAGCTGTTTGACGATGCCGGGCGCGCCAAAGCGCTGGCCCTGGCCTATGACGCAACCCAGTCCGCGTTGGCGCTTGCCGACAGAACCACGCCAGCCGAACAGGCCCTGATCCGTGCCCTGCCCGCACGATACCCGCAGCGCGATCCGATCGAGGACATGCACAGCTGGAACCACGATTTTGCCGATGCGATGCGCGCGGCGTTTACCGCAGTCCCAGATCACCTTGATCTGCTGACAATCTATGTCGAAGCCCTGATGAACCTGACACCCTGGCAGATGTGGGACCTCGCCAAGGCGCAACCCGCAGACGGTGCCGCAACGCTGGAAGCCCAACGCGCATTGGAAGACGCCATGGCGCATGCGCCCGGCGCGATGTGTCATCCGGGATTGCTCCACCTTTATGTTCACCTGATGGAAATGTCGCCGTTCCCCGAAAAGGCGCTGAAGGCCGGAGACGTGCTGAGAACGCTGGTGCCGGACGCCGGGCATCTCATACATATGCCCACCCATATCGACGTGTTGTGTGGTCACTATCACAACGTGATCTACTGGAACCAGAAAGCCATCGAGGCCGATCTGAAATACTACCAGCGCGAGGGTGCCTTCAATATCTACACCGGCTATCGCCAACACAATTATCACTTTGTCGTCTATGGCGCGCTGTTTCTCGGACAGATTGAACCGGCCCTTGCGGCGGTGCGGGGCATGGCGGACACCGTCCCCGAAGAGATGCTGCGCGTCGAAAGCCCGCCGATGGCGGACTATTTCGAGAGCTACCTGGCGATGGAGCCCCATGTCCTGATCCGGTTTGGTCGCTGGGAAGAGGCCATCGCACTGGCCCCACCCGAAGACCCTGATCTCTATCGCACCATATCGGCGACGACGCATTATGCACGCGCGCTCGCCTTTGCAGCAACGGGCCGCGTTGCCGAGGCAGAGGCCGAAGAGCAGGTCTTTCTGGCCGCCAGGGCGCGGGTGCCGGAAACCCGAATTCTGCACAACAACACCGTCGTTGAACTGCTTGAAATCGCAACCGAAATGCTGCGCGGAGAGATCGAGTACCGCAAGGGCAACCATGCGATTGCCTTTGCCCATCTGCGACGATCAATCGAACTCGACGATGCGCTCCCCTATGACGAACCCTGGGGCTGGATGCAGCCCGCCCGCCACGCCTTAGGTGCATTGTTGTTTGAACAAGGCCATGTCGAAGAAGCCGAAGCCGTCTATCGCGAAGACCTTGGGCTGGGCGGACAATTGAGCCGCGCCACGATACACCCCGACAATGTCTGGAGCCTCAAGGGTCTCTACGACTGCCTGATCGGACGGGGTGAACAGGTCGAGAGCATTCAGATCAAACAGCGCCTCGACCTTGCGCTGGCGCGCGCGGACCGGGCGGTGGCAGCGTCGTGTTTTTGTGCGCAAAAGGCAATGCAGGCGGCACAGTAGTCGGTCAGACCATGCCCCGTCGGATCGCGATCAGTGTTTGCGACTATAGGTCCAGGTTGGCACGGTCGTATCGCGCGCCACGGAAAAGCTCTCGGCGTCGCCCAGATATTCGAAACCGCAATGGATCAGCACCCTCGCCGATGCCGGGTTGTCCTGAAAAACGCTTGCAAACATCGCGCCACTGCCCAGCGGATTTGCCTGCACCAACGCCTCGACCGCCTCGGAGGCAAGGCCGGTGTTCCAATAGATCGGTGCGACCCAATAGCCGACTTCCGACTGGTTGCGGTCAAGCCGGTTGAGGGAAATCAGTCCCTGGAGTTCGGAGCCGCCAGATGTTGTGCCATCCATCGCCCAAACGTCTTCGTCCCGATCTTCGGACATGGCGCGCGCGATAAAACCTTCAACCAGTCCCGGCGGCAATGGATGCGGAATAGAGGTGGTCATGCGTGCCACCCGCTCATCGCTCCAATAAAGCTCGATCAACCCCTTGTCCGAACGCCGCAGAGGTCTCAAATCGAACCGTTCGGTTTCAATCACCGGCTGGTTGATGATCTTATCCAATTTCATGCGTCTGTCCCTCCTCCGAACATCACAAACAACACGGACAACCTGGCGACAGCAGCCATTGTCCTTACGAATTGGGAGTTCTGCGCGGCATATTCAACACCCGCCGCGTCAAGTTCCCCCCAAGAAAACCTGATCAAGAGCAGTATCGCCTCACAACGTAGCAGAATTGAGGCAAATTTGGCGACAACCTGTGTCGGACCGCTCGGTCAAAGAGAAAGGGACCGGCGGTGACCGCCGATCCCCTGGTATGTTTGACCTTGAAGGTTCGGCTTTACTCGGCGGCCTCGACTGCGGGCATGACCGAGATAAAGGTGCGTCCTTTCAGACCCTTGTGAAAGGTCACGGCGCCATCGACGGTTGCAAAGATCGTGTGATCCTTGCCCATGCCAACGCCCTCACCCGGCCAGAACTTGGTCCCGCGCTGACGCACGATGATGTTCCCGGGGATGGCGGACTGGCCACCATAGAGTTTCACGCCAAGACGGCGACCTGCTGAGTCGCGTCCGTTACGGGAGGAACCGCCAGCTTTCTTATGTGCCATTCTTTCTCTCCTTAACCCTTAGCCAATTCTTTGGCCTGTTCGATCCAGCCTTCGCGCTCGATCCGACCCTTGAACGACAGTTGCTCATCCATAGCAGCAACGTCTTCGTCGGTCCATGCCGCGACTTGGGCAAACGTCGTGACACCAGCACCGTGCAACTTCTTCTCAAGTGCAGGGCCAACGCCGGACAGCTTTTTCAGATCGTCAGCACCTTCAACCGGTGCAGCGTCTGCCTTGGGTGCGGCGGCCTTCTTGGCCGGTTTCTTGGCCTCGGTGGCTGCAACCGCTACGGCGGCAACAGAACCGGCACCAACAGCCGCCTTGACGCCGGACTTGCCCGCGCCGGACGGCAGGATATCGGTGACCTTGACCAGAGTCAGCTTCTGGCGGTGGCCTTTGGTGCGCTGGCTCCCGTGCTTTCGGCGTCGTTTGACAAAGTGTGTGACCTTCTCGCCCTTGATCTGGTCGACAACTTCGGCCTGAACGCCCGCACCTTCGATCAGCGGTGCGCCCACAACGGTTTCGTCGCCGCCCAACATCAGGATTTCGTTGAACTGAATTGTTTCGCCAGCGTCCGCAGCCAGTTTTTCAACGCGAAGCATATCGCCCGCCTGAACCTTGTACTGCTTGCCACCGGTCTTCATGACCGCAAACATGCGTCTCTTCCTTTGTCTACCGCGTCGTGTGGCCCCCGTTTCGGGTGTTTCGGCCCTGGGAATCCCAGTGCCACCTCAGACAGCGCGCCCATGTTCAGGCGAAATGATACATAAACCCGGCGCGATTACTCGGGCCGGGATGCGCGCTTATGGCCAGACCTGAACCGTCTGTCAACCGCAATCCGATTCAAATATCGCTGCCATTCATCGCCTGCGCAACGGCAAGCCCGAGCTTGTAGGAGATATCGTTGTATATCTGGTCAAACCCGTTGAACAGCGCCTGGTTCAGCGCCTGCCCCGTAGATGTGGCGGAGAAGTCTGAATAGGACTGCAACGCGTCCCCACTCAGAGGTTGATAGGCCATCAGGAGAAACCCGTAGATCCAGCTTGTTGTGTCCGCGCGCAAGCCATCCGCCTGCGCCCAGACTTCGGACAGGATCTCATCCTCCCCCATCCGGGTGCCTCCTCCATCGGCGAGACCGCGAAAGAAATGGTAGTTGGACTCCAGGCCCGACGTCACGTTGCGTTCGATCAGATCGTTGATGTCAACAAATCGTTCGACATCCGCCAGATGCGGATCGTCGCTGCCCGCCAGGTCCTGATAGGTCGCACGTGCGAGGCCTTCGACCGCCGGGTCCGCCATCGCCACCCTGCCCGCGTTTTCAAGCGTCAGAATACGCTGGCCCTCGTCCGTATCAAAAAAGTCCACGACCGCCCGCATCTGCGCGGTGTCCAATGTCTGAACCAATGCGGCGGTCAGCGCCTCGCTCATGGCATCGGCGTCATAGAGCGCGGCCACCCGGTCCTGAAAATAACGGCCGCCGCCTCCACCAAGCATGTCGGCTTCCAGTTCGACTCCGTATCGCAAACCTTCGTCCCGCAGGATTGATGCAACCTCGTCCACCCGAAGCACACGGGCCAACTCCTCCTCTGGCAGGTCCGCAAAGGCCGTCGATGCCTGCATCAACAGTGCGGCAAGCCCTGTCGCCAGCCGGCGCAATCGCATCTCAGATGTCCTGCCCTGGGTGCAGTTCGGTCATGCGCCCGGCCAGAACCTCAAAGCGATTGGCCATGATTTCATACTGAACGGCATTCAGCAGTTCATAGACCTGTTTCATCTCCGGTTCTTCCAGCGCTGCGACATAGGCGGCAAGATCGTCATCGGAAAACGCCCGGTAGGTATAGGCTGCCCCCGCAAGCGCCGAACGTCGCAGGATCGGCAGCAATTCGGGTTCCTGCGCCTTGAACATCAACCGAAGATCATCCGGGTCCATGCGTAATTCGACAACGCCCGCAGTTGCGGCGGCCATGAGGAATCGAAATTGAATTTCCTGAATGGCACGCAGGCTGCTCCCGGATGCATCAATGGCATTGTTCATGCGTTTGAACATCTCCAGACGGGGATCACCCGAGGCGACCATATCCGCAACCAGTTTTTGCCCTTCAAGTTCCTTGGTCTCGTCCTCACTCATGTGCGTCTGGTTTTCGACCTCGACAAGGCGCTGCCCCAGATCGCTGGCATAAAAACCAACCGCATGGGTCAACGCGTTGTCCGTCAGCGTCTGCTCTAGAATTTCAAGAGCCATGTCGTGCATCACAGAGGTATCAAAGACTTCGTCCGCCAGCCGTTCCCAATCGGACCCAAATTTGTCCTCATCGACCCCAAGCATTTCTGGTGCCGAGCCTGCCGAGAGCGCCATGCTGTCCAACGCCACATCAAAGCCTGTCACGTTGAGAAACGCCTCGATCCGATCCCGCTCGGCAGCCATCACCGCCCCCGCAAGCGCGATAAGCAGGAAAGTCAGGCACCCGACCAGCCAATATCTGTGGAGCCAGAACGAACGACGAAACGACAGGGGGGTAGAATGATGTGACATATGCAGAATCGTAAGCTTTTTGCGCCCGACCGCAAATGAATTTCGCGAGAACGCGTAATCGATGATCAAAACGGGCCTTGCCAGCCCCTGCGATCCCGATTAAACGCAGCCACCAGACCCCCGCGGAGAGGTGCCGGAGTGGTCGAACGGGGCGGTCTCGAAAACCGTTGTGGGTGCAAGCCCACCCAGGGTTCGAATCCCTGTCTCTCCGCCACTTGCCCCATTGCGAACCAGTGACACCGCCCTGAATGGCACGGATTTTTCCGCGTTATCAAAGGGGTTTGCGCCAACCGACCGAACCTCATAGACGCAACACCATGCCGGGCTCAGGCTCAGAATGGCCCTCAGTCTCAGTTTGGGCGAACCTCGCCCATTCCGGTTCGGTCCCGTTTTTTTGTTATCTTTCAATGGTCTGTCGTCGAGCCCCGCCAAAACCCAAAGTCGCGTTCCGAACGATATCGATGGCAATATAGACAGAACACGCAGTAGGCGCGTTGCTCGGGATGCCAGCGTAAATCGGCGGATTTCTTGGGTGAGTTCGCTGCCCCTGGCGCTAAGGAAAACATACGTGAATTGAAACTGAGCCAATGCTCAGGGCGGGCGGAAACGACTTTGAGGCGGTCGGACTTGTCGCAATTCAGCTCCACTGCAAGGGTTCAGCCGAATTGAGCTCAGCCGCTCATCAGCTTCTTAATGCCGCCGATGAAACTCGCATCATCCTGATCCTTCCGTTCATCCAAGAGCTTCTCCGCGTCCGCTCCGGCACGGAAGCGCAAACGGTCTCCGGTGTCGTTGGCTGCGTCCCAGATGACCTCGGCCACCGTTTCAGGCGCGGAGGGATTGGACGCCAGTTTCCCGAACAGGCGGCCCATGGCCTCGGCGGTCGGCGCGTAGTCCGAAAGGCTTTCATCCATTGCGAAGTCGAAGGAGCTGCCACCGAAGTTCGTGTTGATCATTCCGGGTTCAACGATCCGCACTCGAATGCCGAGGGGTTCAAGTTCGTAGTGCAGCGCCTCTGACAGGCCTTCGACCGCGAACTTTGTGCCATGGTACAGCGCGCCGAGGGGAAAGGTGATCTGGCCGCCGATGGACGAGATATTGATGATCGTGCCTGACCGGTTATGGCGCATATGGGGCAAGACCGCCTTGGTCGCCTCCAGCAGCCCGATCACGTTTGTGTCGAACTGTCGTCGGATGCGGTCCATCGTGAACGCCTCGAGCGCGCCATATGCGCCGTAGCCAGCGTTGTTCAGAAGCACGTCAATCTTGCCGAAGCGATCGATGCCCTCGGAAACTGCTGTCGGGATCGACGCCGCATCAGTCACGTCGAGCCGCACAACCGCCACGTTGTCCAATGCGGCCAATGCATCGCCTTTGGATGGGTCGCGCATCGTGGCGATCACGTTCCAACCGTTTCTCTGAAAGTGCCGCGCCGTGGCTTCGCCAATACCGGAGGAAGCCCCTGTGATCAGAATGGTTTGCATGTCTGTCTCCTCATGCGTTCAGGTCGAGCATCTCAGCGATGCCAAAGTTGGTCAGGACGGTGCGGGTGACATCATGGAGCACATCGTTGTAGCGCTCGATCTCGGGGCCGACGCCGACATGGTCTACGACAGTGCGAAAGGGCTTTTGCCCAAACGGCATGTCCAGAAGGGCTACGACCGTTTCTGCGATCCGCTCTGGCCGCTGCATTGGCGTCGCCTCGAGCATCTGGGCCAGCCCGGCATTGGACATCGCGGGCACGGCGGCAAAGTCGCCGTATTCAGCCTCGCGCGCTACGTCGTTAGGGGCCACCAGGCCGTCGAAGAACGCTGTCGGCATGGCCCCAGGTTCGATGATGCAGGACTCGATCCCGAAACCGGAAAGCTCGGTCCGATAGCATTCGACGATGGCTTCCAGCGCCCATTTCGACGCCGAATAGGTGCCGTAAAACGGGGTCGCAATCCGCCCAATGAGGCTGGAGGTATAGAGCACGGTTCCCCGGCCTTGCGCCCGCATGTGCGGAAGGGCTGCCCGCATGACCCGCTGAACACCCATGACATTCACGTCGAATACGTGCGCCATGTCGTCCGGGGACATAAGCTCCTGAATGCCGTAGGAACCGATCCCGGCGTTGTTGAACAGGATGTCGAGCCCGCCCAGTTGCGAAATCGCATCGTCAACACCGCGTTCGGTGCTGGCCGCGTCGGTCACATCCATCTCGACGATTTTTGCGCCTGCGGCTTCAAGCTCGGCGACAGTCGCGGCGTTCTTTCCGCTGCGACTGCGCACACTTCCGGCAACGGCATAGCCCCTCGCCAGAAGAGCCAGCGCCGTGGGCTTGCCGAACCCGCCGGCAATGCCGGTAATCAGAACTTTCTTCATCCTTACGATCCCTTCATATCGATACAGACACGATATTCAGGGAAGGCGTGGTAATCTTTCTGATTTGTCCTGGTTTATTGCACGATACTCCAGAAGTCGCATATTTCGGTAAGTTATTGATCCTTTGCGTGCTATGGCTTACGGGCAGAGAAACGGGGGCAGCCATGACACCTGAAACATTGCTGAATCGCGTGTCATCGATCCTCGATCACTCGGGGGTGCAGCAGGGCGCGCTGTTTCATGAGGGCAGCGGGACACACCTGTTGCGTCATGAGGCCCCCACAGGCCAGAACGCGACCGTCTATCGCCCGTTGCTCTGCCTCATCCTGCAAGGCGCGAAGGACGTCGCAACCGGCTCGAAGATATTGACCGTCAGCGCCCGGCAATCCCTGATCGTCAGTCATGCCTTGCCTGTCCTGTCCCGGATCACCCAAGCGACGCCCGAGACCCCTTACATCGCGCTCGTCTTCCCCCTTGATCTGGATCTGCTCCGATCTCTGGCACCATCGGTGTTGCCGTCGTCTGACAGCAGGCCCTCGGATCCGTTTTCGATTCATCTGTGCGATACGGATGTAGAGATCGAAGACGCTCTGCGGCGCTATTTCGGGCAATGCGAAACCGACGCCGCGCGGCGCCTGTTGGCGCCGATCACCGCCCGCGAAATCCACGCCCGCTTGTTGATGGGGCAGCATGGCGAGACGCTGCACAGATTGCTTTGGCACGAAAGCACGGCCAGCCGCATTTTCCAGGCTACGCGGGACATCCAGACCCATCTTGCCAAGGCGATTGTCGTCACGGACCTCGCCCGGGGCGTCGGCATGAGCAGTTCGGCCTTTTTCGAGCAATTCAAGTCCGTTACCGGCACCTCTCCGCTGCAATATCAAAAAGACCTGCGCCTGCTGCGTGCCCGAGATGAGCTTCAGACATCCAGCGCTAAGGTGTCGGAGATTGCATTCGGGGTCGGATATGAAAGCTCGGCGCAGTTTTCGAGGGAGTACTCTCGCAAATTTGGCCGGACGCCACGGCAAGACCGGACGCTCGAGCCAGTTGCGTGACGCCGTTTTGGTCCAGACCTGGCGTCAGGTCTCGAAGGGCTGCAAACGAATTTGCGGCAAGCATGGTCTCCGAACTGACATCTGGCCACATTTATCGGCAGCCTGACTCTCCATGGATAACGGGCGTTTTGCCCCCTCTGCTATTGTCGCGCTACAGTCCGGGCCCTAAATTGCGAAACCTCAATCAAACACCCGCCCCGGTTGCTCGTCCCACGGCAGTTCCGCCACGCCGCAGAGATCGAAGATCGACAGCACCGTGGGCTCGCGCCGCAGGACCAGCCGTTCCAGCACCGATGGCGAGAGCCATGCCAGCCGGATCACGCGGCTGACATAGCGGTCGGAGATGCCTTCCTCTCTGGCGAGATCGGCGATGGTCGTGACGTCGCCGCGCTCCAGCTTGCGCCGCCAGTCCCACGCGCGGCCGATGGCGCGCAGGAGGCGGGCATCCTGGCCGCGGTCCATGGCGACCTCGATCTCTTTGGGAGGCAGGATACGGGGGCGGCCGCCGCGATTGCGCAGGGTAAGCGGTATGTGGACACGGAGGGTTTCGGGCTCTGCCATCACGCCACCTCCGGCTTGGCCGGGGCCATCAGCGTTGCAATTGCGCCCAAACCCTCATGGCGCAAGTCGACCGCCAATCCGGCCTCGCTGGCGGTGACCCGGGCCACCAGAAGTTTGACCACGCGCGCCTGCTCGGCCGGGATCAGCGCGTTCCACATGTCGTCGAATTGGGTGAGAGAGGCGCTGATCGCCGCCTCTCCGAGGTCTGGCCGATCCTTGCGCAGGGTCCGCGACACCCGCGCGGCGACCTCAGGCGTGCGCAGCAGGCGACGGATTTCGCCCACCACGGCATCCTCGACCATGCCACCCGGCAACCGCTGCGGTCCGCGCAACTCGGCCTTGGGGCGTTTCTTGATCACGTCCATCGAAACGTAATAACGATAGCGGCGCGTGCCTTTCTGGGTGTGATGCGGAGTCATGGCCACGCCGGTTTCGGTGAAGATCAGCCCGCGCAGCAGCGCCGGTGACGGCTCTTGGGCCACGGCCTTCCTAAGATACCGGTTGTTCGCGATCACCTCATGCACCTCGTCCCACAGCGACTCGTCGATGATCGCGTCGTGCTCGCCGGGGTAGGCGGTGCCCTTGTGGACGGCGAGGCCGCGATAGACCTTGTTGTGCAAAGTCTTGAGGAGTGAGGTCTTGTCGTAGGGCCTGCCGGTCTTGGTCAGGATCGCGCGTGCGTCCAACTCGCGGACCACCTGCGCCGTGGAACTTGACCGCGCGTAGAGCGTGAAGATCGTCCGCACCGTTTCGGCCTCAGCCGGATCCACGATCAGCTTGCGGTCTTTCACGTTGTAGCCGAGCGGCACCGGCCCACCCATCCAGATGCCCTTCTTGCGCGACGCGGCGACCTTGTCGCGGATCCGCTCGCCGATGACTTCGCGTTCGAACTGGGCAAAGCTGAGCAGGATGTTCAGCGTCAGCCGCCCCATGGAGGTGGTGGTGTTGAAGGACTGCGTGACAGACACGAAGGTGACGCCGTGCTTGTCGAAGATCTCGACCAGCTTGGAGAAATCCATCAGCGCGCGGCTGAGGCGGTCGATCTTGTAGACCACGACGATGTCGATGAGCCCGTCCTCGATGTCGGCGATCAGATCCTTCAGCGCGGGGCGCTCCAGCGTGCCGCCCGAGAAGCCACCGTCATCATACCGGTCGCGCAGACAGACCCAGCCCTCAGCCTTCTGGCTGGCGATATAAGCCTCGCAAGCCTCCCGCTGGGCGTCGAGGCTATTGAATTCCATGTCGAGCCCTTCCTCGCTCGATTTGCGGGTGTAGATGGCGCAGCGCAAGCGACGGGGCGGTTGTGGCTGTGTCTGGCGGGTCATTTGCTGATCCTCGGGCGTGGGGTGAAGCCGAAGAACTTCCAGCCGTTCCAGTTCGCCCCGGTGATGGCCCGCGCTGCGCCGGACAGCGACTTGTACCGACGTCCCTGCCATTCAAAACCCTTCACCAAGACGGTGACCGTGTGCTCGACACCGTTCCATTCGCGGACCAGCTTGGTGCCCGCCATCGGCCGTCGCGGGTCGGACAGGATTTGACCGGGCTCGCCGGATGCCGCCTCGGCCGCCAGCGCATCCAGCGTCCGCCGCGTGTCGCGACCAATGCCGCCGAGGGCCAATTCCTGAATGCGGTAGCCCAGCCGCAGCTCGAGGTTCTGGCGGCTTGTATTTGGCGCGGGCGCGTCAAAGATCGCCGCCCATTTCTCGCGCAGCTCCGGCACGGTCATGGCCTTCAGCGCGACCAGGTCTGCCAGGACAGCGTGGCCCTTCGCAGGGCCAAAGCCTGTTCTCTTTCCTACTGATTTCGTTTCGGTTTTCGTCATTCGTCTTCTCCAACTCGGGTTCGCAACTGGTGACGACGACGGCGAACAAGGGTGAGGATGTCCAGCGAACTGTCTCCGTCGTTCGCAGATTTCTCGTTTATTGTCGGAGGGTTGGCCCGATCCACGGCCGCAGCGAGGATCTGGGCGAGTTCAGCCAAACGCTCGTCGGTGGTGAGCGTTTCGGGTGGCGGGGCGAAATTGACGTCGTTGTCTGGCATGGCGGGCGAACCTCAGGAGCTGTCTCGTCCTGTGGTGGCCGCGATGCGGATGGGATTTCAAGTTAAAACAATGGGTTGTCGTAGTGCCGCGAAACTAAGAGAAGCCAAGCGTTCGTGTGATTTGGGTAGGATTGATGGACGTGCCACGGGCTTCCCTCTCACCAAGGATCAACGTCGAAAATTCGCAGCAGGCGGATTTTGCTAAATCGGAGAGCGGCGAGGCTTTATACTGGTATTCTACCAGCATGGAACTCAGTTCTCACACCGCCACGAGTGTAAAGTTGCGCATCCGGAAACGGACTTGGTCAGGCGTATAAAAAAGGCAGGCGGCGGTGCGACCACGCAATACAAAGAATACCTTAATTTTAGCTTAGGTCACGCCACAGGTGGAAGAACGGCGGTGATCGCTTCATCACACAGATATTGAATTGCGTCCGGATTGCGCTGAATGCCACGAAAGAGAGCTGCTTGCCAGCTATTCTGACCCTTTGCGGCACATGCCACCCGAAGTTCTTGATCGACCTGAGTCGTTATACTGGCGATGCTCGGTTCAGTATCACGAATTTTGATTTGTGTTGGAAGCGATGACCATTCGGTTGCCATCGATAATTGAAACTGCGTCCCCAAGACATTCTTCAAGTGGAACTCCACAATTTCGTCGCGTGGCACTTCAAGGCTTGGAAGGCCAAGTGGAATAAACCTAGCTGCCTTAAATGGCGGTACGATCTCTACGTACCAAATTTCCTGTCCGGCCCAGTCGTCAAAGTAGGGATGAATGAAGCGCCGAGGCTCACCACCATGAACAGTAGTTCCCTTTCCACCGGAGTTGCAGTGGCTGCATGCGGGGACGAGGTTTGCCCGCATGATCGAAAACTCTGGATAGACTTTGCGAGGTAGGTAGTGGTCGAGATCACCAGTTACTGGCGACCCGCAAATCGGACACGACTTCAGCCCCTCTTTCCTTCGCATGCGCCGAAGCTCACCGGAACCCTTGCGAGTGTCGTAAAGGGAGTATTGGCGGTCGCCCACACCGGGGCCGAAGTCGCTCGGAGCAACGGCAAAAGGACTTCCGGCATTTTCCTGGTATGCCTTATACGCGGCGATCCAAGCGGCTTGGTGGGGCTCCCACTCAGGCTTCTTGGCTAGTCTGTTGATTTCCGCCTCATCATCTTCGGCGGGGACGGGAAAAGGCAGGTGCTGCATGTCTCAGGCTTCTGGTTCGCCATTCTCTGGCCCGTCAGCCTGTGGTTCTGCCAGCCGACGAGCGATGAAAGAAAGGCTTTCCGAATTAAGTTGGTCCCCAAATCGTTCGATGACACCTTCAATACCAAGTTCACGCCCAGTCTGGTCGGCCCAATCAGTCAAGGTTTTCTGAAAGCTATGTGACATGGACGTATCTCCAAATACAAACTGAGAAATGCTGTCGATGGTAGCGCCGAATGTCTGCATGCGAGGCTGGTCGATGCGGATCTGACGGTTCTCCAAGGTGAGGACATTGACGCAGTTTCGAGGCGTTTCGCGCACCACATATGCTGAGTGCGTCGCAATTATTGCAATTGATCCAGTCGACTGCAGTAGATTATCGAGAATTTCCATGAGGTTAGAGATAAAGTTTGGGTGAAGATGTGTTTCGGGCTCGTCCAGCAGAAGCAAGCTGCCCTGTTCAATCGCTGACGCTGCCTGAGCTGCAAATCTCATCATTGCATACTCACCGCTGCTGAGGCGACGCACTTGGCCGTGTTCATTCAGAATTACCGCGGCTCGATCCCAGTCTATTTGGTGGATCAGGCGGATTGAGTTCTGTTCGTTCAGTGCCCTGCGAATAGGAAAATAGTCTTGTCCCCCGACGTCAATGGCATGAGGCAACCTGTCTTCTGCAGCTTGGGCAAGAATTGGCAAGTGAAGTCCCCTCCACAGCCCAATGGAGTTAAGAGCCTCCTCAATAACATCCATACGAGATTTGTCGCGCAAGGGTCCGAAGACGTTCAACTCGTCAGTTTTTCGACATGCAACTAGGGCGGCAAGAAGAGAGTCGTTCTGATCGTCAATTGGAGAATTCACCGCATAGTACTCATAATCGATACCGCGCCACGCCCCAATTGATCGAGGGAAAGGGTCCGTCGGAACCGAAGAGAATACGATTACCCTAGAGGGGTTCAGGCTGGGCATAAATCGTTGACGCCCTATCTCCGCTTCCAAAGAATTGTGAAGCCCATCGACAATTGCCTTAAGAAGATGTGTCTTCCCAACACCATTTCGACCTATTAGAACAGCGGTTCTGTTTCGAAAGACTGCATCGGGGTGGAAGTGGAATGACAGCGTATAAGGGTTGTCCGCACTGAGCATTCGGGCCGAAAAGACGAAATCTGCAGCCAATTCGGCCACCGGAGGTGGCGGGTCGGGCCTAAAGTGGCGACTACCACGTCTGAGAGCATCATAGGCACCACC
Source organism: Sedimentitalea todarodis (assembly GCF_032595355.1). Lineage (NCBI taxonomy): Bacteria > Pseudomonadati > Pseudomonadota > Alphaproteobacteria > Rhodobacterales > Paracoccaceae > Sedimentitalea > Sedimentitalea todarodis. The sequence goes on along the minus strand of NZ_JASMWN010000023.1, from coordinate 9,161 downwards.
GAGCCGAAGAGCTCCAAAATGGAAATCTTCGGTACTTATCAGTTCGAGGAGCTCAGGATTGTTCCCCTCCGTCCGGGCGACCGTGGCATCGTGCATCACCCGCAGTGCGCTTATTCCAACATCGAATCCAAGCGCTCCAATAACATCACGGTACATTTCGACATCAGGTAATAGCGTAGCGAAAGGCTGTTCAACGGCGTCTACTTGCAGGACGTTGCCGTACTGTTCAAAGAGTTCAGCGAAAACAGCCGAACTGCGGTGCCTTCCCTGGAACATCACCCGCATATGAAAGTCTAAGGTACCTCCTGCCACGGGACGAACGTATAGTTTGGCAAAGAAGTTGCGGCCAAAGTCATTCCAACCCGGGTTGTCGTTGTCGGGTATAATCGCAATAACTGGCGTGGGAAAATCTTCCAGGTTCGCAATGGATCGTGCAAAGAACACGTCGACGGGCGCGTCAGCCGGGATTGGTTCGGGCATTTAGTATTCTACTCCTCCACGGCGTCTTCTAGAAAAGGCTAGATTAGCCATGTTGAGGCGCCGCACAATGCACGAAGGTGAATCCCACACCATGGGCTGACCTCCGACATCCTTTACTTTCAGATCCAACGTCTGGGCTGCCTTCGGACGTTTGGCCCGAGTTTCATAACGAAGCAATGGCTGTCAGTGCCTTGTCGCCCCGCTCACTATACAATCGGTCTCCAACCGCAGAACCGCCCGCCACAACGGCGTCTTGGTGAACACGCTGCGCTGGGTGCTCCGGACGCTCTCGTTTCGGTCCATTTGAAGCAGCCCCGTCCAGCACAGAGGCCGAAGCACCTGAATGTAGAGGCTGCTCAGCACATCGTCGAAACCAACGGCAGGGTCGTGCTCACCGAACAGCACCTGACGGAGATCAGCGCCGGTCGCGCCGTCCTCGGTCTCGACGTTTAGCACGTTGCCTTCGCCGAAGAAACGCCACCAGCGCGCGAGGTTTTGGCCGACAGCCGCACAATGACGGGTGGTGGCGCGGCCGGAGTGGCGACGCTGGGCGCGGCGGGGGTCGAAGTCGCACAGAGCGTCCTGGCCGAGACCCAGTCCGCCGTCCTGCCACTTGTGCCATATCTCAACACGCTTCGTTGGGTGTTCATCGCCGTGGCGCTCGTTGGCATTGCGGTCACGATCTACGCCCGCCTTGATGATTGGAAGCGGGGGCAGCGATGATCACCACCATTCTCGGCGGGATCGCCGCAGCCCCATGGATGAAGGCCGCGCTGCGCTACGGTGCCATCGCCGTTGCCATTGTCCTGTTCCTGTTGTCGATCCGCCGCTCCGGCGAGCACGTCGGGCGGATCGCTGAACGTCTCGAAACCACGGAGAAGGCCAATGAAATCCAACGTCGAATGCTGGAGGCGGCGGCTCGCCGTCCTCGCAATCGCTACGAGCTTGTTGAGCGGCTGCGCGACGGAGGGTTTTGAGGCAGGCGGCGTGGCAGCGTGTCCGCCGGTCGTCGAATACAGCCGGGGGTTTCAGGCGCAGGCGGCTGAAGAATTGGCGATGCTGCCGGACGAATCGGCCATCGTTCAGATGATGCGTGACTACGCTGTGATCCGGGATCAGGCGCAGGCGTGCGGGTCATTGTAGTGGGACTGTCAATCAGTTGCCGACCTGTTTTCAGGAACATCCGAAGCCCGGTACCCGACACCTCGCTTCCGATGTATTTCCGCCTACGCAGCCTCTGAGTTTAAGATCTCAGTTTTAACGTATGCTTGGAACTCTGCCGCCGCGGTGAAGCACCGGAACCCAGCCGAGCTAGCCAAAGCCAGTACTTCTGCAGTCTCGTTCAGCAGTACGACAACTGGTCCCGTCAATCCGGGCTGAAGGCCTTCTGGCCAGGCTAGATCAAAGACAGCCTTTTGCGCACCAGTTGCAGGGTCCGCGTAGTCGAAGGCGACCAGCCCACGCGGCAGGCCTTGGTCTTCCACCCACTGATTCAGGGTTTCCAGCTCCTGCTCTTCGGCTTCGCTGGTAATCCCACCTATTGGTCCGGAAGTCGTCGCAGCGGGGGGTGTCGTCCCTGCGGCTAGCCATTGCGTGTCGCCATGCAGAAGCTCTTCGAAGCGCTTGTTTGCTTCGGCAGCCAGTAGGTTCTTTCGTGCTTCCAGGAAGTCGAGATAGCGTTCGATCTTCCAGAGCGCGGGGTCCATCGGGATCCATTGTGACGCCAGCGCACCGGGGTGTTTCGCCTCCACCTCGGAAAAGTAGTCCTCGGGCAACCGATCACTGATGTTCAGGTTGGTGTCTTTAGTCAGGAAGCAGAAATTTGCCAACGCATTCACTTCAGCGCGACGATACTCCCGTTTGTACAGTTGGGCCTTGGGGAAGATGTGGTGGACTTCGAGGCGGCTCATTTTGCCCAGCATATTCGCCTTGAGTGGCAAACCCGTTCCCCAGTCGGAAGCTTCCCCCATGCGCGTAAGCATGTAGAGGACGGGGTAGAATCGAGCACCGAGGCTCCAGCCAGTGAAATGACCCGGTTCAACTCTCAGGCCCCCATGCCAGAGGCGCAGCTGTTCTATAAGCGCGTCCAGTCCGCCGTTAGGTCCTTCGAGCGCGGCCAGATCCTGGTCTATGACCGTTTCGGTCGAGCCTGAGAAGCGGCCCCACATCCCAGCTTGCGCGAACCAGAACAGCAGTTTGTCGCGCTCCTTAGCGTCTAGGCCGCCATTCTTCTTATCCATATATCGGACCATCACCGGAACGCCGAAACGGCCGAAGAACACTTGGTCGTGGTCAAGGCCGAGGCGTCCGGCAATCAAGTTCAACGAGGTGTCGATATGCTTTGAGGATCGTTTCAGGCCGTCCTGAATGTCGATCGCATCCTTGTCATGGAGATAGCTGAACTTCGCTTCGCCCGTGAGAATGGTGTTCACCGACCGCAACAACCAGTCGATGTTGAAATGGTATCCTGCGTCCGACCAGTCCTTGATCTTCGCTTTCATGGTGTCGCGGGCGTCGGGCCATTCGGCGCAGATCTTGGCAAGGGCGAGATCGCCCTTCGAAAGCTTGGTGCCGCCGCTGTTTACGCGATTGAATATGTCGACGACGATGTCGAGCGTCTTGTCAGCTCCGGTAACTTCTTCAATGTGCAAGTCGATGTCAGTGATGCTGAGCAGCTTGCTCAAGCGGCCCACGAAGTCACCGACGTTTGCGACCTGTTCAGGGTCAGCAGAGAGCTTCGCAACAAAACTGCCAAGGCCAGCAGTGCCAGCCTGCATCAAGGCCGTAACATCGATCCAAAGTGGATCGTCCTGCATCTTGATTGGCTGGTAGAATGCGAAGGTTTCTGTTCCGAGGTGGAAACGAAGTCCGGTGAACGCTTGAGGATTGCCGTCGAAGAATTTCGGCGGGTGCCCCCTCACAACCCCATAGAGCGATGTCATCCTCTGTTGCCCATCCAACAATAGTTTGACGATACCTGCAGCGATAGGGCCATCGCCGCGATGGGCCGCCGTCTTCGCTTCGGTTGCCCAGACAAGCAGCCCGCCGACCGGGTGACGTCGATACATTGAGTCGAAGAGGCCTCGGACCTGGTCACGGTTCCACACATAGCCGCGCTGGAACTCTGGCAGCGCCATGTGCCCGCTATCAATGTGGTCAAGTATCGTCGAAATCTTCACGGCGCTTCCCCTTCATGGCCGACTGCTTTCAGGGCGTCCGGCGCTCCCTTGTGGGCGTTATCATACACTTTGGACCACCCAGTATTGTCCGCGACCGCAAACTGGGGGTAGAGCCTGGTGAGCGAGTTCTCTGCCCCTTCAGTAACTGTTGCCTGCAGCCCATTCCCGGTTAGCTCGTTACCCCCCCCTTGGAATACGCGGGCGCCGGACATGGCCTCCAAGATCAATTCGTTGATTTTCGCTTCGGCAACCTGACGTATGGTCTCCATCGCGCCGCGCGCTTCCTTGCCTTCAGGGGTGTCTGGAGCGCCACGCTTATCGAGAGTTGCACTAGCCGCCTTGAACTCAAGAATATTGTTTCGCAGATCATCTGCAGAGCGTCGGGGGATAAAGACAAATACCGTGGGGGATTGATTGCCAGCCTGACGAGCGTCTGCGCGAACCGAATTGTCGTCAGTTGCCCAACCATCACGTATCCATAAGTAGGTTCGCTTGCTCGCATCAGGCGGCAGCGTCGGATCGAAGATCGCGCTTACATCCCGTGTCACTTTTGAGTTGCCATGAAGCAGCGACACACGCCCAACAAGAGCACCAAATTTCTTCCGGATGAGGTCATCGCGTTCTGCTTCGATACGATGTGATTGGTTTGCTAACGTGGCTTTCTGACTGAGGAATTCGTCGTTCCAAGCCGAGCTTTCTTCTGTCTGAATTCGATACTCATCGCCGACACGCATGATGAGATCGCATGCGTCGAGAAGCTTAGGCAGCTTGCTTCGAAGTCCAGATGAGCCCGTTGGAAGATCGTCGACCAGCAGATCTGCGATTGTATCAATCGTCGCTTTAATCCCAATTTCAGAATTACTGCTTCCGATCTTGTTGATTAGAAAAATGATACCGCAAGCGCGAGCCGTCAATTTCTGATCATCACTTCCATGTATCCAAGACATCGTCTTTTCATGCAGTTTTCGCGGCAAGATTCTGGCCTGCAAAAGTTTATCTGCACCGTCAAAATAGAGAAAGTCGGCCGGGACAGCGAACCCAATTTTTTGATCAGCACTTTCCCTTATCGCCTTATGAATAAGGCTAAGCTGGTTGCGAAGTTGACTATCGGTACCTGACGCATCCAGAACTCTATTAGCGGATTCCCAAAAGCGCCGACGAACAGGAAGGATAGGGTAGTCCTGCGTAAAGAAAGCGACGTCATTTTGCCGGTGGCCGATGTTGGTTCCACTCAAGTGCCGTGATATCTCACCAATATTTTCTTGCATCATAGCTTCGATATTGGGCTTGGACTCGGCGTTCTTGGCAAGGATAACTTGCCTCACCACTGCATCTACGTCCGTATCTGAAAGTTCGATGCGAATAGTGAAGCGACCCTGAAGCTTTGCAAGGGTGGGCGTTCCAGTGACCGCCGTTTGACCGGTTCCGACAAAAGTGAGCTTGCCGCCTAGGCTTTCGTCTTTTACGACCGCTTCAACCATTTCTTGAACTTCGATAGCTCGATCGCCACTGGTGCCAATGAATTGCTGAACTTCATCGAGTACGATCAAGGTTAGAGGGAGTCTGTTTTCGCGTGAAATGGCTGTCCGAATAGCGGAAATCATTTCCTGATTGGAGACGTCCTGAACGTTCGGATAAGTGTTTTGAAGAGCATCAACCATGGAGTTGGACGAGGCAAAAAGCTGTGGTTTTGCTTCGATTAGGGCTGCATGGAGACCTTCTGCCACGTAGAAATTGGCGAGTTCTTCATCCCAGTCATATCCACTTGCTTCTACGTGAGCGCGAACCTGTTCCTCTATTTCTTCCTTCCTCAACCACATTGCGAACCGAGCGAGAGGATATTGTTCTGGCAACCCGACCGATTTAAACACAATTCCAAGCAGGGCGAGGCGAACGCTACCGCTGGCGCCAGCACCGAGCGTTCCCGAGGCTGCGTGCAGGCCACCATAACGACGAGATTGAACCGTCAATTCCTTTAGATGATCGCGAACGTCTTGGGGCAGGTCTGCTATGCCTCGGGCTGTCGCACCGTCGTCAAAAGTGGTGTCTAACCAAAGTGCGCGAAGCATCTTCACCATGTGGGATTTACCAGACCCGAAGAAACCGCTGACCCAAACAGCAGGCTGCTGCGCCTGGTCAATGTTTTTTAGATAGGTGTCAAGGATATGCGCCATACCGGAGCCATACTGTCCGTCACATACAAAGGTCTCGAGCTCATACCGCAATACGTCCCTCGCAAGTGACGACGTGCCATCATTCACGTTTGCGACGCCTTCGTTGACGAGTTTACGTGCCGTGGGATCTTGCCGATAGAGTGAGCGAAGTTGCATTCGAGGTCTCTTTCTCAGAAAATTTTGTCAGCTGTTATCGGAACGGCCAGGTAGTTCCAGCCATCATAGCCGTCGAGAAGCCGGTAGTTATTGTCTTCGTAACTGCCGGGGAAGAATATCACGAGTCTGCCCGATACCATTGGAGCCAGGCGATCGACCACATCTTTGACTTTGAGAAACCCAAACAAACTGCCAACGCCGGAAATAGCAATCACACTATTGTCGGGCGACTCGATCTCAGAGATGCGGCGCTCAAAATCCAAAGCCAAATGCTCTAGGTATCTTGGATATATTGTCGCCAACAGGCTTGGCTTTTCGAAGTAGGATTTCGCATATCTCTGTGATGCCAACCACTCTGCGAATGTGTTTGTCAGGTCGTAGAGGTGCCAATCGTGTCCAGCTTGTCTGGATGCCAATTCGAACTCATCTATCTTGGTTCTAAGCGCTCGCTCCTCAGTCTCATGATAGACGCAAAACACCACTCGCTGCGCCGCAGCGGCATCATCCCGCCAAGGTATAGAGATGAACTGAGCGTAGGATTTCACGAGGCGTTTGACGCGGCTCATTGCAACCACTCCCGGTCGGTACGCGGCAGTAGATTGGGAAATGAAACTTCAAACACGTCGGCGATGTGGTTGATACTCAGCCACCCTTTTTGACCCGCTTGTTGTGCCAATTCGAGGGATTTGTCCGCGCTACAGTCCAGTAGTTTTGCGTATGGGCTACTAAAGAGCGAAAGCCCTCTGAGCCCTGCCAAGTATCCTAAGAAGACAGCATACGCAGCATTCCCGGGTGTTGGATTGGCCTTGCAGCGGATTTTCACGGCACGACCGGACAGGTGTCCGGCTTTTGTCCAAGATGAGTTCAAATTTTGAGCTGTTGACTTGAGCGTCGCCGCGCTGAAGCGATTTGGAAAGAGTGCTTCGATATGCGCTTCCATTGACTCGCGTGACACTGTTACGCCCTCGATTTTCGAAGAAATGAAGGGGGCCGATGATCTCAAAAGTGCGTCCCGTGCGAATGCGCATTGAAGGGCTAGTAGCGCATGCCCGTCCAGATCCCGGTCCCAAAAAAACCTGAAGCCGCGAAATACCAGTAGGTGCGGATCGAGTCCGTAGAGGTCAGCAAGGTGCCGAAATGTCAGTGTGCGCGTTTTTGCAGATCTCTTTCCAAGCGCATTTTCCTCAATAATCGCCAAGCGATATTTGTCACGATCAGAAAGAGGATCCTGAACCGCGTCAAATAGTCTGCTGAGTTCATCCACCATGATTGTCCGGGAGGCATGTGCCCCACCCGTTTCGGCGCTAAATCCAAAACGCTGGAGGTTTGCCTTCTCCTTGTGCAAGTCTGATCCGTTATTCATTGCGAGGGCCGATCACGCCGGGGTTGAGTAGAACAATCTGCTGATCCTTTGGTTGACGCGCAGTTGGATTTGTGTCGAGCCCGAGACGCTTGAGCGCGTAGTGGAGCAGAGCGCGTCGAACTTTGATCTTCGCCTTGCCACCGCGCATCCCATAGTCGAGCGCGATCACCTTCTTCTGGTTCTCGGAGAGTTCAGGGTGGGGGGCAATCTCAAGCGTGACATGCTCTTGCCAGTCGGTATCGGCAGCTTCAGTGGCCTTGCTGGCTTCAACTCCGCGAGTCCGGAGAATGCGCGAAAGCAGGAAGTCCTTGAAGACTTCGTTGGTCTTACAGAATGCCCGGGTATGCCATCTAAATCCATCGAACCCGATGGCGTGGGGTGCGATCCACCGCCAGGTCGGCTCGGGGCGCGATAGGGACTGATACTTCACCTCGATTGCCTCTGAACGGCGGATGGCGCCTACAACGGATCGCAGGGTGACAGGGTTCACCCCACGGGCTGGCGTTGGCGCAGCATCATAGGATGGAAGTTCGGCGATCCAGGTATCGTCACTGTCGAGGATACCATCGGCCAAGGACCGTAGCTGTGCGAGGTAGCGGCTGGCGTCAGGTTTCAGGAACTGTGCAGCGTAGTCGGGACACCGGACATACGTCCGCGCGCTCTTGTCATAGACCATGTTGTCTGGAGCGAAGCCGATGTAGCGATTCAGGTCGGCGGACGCTTGGTTCACCGACAGCCCGAACTGCTCCATCAAATCGCTGCGGTTCACTCGCCCCTCCCAAAACAATCGGAACTCGATGAACTCGAGGCGCTGCGCGACTCCCCAACGAAGCTCCGATTTGTCACTATCCACTTCGCACTCCCGGCTCGGCGCGTTTGATTAATATGCGCGCCCATTTTTTGTGCTGGCTGCACGCTAGCGGGGAGTCATGTCGTGTTCAATCGAAATGCTTCGCAAGATTGTCTTTTTCGCGATGTCGTAGCCTTGGGAGGGGCGAGGTTGGTTGCTCAGCCTTCGGCCAGTAGCTCATCAGGAACGCTTTGAACCTTGCGTTCGAATGCCTCGACGTCGGACAGTCGATAAACGACCCGGCCGCCGATCCTCAGGTATCGCGGGCCTTCCTGGACCCAACGCCAGCGCTCGAGTGTTCGGTGGCTGATCTTCCAGCGGGCCGCCAGTTCTTTCTGATTCACACATACTTCGCTCATTTTCGTCTCCTTTTGCGCAACTCACTTCGGTCGCAAGAGAACGAATGCGTGAGAATAAAACCTATTCAAGTCGGTATGTTGCGTGCTCTGAGGCTATGTTCGAAACAGGCGGGGCGGGCGTAAATTGGCGCACCGCATCGAAAACATGTCAAATCCTTCGCGGTGGCGCGATGCCCATCGGCAAGGGGTCGGACACTTTTCTCAAAATTTCAGAGATTTTCGTGGCGTCTAGACACGATCCGAAACGCCAAAACAGCCGAATTGCGGAGCGAGTCATTCCCTCCGCCACTATCCCTTTTTTGAGATACGAAGCGCAAGCCGCAACTGGGAAAGTTGCGGCTTTTCAGTGCTTTACTTCGTATCGCCATTTCGCCTATCGTGAGAAAAATGTGGGCGCGAATGTGGGTGCAGAAAATGACGGTCTCAATGACGGGGAAACATGGCAAACGGCGCAGGCCGCACTACGAGAAACAGCTCTGGCACTAAATCGCTTCGCGATATGGGCGCTTGTGACGTGGGTTGCGCGTAGTCGGGATTTGTTTCGCGGATTGTGAAGTTGAGAGTTTGCTGTTGATCGAGGTGATTTTGCCTCGGTTGACA
>NZ_JASMWN010000022.1:0-89272 GCF_032595355.1 Sedimentitalea todarodis | reverse complement strand
CGTCATCGCCCGCATCTCCGACATGCCGGTCTCACGCCTGCACGAGCTTCTGCCTTGGGAATGGGACGGAGCAACGCAACACGTCAAGGCAGCCTGACCGCGGTACACGGCGGATGCTTACCATCAAAGCACCAAGCCTTCGGTTTTGATCCAATCACTCCCTTCCAGTGACCAATCTGTGTTTCACCTCGGCTGCGCTGATTGTAACCAAGATCGACCTGCCAAGTTAGTCGAGCGTGATTTCGGCGGGGTCGGGGCACGATGTCGAGGGCGGCGCAGAGTGTATTAAGCTCCTGCTCGCCTGTTGTGGTGGGCTTTGGCAAATATCTATCCCGTCTGGTCCTACCAAATCAAATCTGAACTACGGTTGCGCGCTCGCCTCTCCGTCGCGCATAGTATGGTGAAGACTTATGCAGGGAGACAACAATATGAAGCTCATACGGATTTCGACGCTCGCACTTGTGGCGACGGTAACACTCGGTGCCGGTTTCGCCATTGCTCAGGAAAAGGAAAAGGCTATGGACAAGATCCATTTCCTCATTCCTGGCGGCGCGGGAGGCGGTTGGGACGGCACGGCGCGCGGCGTCGGTGAGGCGCTCAAGAATTCCGGATTGGTTGAGACGGTGACCTTCGAGAACATGTCCGGCGGCGGCGGTGGCAAAGCCCTGAACTACATTGTCGAGAATGCAAAAAGCAACGAAGGCACGCTGATGGTGCACTCCACGCCGATCATCGTGCGGGCGCTCAACAAGACCGTTGACATGGGGTATCGCGACGTAACGCCTGTCGCCGGCGTCATCGGTGACTACGCCGCCATCGTGGTCGGCAAGGACAGCCCATACGAAACCTGGGATCAACTGTATGCGGCCTATCAGGATAACCCCCGCGACGTTGCAATCGGTGGCGGATCCGCCCCGGGAAGCATGGACCATCTTGTACCAGCGGCGATTGTGCAGGCGGCGGGCAGCGACCCGCTGGATATGCGCTATGTGGCCTATGATGCGGGCGGAAAGGCCATGGCTGGCTTGCTGTCAGGCGAGATTGCGGCGCTGTCCACCGGGCTTTCCGAAGCCATCGCGCTGGCCGATGCCGGCGAAGTCCGCATCCTCGGCGTGACCGCGCCCGAGCGTGTCGAAGCCGTCGCGGACGTGCCGACCTTCAAGGAACTTGGCGTCGACATGGAGTTCGTCAACTGGCGCGGCTTCTTCGCCGCACCAGACCTGCCAGAGGAAAAACGCGGGCAATACGCGGATGTGCTCAAGGAAATGACGTCCACCGAAGCCTGGGCCAATGTGCGCGACCGCAACGGTTGGATCGACATCTACAATGCCGGCGATGATTTTTCATCTTATCTGGCCAACCAGGAAGCTGACATGGAACAACTGATGAAAGGCATGGGTTTTATCCAATGAACTCTCCTGCCCAGTCGCTCTTCTGGCGACTGGGTCCCTTGTTCGGAAAGGTGCAAAGCCATGACGCTTGACCGCGCGATCGCCTTCTTCATTCTGATCGTTTGCCTTTTATACGGGTATTCAGCCTGGTTCATCATGGACGCGGAAATTCCGCCCTTCATGGCGCGCAATCCCGTCTGGCCATCGTCCTTTCCAAAGATACTGGCAATCGGCGGTATGTTCTTTTCGTTCCTGGTGCTGATCACGCCCTACCGACCCAAGGATGATCCCGATCTCGATTTGTCGCGGTTGTCGGAGTACAACTACGGACAGGCCATCGGACTACTGGCTCTGATGACGGCATATGCCTTGCTTCTGTTGCCATTGGGCTTTCTGGCATCCACTTTCCTGTTTCTCATGATCGGAAGCCTGATCCTCGGCGAACGCCGCTGGGTCCCCATGATCCTTGCATCGGGGATCGCGAGTGTCGGCATCTGGTATCTCGTGCAGGAAGTGCTCGGTATCTTCCTGCGTCCTCTCCCTGCAATGTTCGGAGCATAGGCCATGATTGAAGGACTTCTTATCGGCTTGTCTACGGCATTCTCGCTGACGAATATCCTCATGGTAATCGGCGGCTGTCTCATCGGCACGTTTATCGGCATGCTGCCCGGCCTTGGCCCGATGTCGATCATTGCCATCATGATCCCCGTGGCCATTACCATAGGCGATCCCTCTGCGGCGCTGATCCTGCTTGCAGGCGTCTACTACGGGGCGATCTTTGGCGGCTCCACCTCGTCCATCCTTATCAACGCGCCGGGCGTCGCCTCGACTGTGGCGTCCAGTTTCGATGGTTATCCGATGGCGCGCGACGGCAAGGCTGGCAAGGCGCTGACCATTGCGGCTATCGCCAGTTTCGCGGGCGGGACGATCGGCGCACTTCTTCTGATGGTGTTCGCTCCCATGCTGGCCTCGGTCGCACTGCTGTTCCACTCGGCCGAGTATTTTGCCCTGATGGTTGTCGGTCTCTCGGCTATCGCTGCCTTCGCCGGTACCGGCAACGTCGCCAAGGCCATGCTGATGACCATTGTCGGCCTGATGCTGGCAACTGTAGGAACCTCTGCACTCTTCAATGCGCCACGCTTCACTGCCGGCATGATGGAATTGCAATCTGGCATCGGGTTCATCACGCTTGCGATGGCAATGTTCGCTTTGCCCGAGGCGATCTATCTTGTGCTTGACCCGGCCCGCTCGAAACGGTCGGGCGACAGTGGCAAGATTACGAACCTGCGTATTTCCCGCGAAGAGGGCCGTCAGATCGCGCCCGTCATCGGCCGTCAGTCGGTTCAGGGCTTTTTCATCGGCGTGCTGCCCGGTGCGGGCGCGACCATTGCTTCTTTCCTGGGCTATGCCGTCGAGCGCAACATCGCTTCGGCCGAAGAGCAGAAGATGTTCGGCAAGGGATCCGTCAAGGGTCTTGCGGCACCAGAAAGCGCCAACAACGCGGCCTCCACCGGCTCGTTCGTGCCGTTGCTGACTCTGGGCATCCCGGGATCAGGCACCACGGCGATCCTTCTGGGCGCGCTACTGGCACTGAACGTTACACCCGGCCCGCGCCTGATGGTCGACTCGCCCGAGATCTTCTGGTCGGTTATCATCTCGATGTACCTCGGCAACCTCGTACTGCTCATCCTGAACCTGCCGCTCATCCCCTACATCGCCAAGATTCTCGCGGTGCCGCGCACTTTCCTAATCCCGTTCATCCTCTTCTTCACGCTGATGGGCGCCTATATTGGACAAAACAATTCGACTGAACTGCTGCTTCTGGTCGCCTTCGGAGTTATGGCCACGATCCTGAAATTTGCTGACTTCCCATTACCGCCGCTACTTATCGGCTTCATTCTTGGCGGTATGCTTGAAGACAACTTTGCCCGCTCGATGCAGCTTTATGACGGCGTCAGCTTCATGTGGGAACGGCCGATGACCATGGTTCTTCTTATCGTTGCAGCGATCCTGGTGGTGCTTCCAGGTCTGCGCACCTGGCGCGCACGCGCCTCCCAGCGTCGGGGTGTCTCCACTCCTGACTGAACCGGCTGCATCTTCGCAACCTGGAGGCGAGGTGCCCCTGGATTGTTAGACACCTGCCTTTTTCAGTTTGCGCTGTCTGTTCTCATGGTCAACGGGCGACAGCATGCCGGTGTTCGTGTGCTTGCGGTTGGGGTTGTAGAATAGCTCGATGTTCTCAAAGACATCGCGCCGTTCTTCGTCGCGCGTCCGATGTTTCTGTCGCGTGACCTTCTGTCGTTTCAAGAGATGGAAGAAGTTCTCCGCGACGGCATTGTCACGACAATTGCCTCTGCGGCCCCTCACGGAGTGTTCCAGTTTGTGTTCGCACAGGAACGTGCCACATCGGCTCTTATCCTGTGCGCGCGCTATGAAAACGGATGATAGCGGTGCCATCGAAGGGGTCGGTCATGAAGTGTCCGCAGACGCCAAAGGTATCGCGCAGACGCGCTTCGGTCAGGATTTCGGATGGCGCGCCGAGCGCGACGATGCGTCCAGCCTCCATCACGCAAATCCGGTCGCAAAGCAGGGCTTGGTTCAGGTCATGCAGCGCGATCACAGATGTAACCGGCAGGCCCCTGACCAGGTGAAGGATGGCAAGTTGGTGGCCGATATCCAAGTGGTTGGTGGGTTCGTCCAGCAACAGGATGTCCGGCGCTTGCGCGAGCGCCCGGGCGATCTGGACGCGCTGGCGTTCGCCCCCCGACAGCGTGTGCCATAACCGGTCTTCAAAGCCTTTCAGGTCGACAGCGGCCAACGCGCTGGCGACGATGGCATCATCTTCTGACCGCCATGTCCTGAGTGCCGTCAGGAAGGGTGTGCGGCCAAGCTCCACCGCTTCACGTACAGTGATGCGATCCTCGGTGTTGGCATGTTGTTCGACCAGGGCCAGCTTGCGGGCAATGTCGCGTTGGCGCATGTTTGACATGGGCGTTTCGCCCAGGCACACGCGACCCGAAGACGGCTTTTGAATACCGGCCAACATGCGAAGCAAGGAGGATTTCCCGGATCCGTTCGGGCCGACCAGCCCCAGCATTTCGCCTGTCCGAACCTTGAGGGTCGCATCGGATACAATCGTCTTTTCCTTGACCGACCAGCCAAGCGCATTGCAACTCAAAGACATCACACGGTCCTCCGTCCGATTAGGATCAGGGCGAAAACCGGAGCGCCCACCAGCGCGGTGACGACCCCGATGGGCAGAACCTGCCCGGGAATGATCATGCGGGAAATCACATCTGCAGCGATCAGAAACACGGCCCCTGCAAGCGCCGAGGCCGGGATCAGCGCACTGTGCCTTGTGCCCACGATCCGGCGCATGGCGTGTGGGATGACCAACCCGACAAACCCGATGGAGCCGGTAACCGACACCATCACCGCTGTCACCAAGGCGGCCACGCCAATCAGCCCCACCTGGACGCGTCTAACTGCAATCCCCAACGACGCGGCGCTGTCGGCTCCAAAGGTAAACGCATCAAGCGCGCGTACATTGGCGAGGCAGGCGAAAAGCCCGATCAGCGTTGCGGGGATCACGCTGATGGTATCGGACCAGCGGACGCCACTGAGATTGCCCATGAGCCAGAACATGATGCCGCGCGCCTGTTCGGCGCTGGCGGATTTGGCGATCATGAAAGCGGTCAGCGCGCTGAACAGTTGCGATCCGGCAATGCCGGCCAAGACGATCACGCCTGCCGCCCGCAATCCCGCGCCGCCCCCTGCGGCATGGGCCAGCATGGCCACGAAGCCAAAGGCAAATATCGCCCCGGCAAAGGCCCCGACCGATAGTGAAACAGCACCGGCGCCGATGCCCATGACGGTGACGGCGACGGCGCCGCTGGACGCACCTGCGGAAATGCCAAGGAGATAGGGGTCAGCCAGCGCGTTGCGCAACAGTGCCTGCAGGACGACGCCCGACAGGGCCAGCCCCGCGCCGCAACAGGCGGCTACAACCGCCCGCGCAAAACGGTAGTTCCAGACAATGCCTTCGTCGATCCTGTCGACCGGATAATCCGCGCCGAACATCTTGTTGGCCAGCACCTGCGCCACCACATCCCAGGGAATCGGGGTTTCGCCAAGCGCTGTGCCAGCCATCAACGCAATCAGCAGCACGGGCGGTGCAATCACCGCCCAGTGCCAAGCTCTGCCTGATACGGACCGGCTCACCTGCCGGTCAATCACGGTCATTTCAAATCATACCCTGCCAATGCATCCGCCACCTGATCGAGCGCATAGATTGCGCGGACGGTCGGGCTCATGGCGTGGGCATCGATGGTGATGATACGCCCTTTTTTCACGGCAGCCATTTCGCGTGCCACCGGATCGTTCATCAGGAATTCGCGCTTTTTCTCGATGTCGTCGGCCGGGAACCGGCGGCGGTCCATTTCGGCGATCACGATAAAAGTCGGGTCCGCCTTGGCCAGCGTTTCCCAGCCCACGCTTGGCCACTCCTCGTCCGAAGTCACGACGTTTTCGACGCCCAGCTTGTCCATCATGTAGGCCGGCACACCCTTTTGCCCGGCGACGAATGGATTGGTATCAATTTCGGCCGAAGAGAACCAGAACAGGCCAGATGTGCCGTCGGGCAGGCTCAGTCCGCTTGCCTTTTCGATCGCCTTGGATTCGCTTGCTTTCAAATCTTCGATCAGTGCGGCGCCTCTGTCCTGCACGTCGTAGATCTCGGAAAGCTGGGCGATCGATTTGTACAGCTGGTCGGTCGAAAACAGCTCTGACCGTGTCCCATCCAGCCCCACGAGGTTGTCCTTTTTCTCGCATTCGGTGGGCATGACATAGGTTGGTACGCCGACGTCATGAAACATCTCGCGGGTGCCAACGATGCCTTCCGGGCCCACATGCCATTCGTACATCACTGTCACGAGGTCGGGCTTCTTGTTGACCACACTCTCAAAGCTGGGATCGTTGTCGGCCAGCCGCTCGATGCCGTCATTCAATTCCTCGAATTGGGGCAGGACCGGGTTGAACCATACCGCTGTACCAGAAACCGTGTCGCCCAGCCCGAGCAGGTAGAGCAGTTCGGTCGTGGATTGACCCAAGGCCACCGTATTTTCCGGGGGCCCCTCGAATGTCAGGGTGTGGCCACAATTGGCGATTGTCAGCGGATAGCTGGTCTGCTGCGCTGTGACAGCAGTAGACGTCAGGACCAGCGCCATCACCCCGGGCGCAATCAAGTGTTTCGTCATCAAATGGCTCCTGTGCCATTGGTGGGCTAAGGCATGGGGCAAGATCGAAAGACAAGGAAAGCGGATAATCCCGCCCGATGACAACCACGATCCACCCCGGACATCCCCGCCCGGTTACAGTGTGCGTCGGTAGGTCTCCTGACTCGCGGCTCAGCGCCTTGTTCCACCTTCCCGGGTTGTCATGGCCCAGTGGTTACTTCAGAACGTGGCTCGCCGCTCACAGTTGCGGGGGCAGTTACGTTTCACGCGCTTGGGGCGCGCTGCGAATTCCCTATTATTTTCTAAAGAAAACCGACGACCCTTGATAGAAGGAAATATTCTGCGATGCAAGATCAACGCCATTCGAGTGTTGCCAGAAATCGGGTTGCTTTCCGGAGGTGGTTTGATGGGATGTTCTGGCGTCAGCTATGCGAGCTGCGAAACGTGAGGAACTCCTCAGCGAATTGGATTAAGTTGAAAAAATAGCAAAATGACGAACGAATTGGACCGATTCTGACCGGTTTGCGAACGAGTGCAAGTGACGCCGAGGAGGACCACCGACTGGTGCAGGCTTTCGATGAATTCAGCCTTTGGGGTCAGCGCGGTGCGGTTAATATGTGACCCGGAAAAATGGGTCTAATCCCTGAGTCACCTGATCGCTTCTCGGACCGGACCTACGCAACAATCGCCAAGATCCATTTAGCGGAGACGGCCCCGCGAGGTGATCGGGGCCGTCTCTTCAATCCGAGAATTGCGCATCAGGTATACATGATCAAAGAGGTTGGTGACGACACAGCAGTGATTGGGAATGATCTGTAACCGCTCGCCGATTTCAGGGCGATGCGCGCAAGCTGACAGATCAACGATGCCGTGCTCCTCGGACAGTGCTGTGATTACGGCCTCCGGATAGGTCGTGATGTGCCCATGCCCCTCCGCACCACAAAGATCGGCGGCCAATGCCTTGGAACCACTGTCCAGAATGGCACGATCCGGCGTTGGGCGGCTGACAACTGTCGCAAGCACGGTCAGGGCGCAGCGATCCAATGCGCCATGCCCCCAGGCCACCTGCATCCGATCCCCATAGATATAGGTTCCCGGCCGGTACTCGTTCGCCGCGGGGATTTCGGCGGCGCGCATCAGGTCCGGGGTTCCCCCAATGGAAACCCGTTCGGGTGGAAGGCCCGCCGCCGTCAGTGCGTCAATGGCGTCTGTTAGCCAAGTCTGCACATGCTGTGTCTTGCCCTGAGGTGGATAGCTCATCAAGCCAGCAAAGGTCAGGCCGGGGGCGGCGTCAATGACTGTTGCCAGATCAACAGCCTCGTGGGCCGTTTGCACCCCGCAACGCCCCGCGCCGGTGTCACATTCGACCAGGACGGCCAACGGATGCGAGGGATCTGTGAAACGTGCTGCATAGCCAGCAATGGTTGGCGCATTGTCCGCTGTCACGCAGAGTGTAGTGCGCTGGTGCAGCGCATGAAGCCGATCCAGTTTGGTCCGACCCAGGATGTTGTAGGGCAGGAAGACATCATCCATCCCGCCATCCGCCATCGCTTCGGCTTCGCCCAGCTTCTGAGCGGTGATCCCCACGGCGCCCAGATCCTGTTGCAACCTGGCAAAGCGCGGCAGTTTGTGGGTCTTGACGTGTGGTCGCAAGATCAGACCGTGTGCATTGGCATAGTCTTGTGCGGCCTTCAGGTTGGCATCGACCTTGTCGAGGTCGATCAAAACGGAAGGCGTGTCTACGTCATTGATATCCATGTCGGACCCTTATCTGATGGCATCTAGAAACGGCAGGTTGCCCGCTGACAGCCCGGCATCGACGGCGAGGGTGGTGCCGGTGATGCCCGATGCCAGATCCGAGGCCAGAAACAGAACCGCATTTGTCACTTCCTCAGGGGTCACGATACGGCCCATGGGATAGATGCTTTGCAGCTTGTCCAAAATCGTGGGGTCCGCCGCAAGCCGGTGTTCCCACGCTCCGGTCCGGATGGAGGCGGGCGCAACGGCGTTGGAGCGAATACCGTTGGGTGCCTCTTCGACTGCAAGGGCGCGCATCCAGGCCATCGTCGCGGCCTTGGCCGCCGAATAGACGGGATTGCCAAAATGACTTGATGCATTGCAGGACGAGATGAACACAAAGGCACGATTACCAGCCGCATCGCGCATCGCCGGCAGCAACGCATGTGTCAGCAATGCCACGCCGTTGAAATTACAATCCATTTCGTCGTCGATTCCCGCCGCCGTTGTCATGGCCAGGGTCTCCTGACGGGTCCAACCGGCGTTCGACACGACCACATGAGGCGTTCCGTTGGCCAGTATCTCCTGTGCGCGGCCAGCGATCTGGGCCTTGTCGCGCAGATCAAAGAAATGGCTTTCGGCGATATGCGGCGCGGCAAGTTCAGCCCCGACGACATCACAGGCGACGACCTGTGCACCTGCGGCGGCAAACCCTTTGGTCAAGGCACTTCCGACACCGCCTCCGGCCCCGGTGATGACAACACGAACCTCGTTAAATCGGATCATGGCAAATGCCTTCTTGAATTTCCGGTGGGTTTGGGGATGGTCCTTGCGAAGCCAGCAAAGGAGTGGATTTCATGTCAAAAGAGTTTTTCGGTTCCGCACAGGTCCCATTGTCTCCGGCCGTTCGGGCGGGCGATTTCGTCTTCGTTTCCGGGCAAGTCCCGATGGTCGACGGCAAGAAAGCCGAAGGCGGTGTCGCGGCGGAAACCCGTGCCGTTCTCGACAATATCGGGGCCGTTCTGAAAATGGCAGGGTGCGACATGTCGGATGTGATCAAGACGACCGTGTGGCTGCGCGACCGCGACGATTTTGCCGCGTTCAACGAAGCATATGGCGCGTATTTTCCGACCAACCCGCCGGCCCGCTCCACCGCGGAATCGCGGTTGATGATCGATATTGCGGTGGAAATCGAAGCCATCGCCTATAAACCACTCTGAACAGGATCGGGGCGCCGGTAGACCGGCGTCTTGATGCCTTCCATCCGTGCCTTGAGTTGCAAGGCCAGGAACCTGGAATAAAAGCGGGACAGCGCCAGGTTGCCGCCATGAAACCAGAGATTTTCGGCGACCGTGGGTTTCCACATATTGCGCAACTCGCCTTGCCAGGGGCCGGGGTCTCCTCTTACGCCGGACCCAAGCCCCCAACATGGGCCGATGGCGGAGGCGACTTCGGGCGACACGATACCGGCAACGATCTCATTCATTGACTGATACCCAATGCAGGCAACAACCACGTCGGCCGTCACCTCCTGCCCATCGCCCAGACGCAGCCCATCGGGCGTCAGCGCCACGACGTCCGCTCCCGAGATGACCTTGATCTCTCCGTTTGCGATCAGGTCTGACGCACCCACGTCGATGTAATAGCCGGATGCGGTGCGCAGCGCTTTCATCATCAGCCCGCTGTCATCCTCGCCGAAATCAAAGTCAAACCCCGCAGCGGCCAGACGGTCATAAAACGCCGCGTCGCGCTTGCGTATGTCCTGATAAAGAGCCCGCTGCTGATCGGGAAACAGGGCAAATGGAACCGAAGCTGCCAGCATATCCGCGACATCGACAGTGATACCTCGTGCAACGGCGTCCTCGGAATAGATTTCGAAACCCAGGTCCATCAGGGTTTCCGATCGCACGACAATGCTGGGGCTGCGCTGCAACATGGTCACATCCGCGCCTGCCTCCCACAGGTCGACGCAAACGTCATGCGCGGAACTGGCAGCACCGATCACCGCACAGGTTTTTCCGGCAAAGGCCTCTCCGGATTGGTAGGCGCTGGAATGGATCAACGTCCCGGCAAACTCCTCGCCGCCGGGAATGTCGATTTCGCGTGGCGGGCCATAGGCCCCGGTGGCAAAAACCAACTGCGCGGGGCGGAGCGTCACCGGTTTTCCGTCGCGCGTCACCTCGACGGTCCAGAGTCCGTTCTCCGCGTCAAAACTGGCCTTGTCACAGCTTGTCGACTGCCAGATTTCCAGCTCAAAGATGTTCGCGTAGGCCTCCAGCCAATCGCCCAGCTTGTCCTTTGGCGTGAAGACGGGCCAATTTTCGGGAAACTCCAGATAGGGCAAGTGATCATACCAGACGGGATCATGCAGGACGAGGCTGCGATACCGGTTGCGCCAGCTGTCTCCTGCGCGGGCGTTTTTCTCGACGATCAATGCGGGCACACCCAGCTGTCGCAGACGCGCCCCGAGCGCAATCCCGCCCTGTCCGCCACCAACGATCAGCACATAGGGCTGATCCTCGTGTCCCATGCGGCGGGTTTCCTCGTGTCGCAATTCGGACCACGTGCGCCGGTGTGGATCGGCCCGATGGGTCAACCCCTTGTTGCGCGTTCGCCCGCGCGGCTCTTCATGTCCGTGCAGATCGTCCAGCGCGGTCATCAGGATATGGCATTTGCCGTCGACAAGGGTGAGCCGCCCCTTGCAGACACCCGCCGCCGTTTCAAAGGTGATCCACGACGAAACCGTGTTGCCCGCGATCTCGGCCTGACCGGAAACGCGCCACGCACGGGGGGCCACATGCGATAGCGTCTCGCTCAACATCTCGACGATCTCGGGGCGACCCTCCATCGTTTTTATGTTCCACGTAAAGGCAAGCAGATCGCGCCAATAGCACTCGTCGTGGAACAAGTCGGCAACGCCAGACACATCCCGGTATGACAGTGCCCGATCGAATGCCGCGATCCAATCGCCAAGCTGCGGTGTGTCGGTCATGCAAAGCCTCTTCTGGTCATGTCATTCCCCCAACGGCTCAAGCCCGGCGCCGGGGCGCTCGCTGACAAGGTTGAATTTGATCCGCCGCAAGTTTTCACGCGCTTCCGGCCCCATGGCATACCCCGTGGCTGCCGCCAGCAGGTCGATGATCGTCAAAAAGGCAAAGCGCGAGGCCGACGGGGTGAGGGCATCCGGGTATTCAGATATCCGCGTGGTCAGCGCAATCTCCGCAGCGTTGGCGAGGTCGCTGTCAGGCGCGGTGATGGCAATGCTGGTGACGCCATAGTGGCGTGCGAGATCGATGCAATCCAGAATTTCACGCGCCCGACCGGTTGCAGATATGGCGACAAAGACATCATCGGATCGCAAGGTCGAAATCGACATTCGCGCCAGATAGGGGTCCTTGCACGCAATCACGGACACGCCATAGCGAAACAGCCGGACCTGAACTTCCTCTGCCAGGGTTGACGAACTGCCACCAAGCCCCAAAACGATAACGCGCCGGGCCCTGGCGATCGCCGCCCCGGCGGTGTTCAACCGGGCGGGGTTCAATTGCACTTCGACCTCGCGCAGCGCCTTGCGGGCTTCGTTGAAAACGGATCCCCAGAATGGCGGCACAGAGTCACTGTCGGCGATCACCGGGGTCTCGCCCACGGTCAGAAACAGTTCTCCCACAACCAGACTGCGCGCCAGACGCAGCTTGAAGTCGCGCACGCCGACGCAGCCCACTGACCGACAGAACCGGGTGACGGTGGGTTCGCTAACGCCGGCCTTTTGTGCGATTTTCGCATTTGACGCTGCAACAGCTGCGTTGACATCCGACAGCACCGCGTCAGCGACCTGCCGCTCGGCCTGACTCAGGCCGGCATACCTGTCTTTGATCTGGGCAATGATATCGCGCCCCATGTTCGGCTTTTCGTCTTCGGACGAGGGGTCTCGCAGCTTGGTCATCGGCGGTCAGATTTCTCCATGAGGCACCCTCTTTCCGGTGCCGTTTGCCCGATCCGACTTCGCAGCGAATCTCGATCTTGTAAGAAAGTTACAAGCAGAAACTTCATCTTTCCAGCTATTTTATGGGACTACCTCGTGATCGTTCAAAAACATTGACAGGTAAGAAAGTTTGTTTCAACCTGTTTGCAGCAATGCGGGTAGAGCCCGATTGCTGCTGCCCGGCATTGGTTGATCGGCAACCAGCCCAGTACGGAGCTTCACAGGTGACGGTCAAACTGGCGATCTCGAACGCAGGCAAGCGGTATGGTAGCTTTGAGGCCCTGCTGAATTGCAGCTTTGATGTACCGGCAAATACCATTGTTTCGATCGTCGGGCCTTCGGGATGCGGCAAGACCACCCTGTTGTGGTCGATGTCGGGGCTGCATGACCTAACCCAGGGACAGGTCTTGCTGGACGGCACCGCGATCAGTGGTCCGCACCCGGACATCGGGCTTGTTTTTCAGGATGCCAATCTTTTGCCCTGGCGCAATTTGATGGACAACATCCTGTTCCCTTTCGAAATCAAACACGCCAAGCCGGACACGGAGTGGATTGATCACCTGCTGGACCGCGTTGGCCTGAAAGGGTTCGAAACGCGTTTCCCTCGCGAATTGTCGGGCGGCATGCAGCAGCGCGCCTCAATCGTCCGGGCGCTCTCGTTGCGCCCGCAGGTCCTCTTGATGGACGAACCCTTCGGTGCGCTGGATGCCTTCACCCGTGAGGAAATGAACAAGCTGGTCGAAGAAATCTGGCTCGAGACGAAAACCACCATCGTCTTTATCACGCATTCGATCGAAGAGGCGATATTCCTGTCCGATCGCGTCGTTGTCCTGACCCAGAGACCGGGTCAGGTTCTGTCCGACTATTCGGTCGACCTGCCGCGTCCCCGGACGCTTGAGACAATGAGCAGCCGCGCCGTCTTTGACCTGACCAACCGGATCAAGGCCGATATCTACGGCCAGCAATCCCTTGCCAAAGCAGCGGAGTGAAGGATGAGCAATGGAACATCAAAGACCGGGCAGACGGGCTTAAATCAGGTCGGACTGTCTAACGCATCGGCCTTTGCCAGTGGCACCGGCGCGCGGACCTCGGCTGAAATCACCGCGATCATCCTGACGGCGGTCTTGGTCATTGGCGGTCTGGAAGTCAGCCTGCGCTGGTTCGAGGTGCCGCAATATGTCCTGCCAACGCCCTCGGCTGTCTGGACCGCACTGATCAAGGAATTTCCGCTGATTGCGCCCCATCTGGGATACACTTTGATTGAACTGTCCTGCGGCTTTGCCATCGGCGGTAGCATCGGCCTGATCCTGGCGGCCGTCATCACCCAATTTCCCTTCGCCGAGAAGATCATTGCGCCCTACATCCTTATCCTTGTGACCACCCCGATGTTGGCCCTCGTGCCATTGCTGATCCTGCGCTTTGGGTTTGGGTTCGAGCCGCGGATCATTGCCGTGGCGCTGGCGTCCGGGCCGATGGTGATGATCAACGCGGCGACCGGTTTTCGGCGTGTCGAC
Source organism: Sedimentitalea todarodis (assembly GCF_032595355.1). Taxonomy (NCBI): domain Bacteria; kingdom Pseudomonadati; phylum Pseudomonadota; class Alphaproteobacteria; order Rhodobacterales; family Paracoccaceae; genus Sedimentitalea; species Sedimentitalea todarodis. The sequence continues at coordinate 75,414 of NZ_JASMWN010000022.1, read as the reverse complement.
AACGACAAGATTGCGCTGGCCCGGTCCTATGGCGCCACGACATTGCAAATCTTCTGGAAAATCCGCGCGCCGATGGCCCTGCCGATGATCCTGGTGGGATTGATGATCGGGGCGATCTTCGGGCTGCTCACCGCTGTTGGCGCTGAAATGGTTGGCGGAGGCTTTGGCCTTGGCAACCGTTTGACCACCTATTCCTCGATGATCAACATGCCGGAGTTCTTTGCGGTGATCGTGATCCTGTCGATGCTGGGCATCCTGATTTATGTGTTCTTTTTCCTGGTCGGCAAGAAATGGGCCAGCTGGGAAGCCTGAATTCATCCGAACGAAAAATGCGAAACCAAAAAACAGGGAGACAAAAAATGACTATTTCAAACAACAGCCTGACGCGTCGGCGCTTGCTTCAGGTGTCGGCAGCAGGTGTCGTGAGCGTCGGTGCGATGGGGCTGCCACGACCCGCACGGGCAGAAGGGTATGACGGTGCATTCACCTGGATCAGCCCGCGCGGCACGCTGGAGGTATTGGACGACTATCCTTTCTGGATCGGCAAGAAGATGGGGTATTTCGAAGGCTTGGACGTTGACATGCAGCCGGGGCCGTCGGATGGCACCGCGACCGCGAAATTCGTTGATGTCGGACAGGCTGACATGGGATTTCCATCGCCGGGCGTCTTTGCCTTTGCGCTTGAAAACGGCATGAAGCTTGAATCCGTCTATCACATGGGCGCACGCGATACGTTCAGCCTTGCCTTTCGCAAGGGCGAAGGCCCCACCAACATCAAGGATATCGAAGGCAAGACCATTCTGCTCGGTTCGGCAGCATGGCAACCGATCGTCGATCCGTTGTTGGCGGCTCAGGGGGTTGATGTTTCGACGATCACCTATGTCGAAGCAGGGTGGCCAACCTGGGGCACCGCATTGGCTGCCGGTCAGGGCGATGCTGCATTGGCTTGGGAAGGGCTGCGTGCCGAATGGATCTCAAGCGGGCTGGAGTTTGAATACTGGCTTGGCGTGCAACACTCGCCGCTCCCTGCCAACACATTTGCGGTGCGCGCCGCCGATCTCGAAGACGAGGACAAAAAGGCATTTCTGGTGAAATTCCTGCGTGGCTGGTCGATGGGGCTCGAGTTTGCCGAGCATAACCCACGCGCGGCTGTCGCAGCCGTGTTCGAGCAGTTTCCGACACTTGGGTCGAACCTGTCCCCGGAACTGGGCACGACGTCAATCCTGCAACAGATGAATGTGTTCCGCGGAGATTTTGAGAAGCGCGAGGGCTGGGGCTGGCACGACATGGCGTCATGGCAGCTGTTCTTTGACCTGATCGCGCAGATTTCCGGCGATGCGGAGCCGATTGAGGCCAGCAAGGTGTGCACCAACGCCCTGATCCCCGGCGCCAATGACTTTGATGTCGAAAAGGTCAAAGCCGATGCTGCCGCGGCAACGCTGTCCCCCGAAATGTCAGCCATCGATATCGAGTCCATCCGGGCCACAATGTTCGATCAGGCCATCTGATCCGCAGGGGGGGGTGGCAACACCTCCGCCTGTCCATTTTCAACGAGGGTGGAGTATTTCCGATGACGCAACCTGTCCGCATTCTGGTGGTGGGACTTGGGAACATGGGCGCATCCCATGCCTCGGCCTATCACCGCAATCCCGGCTTCGAGATCGTGGGCCTGTGTTCACGCACGCTAAAATCCAAGACCATCCCCGATGAATTGCAGGGATACCCGCTGTTTGAAGATTATGCGGCGGCGCTGGCGGAATTGAAGCCAGACGCGGTTTCGGTCAACACGTGGCCCAACACCCACGCCGAGTATGCCATTCAGGCCATGGAAGCGGGCGCGCATGTCTTCATGGAAAAACCCATCGCGACCAACAACCAAGACGCCGAACGCGTGGTCGCGACCGCGCAACGGCTGAACAGGAAACTGGTTTTGGGCTATATCCTGCGGGTGCACCCCTCCTGGGTAAAGTTCATCGAGATTGGTCAGACGATGGGCAAGCCTTTGGCGATGCGCCTCAATCTCAATCAACAGTCCTCGGGCGATGCCTGGATGTGGCACAAGAACCTGATCGACAGCCTGATCCCGATTGTCGATTGCGGTGTGCATTATGTTGACGTGATGTGCCAGTTGACCGGCGCAAAACCCGTGCGGGTCCATGGCATTGGCGCGGCCCTCTGGGGGGATGCTGAAAAGCAGAACTATGGCCATCTGCATGTGACTTTCGATGATGGCTCCGTCGGCTGGTACGAAGCGGGGTGGGGACCGATGATGTCGGAAACCGCCTTCTTTGTGAAAGACGTGGTGGGGCCCAATGGCTCGGTCAGCCTGGTGCCCAATGACGAAGCGCGCACGGATGCCGACAAGCTTTCGGACAGTGCCGATATCGACAAACACACCAAGACCGATGCGATCCGCGTGCATTATGCGGATGTGGACGACGACAAGAATTTCACCCGAAAGGACGAGATCCTGTCGATGGACGACGAACCCGGCCACCAGGAATTGTGCGACCGTGAACAGGCGTTCTTTCTTGAGGCCATCACCGAGGATCTCGATCTGACAGAGTCGATGGAGGCGGCGGTAAACTCGCTGCGTATCGTTCTGGCCGCTGAGCAAAGCATACGCGAAGAACGGGCGATCCGGCTCGACTGACACTTCAGGAGGTCTCCATGTCTGACGTTAGAACCCTCTACCGGCAATCGGATGCCGTGGCTTTGGCCGATCATGTCCGCAAAGGGGACATCACCGCTCTCGAAGTGGCCGAGGCGGCGATTGACACCATCGAGGCGCTGAACCCCGACCTGAATTCCGTCATTTGCAAGCTGTATGATCTGGGTCGGGAAACGGCGGCAAAGACCGATCCTGCTGCCCCTCTGGCAGGCGTTCCGTTTCTGTTAAAGGAACTGGCCAGCAATTGGGCCGGGGTGCAGGCGACAAATTCCTCGCGGTTTCTGAAAAACAACGTCGCGGCACAAGACAGTCACCTCACCCAGCGGATCAAGGCCGCGGGTCTGACACTGCTTGGCAAGACCAACGCCCCCGAGAACGGATGGTGCATTGCCACAGAACCGGTGTTGTACGGGCCAACGCTGAACCCATGGAATCCCAAGGCCACACCGGGCGGATCAAGTGGCGGCAGCGCGGTCGCAGTGGCAACGGGAATGGTGCCGATCGCCGAAGCCAGCGACGGGGCGGGGTCAATCCGTGTTCCGGCATCCTGCTGCGGCGTTGTCGGACTAAAGCCATCGCGCGGTCGGGTCAGTCTGGCGCCTTTCGCGGACTACTGGGCTGGCGGGGCCTATTTCCTGTGCAACACGCGTACCGTGCGCGATACCGCCGCCTATCTTGATGCGGTGGCTGGCGCATTGCCGGGCGATCCTTATCCTGTCGCCGCCCCATCCGCGGCTTTTGGCGATCTTGCATTACGCTCACCCAGCGGTTTACGCATCGGCTTTACCGTCACTGCACCCAACGGCACACCTGTCGATCCCGAGGTGAAGGCCGCGGTGCTCTCGGTTGCGAAACAGCTTGCGGCGCTCGGCCATGAGGTCGAGGAAAAAGACATGACGCTGGACGCCAACAGCCTGTGGCAAACCTACACCGACATGACCTGTGTCGAAACCGCCGGCATGTTCGATTTCATGGAAACTCTGGAAAACAGAAAAGTGTCGCCCGACGATGTCGAGCCGATCACCTGGGCAATTATCGAACGCGGTCGTGCGACCCCTGCGACGGCTCATGCGGGTCGGGTGGAAGCAGTTCGCCAAACGGCCCGCGCCATCGTTCAGGATCTGTGGCCATTCGACGTCTACATTACGCCGACGCTGACACAACGCCCGCGACCGGTGGGCTATTACGACATGACCATGACTGATCTGGACGCCTACAACGCGCTGTGGGCGGACAGTGTTTTCGGATTTCCATTCAACGTGTCTGGCCAACCCGCCATGAGTTTGCCGCTGTGCGAGTTTTCGGATGGGCTTCCTCTTGGGATCCAACTGATCGGACGACCCGGCGACGATGCGGGCCTGCTTGCCCTTGCCAGCGTACTGGAGCAGGTGATGCCCTGGAACGAGCGCCATCCCCCCGGCACAAATTTTGGAGCCACTGATGGGAAATGATCTGGTTCTGACCGGTGGGCGGGTGATCGACCCGGCGCAAGGCATCGACCGGGTGACTGATGTGGCCTTTTGTGATGGCAAGGTCTCTGAAGTAGGCGATGGGTTGACGGCGCGCAGCCGGCAAGATGTCTCGGGCCAAATCGTGACGCCCGGGTTGATCGACCTGCATACCCATGTCTATTGGGGCGGGACGTCGCTGGGCGTCGATCCGGATGCCTATGCCTATCAGAGTGCCGTGACCACAACAGTCGATGCTGGCAGCGCTGGCCCTGGCAATTTTCCGGGTTTCAAGGCGCATATGATCGACCCGGCCCAATCGCGTATCCTGGCCTATCTGCACGTGTCCTTTGCCGGTATCTATGCGTTTTCGCCGACGGTCATGGTCGGTGAAAGCCACGACATGCGGCTGATGGCGGCGCGCGAGGCCGTGGCCATGGCCGAGGCCCATCGCGACAGCATCATCGGAATAAAGGTGCGTGTGGGACGCCACGCCAGCGGTGACTCGGGTGATGCGCCGCTGCGGGTTGCAATGGATACGGCGGATCAGGCAGGTCTGCCGTTGATGTGCCACATCGACGAACCCCCGCCGACATACGCCGATGTGGTGGACATGTTGCGCCCCGGCGATGTGCTGACCCACTGTTTTCGCCCCTTTCCAAACGCCCCGGTGCTGGCGGATGGCACGATCCGCCAATCCGTCCTTCGGGCACGGGAACGCGGTGTGCTATTCGATGTCGGCCACGGTATGGGCTCTTTTTCGTGGAAAACGGCCAAGGCGATGATGGCGGCAGGTTTCGCGCCCGATACCATCTCGTCCGATGTGCATGCCATGTGCATCGAAGGCCCCGCATGGGATCTGTTGCGCACGATGACCAAGTTTCTCGCCCTTGGCATGTCGCTGGCCGACGTGATTGCCAAAACCACCCTGAACGCGGCGGATGCCATTCGACGCCCTGACCTTGGCACGCTCACGCCCGGTGCAGCAGGGGATGCCAGTATTCTCTCGCTCGATCCCGCGCCAATTGACCTTGAAGACGTGCTTGGCAACATCGTCTCTCATCCCGAGCGCCTGGTCGCACACGGGCTGGTCATCGGCGGCAACTGGCGCCAGGCCGCGTCATGATGGCCCCCGCAAATTCAATCTGGACGTATCCGTGGGATCTGCACGATATTGGGCTGGACGCTGCCCTTGAAAGGACTTCTCAGGCCGGACTGAATACGATCAGCCTGGCGACATCCTATCACGCCGGACGGTTCCTGCAGCCGGGTAACCCGCGCCGCAGGGTCTATTTTCCCGAGGATGGCACGGTCTATTTTCGCTCTGATCCGGCCAAGTGGTCGGACCATGAGATTACACCAAAACAAGCCGCAATCGTCGATACAGAGGGCGATATGCTGGACGCCTTGGTACGACGGCGCGATGCGGGCGGCGCCGCAGTGTCCTGCTGGACGGTTTGCCTGCACAACACCCGGCTTGGCCTGATGCACCCCGGTCATGTGATGCGCACTGCGCACGGCGATCCGATGTCCTATGCGCTCTGCCCTTCCAGCCCCGCCGCGCGCGCGTATGTTACCGGTCTGGTTTCGGAAATCAGCCATGCCTATCGACCCGACAGAATTGAATTGGAAAGCCCTGATTTCATGGGATTCCCGCACGGTTTTCATCATGAAAAGGACGGTCTGCCCTTGCAGCCGGACGAGTCTTTCCTGCTGGGTGTCTGCTTTTGTGATTATTGTCGGTCCACCGCGCGTGCTGCAGGCCTCCCCGCTGATATCGCGCAGTCACAGGTCGCAAGACTTCTGGACAATGCCTTTTCCAGAGAATTGCCGCGATCGCAGTTTCCCGATTTTCCCAGCAACGGACCTGAGAGTTTTGAGGCCCATTCCGCCCTTTCGGCCTATCTGGCGTGGCGCAGTGAACCGGTCACGTCGCTGATCGCAGAGATTCGCGAGGCGACCCATCCCGATACCAAAGTCCTCCTGATCGATGCCGAGGGCACGTGGACAGGAGGGATCGACCTGCCCAATCTCCTCCCTCATCTGGATGGGGTCCTGCATTGCGCTTATGAAACTGAACCGGCGAGGATTTCTCCGCTATTGGCGCAGACCCGCGCTCTGTTGGGCTCCGACAAGACCTTGATTGCCGGGTTTCAATTGTTCAACCCAACGGTGCGAGATCAAACCGATCTCGAAAATCGCGTCGCTCAGGCGCTGCCGCATGTCGATGGGCTGAATTTCTACAATCTCGGACTGGTTCCGCAGGCCCGCCTGGGTTGGATTGCTGCTGCGTTGCATAAATAAGAACAGCCCAGCTCGTATCCATCGTGTCTCAGGGCAAGCCAACGTGTTTGTGCATGTCGGACGGCATCGTCGCGCAAGCGCCAGGGGTGTTCATCTCTTGACTCATGAATTCAGCGTGGCCGCCCAGTTGTAGAAGTGGACCGACACCGCCGAACGACAAGACCACGGATTGGCAGGCCTGTAGCGCAGCAAAGCCACGGCTGGGCCGCGCTTGGCCAAATGCCGGATGATGCGCCATCCGCCCTGCGCCTCTTGCGAGCGGTGCGTCGCGGGGGTAAACGCCACCTGACAGAGTACGAGGGGTCCCATGTCGATTGATCAGAACACCGCCGCCCGGGTGGCCAAGCTGGCCCGGATCAAGGTCGAGGACGAGGCGTTGCCCGCGTTGGCCGCTGAATTCAACACCATTCTGGGCTTTATCGAGCAGTTGAACGAAGTCGATGTGGACTGCATCGAGCCGATGACCTCGGTGACACCGCAGCGGCTCAAACGGCGTGCGGATGTCGTGACCGACGGTGATCAGCAGGACAAGGTCCTGTCAAATGCGCCCGATGCGCGCGAGGGCTTTTTTGCCGTGCCGAAGGTGGTTGAATAATGAGCGATCTGAACAAGCTTGGCCTTGCCGAGGCGCGTGATGCACTGCGCGCGGGCGAGACGACATCCGTTGAACTGACCGACGCCTGCCTGGATGCCATCGAGACGGCAGGTGCGCTGAACGCGTTCGTGCACAAGACCCCGGACCTTGCGCGGGACCGCGCGGCGGCAGCGGATCGACGGATCAAGGCGGGGGATGCTCCGGCGATGTGTGGTTTGCCGATCGGAATCAAGGATCTGTTCTGTACGCAGGGTGTGCCATCACAGGCGGGTAGTCGGATTCTGGAAGGGTTCCTGCCGGAATATGAATCCACGGTAAGCCAGAAACTGATCGATGCAGGCGCGGTGATGCTGGGCAAATTGAACATGGACGAATTCGCCATGGGCAGCTCCAACGAAACCAGCACCTATGGCAATGCGGTCAGCCCCTGGCGGCGTGGCAATGACGACGCGGCGCTGACCCCCGGCGGTTCCTCGGGTGGCTCTGCCGCTGCGGTTGCGGCCGATCTCTGTCTTGCGGCGACCGGCACCGATACCGGGGGCTCGATCCGCCAGCCCGCCGCGTTCACCGGCACCGTGGGGATCAAACCGACCTATGGGCGTTGCTCTCGCTGGGGCATCGTGGCCTTTGCGAGTTCGCTGGATCAGGCCGGCCCGATGACAAAATCGGTGCGAGATGCCGCGATCATGCTTGGGGCAATGGCCGGGCATGACCCGAAGGACAGCACCAGCGCCGATCTGGCGGTGCCGGATTTCGAGTCGATGCTGACCGGTGACATCAAGGGCAAGAAGATCGGGATTCCCAAGGAATACCGCATGGACGGGATGCCCGCCGAGATCGAGAAACTCTGGGCTGACGGAGCCGACATGCTGAAGGGTGCCGGGGCCGAGATTGTCGATATCAACCTGCCGCACACCAAATACGCACTGCCGGCCTATTACGTGATCGCGCCCGCCGAGGCGTCCAGCAATCTCGCGCGCTATGACGGTGTGCGCTATGGCCATCGGGCCAAACTGGCGCGGGGCGATGGTATCACCGAGATGTACGAAAAGACCCGCGCCGAGGGGTTCGGGCACGAGGTGCAGCGCCGTGTGATGATCGGGACCTATGTACTGAGCGCGGGGTTCTATGACGCCTATTACAACCGGGCGCGTCGGGTGCGCACGCTGATCAAGAAGGATTTCGAAGACGTCTTTGCCCAGGGCATCGACGCGATCCTGACCCCTGCAACACCCTCCGCAGCCTTTGGCCTGGGCGAAATGACCGAGGCCGATCCGGTGCAGATGTACCTGAACGATGTTTTCACGGTCACCGTGAACCTGGCGGGTCTGCCCGGAATTTCGGTGCCTGCCGGGCTCGACAAGAAGGGCTTGCCGCTGGGCCTGCAATTGATCGGGCGCCCTTGGGAAGAAGGCGATCTGCTGAATACGGCCTATGCGCTGGAATCGGCCGCCGGGTTTGTGGCCAAGCCCGCGAAATGGTGGTAGAGACCGGCGCCAGAAAAACAGCAACGGCAGGACAGCAGCAATGCATTCGGTGGCCCGTATCCCTCTCTTTCTGGGACTCTCTCTTGGACTGATCTCGGCCTGTGCTCCGCAGGTTCCCGACAGTGGTGCAACGTACAACGCGCGCGAGGCCGAACTGGCCAGCGGTGTTGCGAGTGCAGAACGGCTGTCACCCCCCCAGGCGGTGGCGAGCCAAACGCTCACACCGTCAGGCACGGCTGTGCCGCCGGCACCCGGAGCCGGTGCCACGGCAGGGACAGCCGAGGGGATCGCCGCAGAGACCGCAGCGGTACTGGCGTCGAGTTCGACCGCCGGCAGAACATCCGCCGTTGCGCCAGCGGCCCCGGCACCGGTGGTCGCGAGCACTGGCCTGTCAGTCGAGAACGATTTCTCTGCAGTCTCTGAAAACCGTTCGATCCAGAGCGACGCGGCGCTGATTGCGCAAAACAATGCACAATATCAGGTGATTGAGCCAACAGAATTGCCGTCGCGCAGTGGTGGATCGCAGCCCAACATCGTGGCCTATGCCCTGAGCAGCAGTCACCCCAAGGGAACACGTGTCTACAGCCGGAGCGGCATCAACCTGCAGGGACGCGCGGACAGGAACTGCGCCAATTTTCCGTCCGCCGATCTTGCGCAGATCGAGTTTCTTTCAAAGGGCGGTCCAGATCGCGATCGCGCCGGGTTGGACCCGGATGGGGATGGGTATGCCTGTGGTTGGGACCCGGCGCCGTTTCGCAAGGCCCAGAACGGGTGAGCGACCAATCGGCAGCGCAGTGGTTGCCGTCGCCGAACTTCGGGCCTCGCCGCGAGGGGCTTGGGCCGGAGCTCATCGTGATCCACTATACTGGCATGATCGGTGCTGCGGCTGCGCTGGAGCGTCTGCGTGATCCGGTGGCAGAGGTCTCTTCGCATTACCTGATCGGTAGCGACGGTGTGCTCTGGCAGCTGGTCGCAGAAGAGATGCGGGCCTGGCATGCCGGGGCCGGAAGCTGGCAGGGCAGGGGAGACGTGAACTCCCGCTCCATCGGCATCGAGCTGGACAACTCCGGCGACCATCCGTTTTCCGAGCCGCAGATGACAAGGCTTGAAACCTTGCTGCGCGACCTGATGGCGCGTTGGCCGATTGCGCCTTCCGGGGTCATCGGGCATTCCGACATGGCCCCCGCGCGCAAATATGACCCGGGTCCAAGGTTTGACTGGCGCCGCCTGGCGCGACAGGATTTGGCGGTCTGGCCCGATTCAGGTGCAATGCCCGGTGACTTTGTCAGAGACGCGGTTCGCTTTGGTTATCCAGAGGTCGAAGTCGCCGAGATCTTGGTCGCAGTCCGGGCGCGGTTTCGTCCGGGTGCCGAGGGTCCCATCGAAGATGCGGATCGCGGTGTCATGGCCGACCTCGCGCGTCGCTTTGGCGTTGACCAGGCAGGGCACAACGCCTAGAGCGCAGGGGCGCGGAGGGCCGGATGGCCGCTGGCGCCTGCGGGCGCGAGAGGAAAGTCCGGACTCCACGAGGCAACGGTGCCGGGTAACGCCCGGGCGGGGCAACCCGACGGATAGCGCCACAGAAAACAAACCGCCCCGGTCTATCCGGGGTAAGGATGAAACGGTGGGGTAAGAGCCCACCGCGCCGCTGGCAACAGGGGCGGCATGGCAAGCCCCACCGGGAGCAATGCCAAATAGGACCCCCGCGCGGGCAGGTCCCGGCAACGGGATACCGCCGCTAGGCACGCGTTGGCCAAGAGGGGTCGGGTTGGCAGCTTGAGGCCCGCAGCAATGTGGGCCCTAGAGGAATGGTCATCTACCGGCGGGGCAACCTGTCGGAGACAGAATCCGGCTTACAGGCCCTCCGCGCATGACCCTCTAGTGCTGGCTGAACTCGGTCGTGGGGGGGACCTGCTCTTCAGTGGAGGACAGTTGGGCCGATAACTGCGTGGCGGCGATAAAGGTACCGCAGAGGATCACGACAATGGCAAAGGGGGGAATACGCATAAAAAGCTCCACTCGTTGAAATACATGGTTGTCAGAAACAACGGTTGCATAGCGGCTGGCACGGCCTGTGTAAAGATTTCGCCTCGGCATCGGCGTGTTTTGGCAAAACACCTGTTGACTCGGGCGGCATCGCGGGTAAAAGCGCACGCTCAGAGAGATTTTCCGAGAGGCCCGCATAGGGGTGGCCTTTCGTTGCAGGAGAGATACCATGGCGAAGCCGACCACAATCAAAATCCGCCTGAACTCGACCGCAGGCACGGGCCATTTCTATGTCACCAAGAAGAACGCCCGCACCATGACCGAGAAAATGGTCGTTCGCAAATACGACCCGGTTGCCCGCAAGCATGTCGAGTACAAGGAAGGCAAGATCAAGTAAGCCTTTCGCATTCGCGAAATCGAGACGGGCTGCGCCGGGGCGTGGCCCTTTTTCGTTTGTGCGGTGCAGCCAATGGAAACCTGGGGGCGAGTGCCCATGCCCAGCACGGAAATCAGCCTGCGCACGTCGACAATCGCTGATCTGGCGGTGGTCGACGCATTGCTGTCCCGCGCCTATCCCAAGCTGTTGAAGGCGCACTACCCGCCATCTGTGCTGGTGACTGCACTGCCGCTGATCAGCCGGGCACAGCCGGTTCTTTTACAGTCAGGCACATACTACGTCGCCGAGGTCGAGGGGCACGGGATTGTCGGTGCGGGTGGCTGGACCCGCGACAGGGGGTCACGGCATCTGGGCCACATCCGGCATGTTGTCAGCGACGACAGGTTTCAGCGTCGAGGCATTGCTCGGGCCTTGATCCGCCATACCCTGAATGCGGCACAAGCGCAGGCCATCACCGAGATGGAATGCTGGTCAACTCTGACCGCAGAGCCGTTTTATGCCGCCCTCGGGTTTGTCAGCGAAGGCCCGATGGAAATCACCCTACGGCCCGGCATCGGCTTCCCCTCTGTCCGAATGCGCATGGCGTTGCCGGCTGCACGCCGCCGTTCCTAGAGCGTTCCGCGTTAGAGCTGGCGCATCTAACGTTGCCTGAAATCATAGATTTCCACGCGATAGGTCACAGCAGACGATCCAAGCCAGGCGCGAAACGCGCTAGCCCATTGGCGATGACTTTGCCCGGGAATGGAATCGGCTGCCGGGATCAGACAATCATCGTTCCGTTGGGGGTACATCTTTCAGCTTGTCCGACAGGGCGCGTCGTTCCGCACTTGTCCACGTGTTGTGGCGGCGCTTGGTCGAGGCAGGGTGCTTGGCCAGCCCGGTTGTCGGACGCCAGCTGCTCTTTGGCCTGATCGGACGCGGCACCAGATTGCCCCCACAGTTGGGGCACACATTATCGAGAACCGATTCTGCGCAGGTCACACAGTAGGTGCATTCATAGGAGCAGATGCGGGCCTCGGTCGATTCCGGTGGCAAGTCGCAATCACAGATTTCACAATTCGGGCGCAGGTCCAGCATGGAATCAGGTAACATGCAAAAAGGGCCGGTCACAAGGACCGGCCCTTTGCCATACGGTAGGGTTCCGAGTTATTCCCGATTGCCGAGCAGTTGCAGCAGGAACATGAACATGTTGATGAAGTCGAGATAGAGGCTCAACGCGCCCATGATCGCGGCCTTGCCCAACCATTCGCTGTCGCCGGAATGCGCCATCTGCAGGTAGGTGGTCTTGATCTTCTGCGTGTCATAGGCGGTCAGACCGGCAAAGATCAGCACACCGAGGATCGAGATGGCAAAAGCCAGTCCCGGCATCGGCCAGAAGATGTTCACGATGGATGCGACGATCAGACCGATCACACCCATGATCAGGAAACTGCCCCAGCCCGAGATGTCTTTCTTGGTTGTGTAGCCCCAGAGCGACAGCCCGGCAAAGGCGACCGAGGTGATCAGGAACACCTGGATGATCGAGTAGCCGGTGAAAACCAGGAAGATTGAGCTAAGCGATACGCCCATGACCGCGGCGAAAGCATAGAACACGATTTGTGCCGTCGCGGCGGACATCCGGTTGATTCCGGCGCTGAAGCCAAACACGAAGGCGAGCGGCGCGAACATGACCACCCATTTCAACGGGGACGCGTACAGCGCCTGGCCAAGCCCGGTCAGATACTTGTCCGCCCCGATCTGGTATTCGGTGGGAACGTCGCTGACCGCGAGCCCGGCCAAAGCCCAGGCAGCGGCAAATGTGATCAGCATGCCTACGGACATCGTGCCGTAGACCTTGTTCATGTGAGCGCGCAGGCCTTCGTCGATCGCCGCAGTGCGCACACCGGCGGCGGTCCGGCCTGTCATGTGACTCGTGTCGAATTCAGCCATTCAAGGTCTCCGTTCATATCAAAAGGGGCCGCCAGATAGGTCCGACAGCGTTCCTCTTGAATATCGTATCAGCAGCGGGCTTTTTCAAGTAAATCCGTCGGATTTATCCACGAAATTCGAATGAACCGCCGGCAAGGTCAACGATTGCTGGCTGCCGGGGCCAGCAATCGCCTCAAACCGGTCAGCAGGACCAGCTTTCCGGGGCATCCCAGATCGGGCGCCGGGCTTCGGTTTCGGCCTCGCTGCGGGTCAGGCCGATGTCGCGCAAGGCGGCTGCATCCAAACGGGTCAGCGCCCGACGCTGGCGCCAGAGATCAAAGCGGCGGGTCATCAAATGGGTCAGCGACAGGCGCTTTGACCGCGCGTGACCGGGAACAGTGATATATGTCATTATCTGTGTCCTTTCGGAGTGGCGATGGGTTTGCGACTTATGATCAATTATCTTGATATATGCTGATGAATGCCTCATGATGAAAGCCAATATTTGTTGCAGATACCATCAAGGATTGTGATATTGCGAAACCTCGACATCACCACCCTCCGCTCTTTCGTGGCGGTTGCCGATTCCGGCGGTGTGACGCGGGCAGCCGGGTTCCTGAACCTGACCCAGTCCGCCGTTTCGATGCAGCTCAAGCGGCTGGAAGAGCTGTTGGGTCTGGAATTGCTCGACCGGACAGGGCGAACCATCGCGCTGACGGCATCGGGTGAGCAGTTGCTGGCCTATGCCCGCCGCATGGTGACGCTGAATGACGAGTTGATCACGCGGCTGACGGATCAGGCTTTTGAGGGCGAAATCGTGCTCGGCGTGCCCCATGACATTGTCTATCCGGCGATTCCGCGCGTCTTGCAGCAATTCAATGCAAAGTTTCCGAGAGTAAAGGTCCAACTGGTGACGGCCAACACCCGCAACCTGAAGGACCGGTTCGAACGTGGGGAATGCGACATGATTCTCACGACCGAGCCGGAAAAGATGCCCGGTGCAGAGGTGCTGGCGGCGATTCCGCTGGTCTGGATGGGGGCGCCGGGCGGCACGGCCTGGCGCAAACGGCCGGTCGAATTGGCCCAGGGGCGCAGCTGCATTTTCCGACCCATCGTGTTGAGCGCACTTGAAACGGCGGGGGTCGAATGGAATGTGGCGCTGGACAGCGATTCAGATCGCACCATCGAAGCGACCGTGGCGGCGGACCTGGCGGTGATGGCGATGCTTGACGGAACGCATCCGCCACATGTGGAAGTCATCAGTCATGGGGGCGCTCTGCCAGCGCTGCCGCTGCATTTCATCAACTTCTACGGTGGTGAAGGGGAGGGCGGCGAAGTCTCCGAGACGCTCGGTGAGCTGTTGCGCGCGACATTTGCCGACATGACGCCGCGCGCAAGGCTCAAGGCGGCGGTCTAGGTAGCCGTCGGGCGAACGACGACCTTGCCGGTGGATTTGCGGGTTCGCAGCAACTCTATCCCGTCCGCAACCTGCGACAGGTGCAGGGTGTGGCTGATGTGCGGGTGGAGCTTTCCTGCAGAATGCCAGTCGATGAGTTGTCGGAAACTGTCACGGACGAGGTCGGGCCGGAACTTCATGTATCCCCCAATGTAAAAGCCCAGAACCGAGAGATTCTTGACCAGCAGATGGTTGGCGGCAATGTTCGGCACCTCTCCGCTGGCAAACCCGATCGGAAGCAATCTTCCCTCGGGATTGCAGGCACGAAACGCGGCCTTGAAGGCGGCACCGCCGACGGCATCATAAACGACATCCGCCCCCCCAAGCGCCAGCACGCGGTCACGCAGATCTTCCGCATCATCAATCAGGTGGTCCGCGCCAGCCGCGCGCGCGACGTCCAGCTTGTCGGCACCTCGGGCATGGGCGATCACCGTGGCGCCCATCAGCTTGCCGATCTCGACAGCGGTCAAACCGACACCTCCCGCCGCTCCGGTCACCAGCAGGGTCTCTCCCGGTCGCAGGCGGGCGCGGTGGGCCAGCGCCATGTGGCTGGTACCATAGGCGATCTGCAAGGCGGCGGCATCTTCAAAGCTCATCGTCTCGGGAATCGGGGTTGCGCGCGCGGCGTCGAACACGCCGAATTCGGCCAACCCACCTTGGCCGGAAAAGACCGCGACACGATCCCCGACGGACAGATTGTCAACCGAATCGCCCGTTTTCATGATGATTCCCGATAATTCCATCCCAAGTGTGAACGGTGCATCCGGAATATCCTGATAGGTTCCTTTTTGTGTCAGCAGATCCGCAAAATTCAGGCCACAGGCCATGATCCGGACCTGGATTTGGCCGGTTCCGGGCTCCGGAACGGCGATTTCTGCAAGCCCGGCTTCACCTCCTTTGGTTGCTATCTGGTAGGCGAGCATATCAAAATCCTTGTATTTGCGAAGGTTTAGGGCGATTGTCGGAGACAAGTTAAACGTGTCGTGCCGGGAATTCGATAGTTGTTCGTAGGTGCTGCTACGCAACTGGAGTGATGTCAAAAACTGTTTCCAAACAGGCAAAAATACAACCTAAGCCAGATAGATTTTCCCGCTTTCCGGGAATCGCTTGTCTTGAATTCAACTCAAAAGCCCGTAGTATCTGCCCCGTAGAGTGGTTCGGGTCTAGCCAGATCAGGTTTACGCGGGTTGACTGTCAAAGTCGCACTGTTGGAACCCAACGGTCGAAGCCGAATGTTAATTAGTTTTGCAAAGGAGAAAAGTATGACTCACCCTGTAGATGTGCATGTTGGGAAGCGCATACGTCACCGTCGATGGTTGATCGGCATGACTCAACAGCAACTGGCCGAGCAGGTCGGTATCAAATTTCAACAGATCCAGAAATACGAAACCGGTGCCAACCGTGTCAGCGCATCCCGCCTCTGGGATATCGCCGACACGCTTGATGTCCCGGTGAGCTTCTTTTTTGAGGGCCTCGAAGACGCCGACAGGCCCGAAGGCGAAAAGTCGATGCTGCCGCCCGACCTGATGGGTGACAAAGAGGCGCTTGACCTCGTGCGGTCCTACTATGCAATCCCGGAGAACCAGCGTCGCCGGCTCTTTGAACTGGCGCGTGTATTAAGCGACGTCGCCTGAGCCAATTGCAGCACCGCTTGCAATTTCCGTGGAGGACTGGCAGTCGCCTGTCATGACCTCTGCGATACTTACAGATCTTGCTCTTGCGCATCTGCTTGCCGATGCGGCGCGTGCGGAAATTCTTCCGCACTTCAGACAACCCGGTTTGTTGGCGCAGAACAAGGAAACAGCAGGGTTTGATCCGGTTACGGTTGCAGATCGCACAGCTGAAAGGGCAATGCGCGATCTACTGACTCTCCACCGGCCCCAGGATGGTATCTGGGGAGAAGAGTTCGGGCGCCAGAATGGGACGTCCGGGCGGGAGTGGGTGCTTGATCCTATCGACGGCACCCGCGGGTTCATCAGCGGCACGCCAACCTGGGGTGTCCTGATCGCACTGTCGGACCAGAACGGTCCGACACTTGGCCTCATCGATCAACCTTACACCCGCGAGCGCTTTGTCGGCGCACCTGATGTTGCCGAACTGGTCGGGCCGTTTGGCACCATGCCGATGGCAACACGATCCACCCGCACGCTGGATCAGGCTATTCTGTTCACCACATATCCCGAAGTCGGCACCCCGGCCGAGCGCGCCGCATTTGAGGCCGTTGCCGCGCGGACGAAACTCGCGCGGTACGGCATGGATTGCTATGCTTATGCTCTCTTGGCTGCCGGTCAGATTGACCTCGTGATCGAGGCTGGGCTCAATGCCTATGACATCCAGGCCCCGATCGCCGTGATCCAGGCCGCGGGTGGCGTGGTCACTGACTGGCGCGGAAACCCTGCCCATCTTGGCGGGCGGGTTGTGGCCGCCGCGAATTCCGAGATACACGCCGCCGCCTTGGACCTGCTCAGAACCACTGCAGAGGGTTGAGCCACAGCGCGACTGCCGCTAGAATGGGTTGGCGCGCCAAGTCCTTTGCCCGATTTCTGTTGGCGCATGTTCACACTTCTCAACCGAACCGGGCCAAACCAGAAGTGTGGAGACGAACATGCCTGACATTCTGATTCAAAATGCCGATACCGTGCTGACGATGGACGATGCGCGCCGGGAACTGCCTGGCACGGATATCCTGATCCGCGATGGGGTCATTGCCGAGATCGGGCAGAACCTGCGCACCACCGGCAGCGTTCAAACGGCCACCGGATGCGTGGTGACACCGGGACTGGTCAATACGCATCATCATCTCTACCAGACCCTGACACGTGCGGTTCCGGGGGGGCAGGACGCGCTGCTTTTTGGCTGGCTCAAGACCCTGTATCCAATCTGGGCGCGGTTCGGGCCCGAAGAGATGTTCGTGTCGGCGCAAATCGGGTTGGCGGAACTTGCGCTGTCTGGCTGTACGTTGTCGTCGGATCATCTGTATCTCTACCCCAATGGCGCGCGGCTGGATGATACGATTGCCGCCGCGTCCGAACTC
Source organism: Sedimentitalea todarodis (assembly GCF_032595355.1). Taxonomy (NCBI): domain Bacteria; kingdom Pseudomonadati; phylum Pseudomonadota; class Alphaproteobacteria; order Rhodobacterales; family Paracoccaceae; genus Sedimentitalea; species Sedimentitalea todarodis. Next base: position 58,128 of record NZ_JASMWN010000022.1, on the reverse strand, counting down.
GGTCTGAGATTTCACCCGACGCGCGGTGCGATGAGCATCGGTGAAAGCGACGGCGGTTTGCCACCCGACTCGCTGGTGGAACGCGAAACAGCCATCCTCGAAGACTGCATTCGGATCATCGACACACACCATGACGCGGGTGAGGGCGCGATGTGCCGCGTCGGGATCGCGCCGTGTTCACCGTTTTCGGTCAGCCGCGATCTCATGCGCGACGCGGCCCTTTTGGCGCGGGACAAGGGCGTGATGCTGCATACCCATCTGGCGGAAAACGAAGAGGATATCGCCTACTCCCAAGCCAATTTCGGCTGCCGGCCGGGACAATATGCCGAGGATCTGGGATGGACCGGACCGGATGTCTGGCACGCGCACTGCGTCAAGTTGGACGGTCAGGAAATCGACCTGTTTGCCCGCTCCCGCACCGGCGTTGCCCATTGTCCCTGCTCGAATTGCCGTCTGGGCAGCGGGATCGCCCCAGTGCGGGCGATGCGGGATGCGGGCGTCCCCGTTGGGTTGGGTGTTGACGGCTCTGCCAGCAACGACACGGGGAACATCATCGGCGAGGCGCGCCTGGCCATGCTGCTGCAAAGGGTTTCGCGCGGAGCCGACGCGATGAGCGCGCGCGAGACGCTGGAGATCGCCACCCGCGGCGGGGCAGACGTATTGGGTCGGCCCGATTGTGGCAGGATCGCCGTGGGAAAGCGTGCGGATATCGCGATCTGGGATACGACCGGTGTTGAGAGTGCCGGGAGCTGGGACCCGGCGGCGCTCTTGCTGGCGGGGCCGACGCGGGTGAGGGACCTCTATGTAGAGGGTCGGCAGATCGTTGCAGAGGGGCGGATCGCGACCCTGGACCTGCCTGCTGTGGTCCGACGCCAGAACGTGTTGGCGCAACGGATCGCATCGGCGCTCTGAGCGTGGGAGTTATTGTTGTTTGCCGCCAATCCAGACTTCGTGAACAGCCCGGTCATCGCCCATCATGATCGTGGCAAACAGCGCCTCCCAGATATCGGTTGCACAGGCGCTTCGTTGCGCGATCGCGGGTGTCGAGGCAAGGTCAAGCACGATCAGATCGGCCTCGTGCCCGACGGCGGCATTGCCAATCTGTTGCGACATATGCAGCGCTTGCGCGGACCCTACCGTGGCCAGCCACAGCAGCTGTGCAGCGTGCAGCGGAACGCCGCGCAACTGGCCGATTTCATAGGCTGCCGCCATCGTGCGGAGCATCGAGAAGGACGACCCGCCCCCGGTATCCGTTGCCAGCCCGATGCGGTGGCCGTCGGCCATCAGGCCCATCATGTCAAACAGGCCGGATCCGATGAAGGTGTTGGAGGTCGGACAATGAACCAGCGCCGCGCCCACGTCGCGCAGGCGCGCCCGCTCGCGGTTCTCCAGATGGATCGCGTGACCATAGAGGCCCCGTTCCCCGAGCAAGCCGTGGGCCTCGTAGGTATCAAGATAATCACGCGCGTCCGGGAACAATTCGCGCACCCATGCGATTTCATCCACCTGTTCGCTGAGATGGGTCTGCATCAGGCACTCCGGGTATTCGGCCCAGAGTGCACCCATCGCGTCAAGTTGCTCCGGGGTCGATGTTGGCGAGAACCGGGGGGTGATGGCGTATGAAATGCGGTCAACCCCGTGCCAACGGTCCAGCAGCGCCTTGGATTGATCATAGGCACTCTTCGGGGTGTCTCGCAGCCCCTCGGGCGCGTTGCGGTCCATACAGGTCTTGCCTGCCACGACCCGTTGATTGCGCCGCTGCGCCTCGGCAAAGAACGCTTCCACACTTTCCGGGTGGATGGTTGCAAAGCTGCACATGGTCGTGGTGCCATGCGCGGTCGTCAGATCAAGATACCGCGCCGCGATCTCGGCGGCATAGGCGGCATCGGCAAACCGCATTTCCTCGGGGAACGTGTAGGTGTTGAGCCAATCGATCAACCGTTTGCCCCAGCTCGCAATCATCGCGGTTTGCGGGAAGTGCACATGCGCATCCACGAAACCCGCCATGATGACTTTCTCGCCGTGGTCGATCACCGTCGCCTCCGGCGCGTCGGCCTTGAGCCGGTCAAACGGGCCAACCGCGCTGATCCGACCGCTGCTCAGCGCCAGGGCATCATCAATGCGGGCGGAGTCGGTTGGTTCGCCTTCGAAAGGTGTACCGGAAAAGGATAACACCTGTCCCTTGAGGATTACGGTTCCGGCCATTGACAGCTCCCAATTCGCGACAGAATACGAGGATGCAGACTAGCGAGCGCAAATCTTTGCGTAAATCGCCGCATTGTCATTGTTTTCCAATAGCTGCTTCTTCTATTTTGACGCCAATTGCAGGGGGCTGAGAATGACAACCATCGATGATCAGACAGAGGCCGATTCCGGTCGCGAAGACGATGCCTATCTGCTGGATCGCAGGGCGGTCGCGGCGATTCTTGATGCCGTGGAAAAGGGTGATCAGGCGCAGCTGACCGAGTTGATGGAACCGCTGCACGCGGCGGATATTGCCGACCTTCTGGAACAGATCGGTCACGTGGACCGCGAGAGCCTGATTCGGCTCTACGACCACGAGTTTGACGGCGAGATCCTGTCCGAACTGGATGAGAGCATCCGCGAAGACGTGATCTCGATCCTTGCGCCGCAGGTTCTGGCGGACGCGGTGCGGGAACTCGAGAGCGATGATGTCGTCGACCTGATCGAGGATCTGGAGGAACCGCAGCAAGAGACCATTCTGGGCGCGCTTGCCGAAACCGACCGGCTCGCGGTCGAGCAGGCGATGTCCTATCCTGAAGGGTCGGCCGGTCGCCTGATGCAGCGGGAGGTGGTGATGGCGCCTGCGCATTGGAACGTCGGGCAGGCCATCGACTACATGCGCAGCAACGAACACATGCCGGACCAGTTCTATCATGTCATCCTGGTCGACCCGCGCATGCATCCGGTCGGGAACGTGACGCTGGGCAAGTTGATGGGCGCGCGACGCACGGTGCCGCTTCTCGATCTCACGGAAGAAATGTTTCACGTCATCCCGGCGACGCAGGACGAGGAAGACGTGGCCTATGCGTTCAACCAGTACCACCTGATCTCGACGCCGGTTGTCGATGACGAGGGGCGCCTGGCCGGGATGATCACCATCGACGATGCGATGGCGGTGCTGGACGAGGAACACGAAGAAGACATCATGCGTCTTGCCGGGGTCGGCGATGAAAGCTCGCTCTCTGACAGCGTTGCGGAAACGGTCAAGCGCCGGTTGCCGTGGTTGGCCGTGAACCTGCTGACCGCGATCCTGGCGTCGCTCGTGATCGCCTTGTTCGAGGATACGCTGTCCAGGTTCGTGGCGCTGGCGGTTCTCATGCCCATCGTCGCATCGATGGGCGGCAACGCCGGCACTCAATCGCTCACCGTCGCCGTACGGTCGCTGGCGACCCGCGACCTCACGGGGGCAAACGTTTGGCGTGTGATCCGACGCGAGGTGCTGGTCGGCCTGCTAAACGGGGTGGTCTTTGCCGTCACGATGGGCGTCGTGGGCGTGATCTGGTTCGGATCTCCGCAGATCGGGTATGTGATTGCCGTCGCGATGGTGATCAATCTCGCCGTGGCCGGGCTGGCCGGCACGGTTATCCCGGTGATGATGGACAAGATGGGCGTCGACCCGGCGCTGGCCTCGGGCACCTTCGTGACGACGGTTACCGATGTCGTAGGCTTTTTCGTGTTTCTCGGGCTGGCTGGAATGGTGCTGCTATGAGCGATCTGGCAGAGATCAAGGGCGCCGCCCGCAAGGCCGCGTTCGCGCGGCGCAAGGCGGCCCGTGATGCAGCTGGCGGGGCAGGGGCCGGGCTGTTGTCAGAGCTGCTTGCAGGGTACAGAGGCGTTCCGCTGGCAGGCTACCTGCCGATCCGCACCGAGATTGACCCACTCCCCGCGATGGCCGAGGCGGCGGCCCATGGCCCTGTCGGGCTTCCGGTCATCACGGGCGCTGGCCTGCCGCTGCGTTTCAGCAAATGGGAGCCTGACATGCCGCTGCGGGAGAGCACCTTTGGAACGCGGGTTCCGCAGCAGGATGATTTCTTCGAACCGGAAATGCTCATTGTTCCATTGGTCGCCTTCGACGCCACAGGGGGGCGGCTGGGATATGGCGGGGGGTTCTATGACCGAACCCTGGAACTGCTGCGCGCCCGGCGGGCCACGCTCGCCATCGGTTTCGCTTTTGATGCACAAGAAGCAGAAAGCCTGCCTTTGGAAGCGACCGATCAGCCGCTGGATTTCCTCGTGACCGAGAGCCGCGTGCTGTCATTTGCACGTTGATCCCCGAGATTCCGGGGTCAGATCAAATTTCTCACACAAATGGCGTGATACTTTGGCTGCATATCGCAGAGAGGAAAACGTCATGACGCTAACACAGACCGAACTGGATATGGTGTGCACCAGCCTGGAGCGCCTGCGCAGTGATTTCACCGATCATCCACAGTATTTCTACAAATCCCTGTTCGAACGCGCGCCCGAGTTGCGCGAGATGTTCCGCGAGGATCTGGAAGGACAGGGGATGAAATTCATGACCACGCTCGGGGTCATCGTTTCACGTCTGAACGATGACGCGAGCAGTGCGGAACAATACCTCGGATTGGGCAAACTGCACGCGTCGCTTGGCGTGGAAACCGCGCATTTCGCACCGATGGGGGATGCGTTGATGGATACATTGCGTGCGGGTCTCGGAGATGGTTTTACGCCGGAGCTCGAGACGGCGTGGCGCAGGGCATACAATCACGTGTCCGAGATGATGATCCGCAGGGGGGCCATTGGCGGATAATCCGGATCAATCAGGCTGATTGCCCAATGATACCTGCCGGCACCATATGGTGTGGACAAGAGCAATAGCGCGTGCGCATCGCTATTGCTCTTGTCCCCCGACCGCCCTAGGACAACGCCATGAGAATCTTGTTTCTGGGCGATGTAATGGGCCGGTCTGGCCGGGCGGCGGTCACGGCGCATCTGGCGCGGCTGCGCGATGAATGGCGGCTGGATTTTGTCGTCGTCAACGGTGAAAACTCCACCAATGGCATGGGGCTGTCGGGCGATCATGCCAAGCTGTTGCTGGACGCAGGGGCCGATTGTGTGACGCTGGGCGATCATGCGTTCGATCAAAAGGACATGCTGCAATTCATTGAGAGTGAGCCACGCATCATCCGCCCGTTGAATTTTGCAAAGAACGCACCGGGCAAGGGGTTTCGTGTTTTTTCGGCCCCCGGTGGACGCAAGGTGCTGGTGCTTCAGGTGCTTGGGCAGGTGTTCATGAAACGCCCGTTTGACGATCCGTTCTCGGCGGTCGAGCCGATTCTGAAATCGCACCCGCGCGGCGGCCTCGCCCATGCGGTCATCGTCGACATGCATTGCGAAGCGACCTCTGAAAAGATGGCGATGGGTCACTATTGCGACGGGCGGGCGAGCCTTGTCGTCGGAACCCACACCCACGTGCCGACCGCGGATGCACAGGTGCTGCCCGGCGGAACCGGATATCTGAGTGATGCCGGGATGTGTGGCGACTACAATTCGGTGATCGGCATGGACAAGGAAGAACCGCTGCGCCGGTTCATCACCGGCATGCCCAAGGCCCGGTTCAGCCCGGCAGCGGGCGAGGCGACGCTGTCCGGTGTGTTTGTCGAGACCGATGACCGGACCGGCGCCGCCAAATCCCTGCGCATGATCCGGGTCGGAGGCCGACTGGAAGAGGCCACCCCGTGACCCGACGCGAGCAGATCATCCTCTTTTTGTTTCTGGTGCTTCTGGGGGCTGGATGGGGGATCACCCAGCCGCTCTCCAAGATCGCGGTCAGCACCGGCCACGGACATTTCGGCCTGATCTTCTGGCAACTGGTGATTGGCGCGTTGCTGATGGGCATCGTGATGATCCTGCGACGGGATCGCCTTCCACGATCCGCGGCGACGTTTCGCGTCTTTGTCATCATTGCCCTCGTTGGCACGATCATCCCCAACTCGGCATCCTACAAGGCCATCGCCTACATTCCGGCCGGGGTCATGTCGGTGCTGCTGTCACTGGTGCCACTTGCTGCCTTTCCCATGGCGCTTGGGCTGGGGCTCGAACGCTTTTCGTTGCGCCGCTTTGGCGGATTGCTGCTGGGATTGGCGGGCGTCGCCCTGCTGGTTCTGCCCGAGACCAGCCTGCCGGACCCCGGCATGCTGAAATGGGTCGCCGTGGCGATGATTGCGTCCGCTTGCTACGCCTTCGAGGGTAACTACGTTGCCCGTTGGGGCATTGCGGGAATGAACCCGATCCAGGTCATGTTCGGCGCGTCCCTTGTGGGGGCGATGCTCTGCCTGCCGCTGGCGCTGGCGAGTGGCCAGTTCATCGATCCGTTGCTGCCATGGGACGTGGCGGAATGGGCGCTGGTCGCCTCGTCGCTCGTTCATGTCATGACCTATACCGGCTATGTCTGGCTGGTCGGGCGCGCAGGGGCGGTCTTTGCGGTTCAGGTCAGCTACCTTGTCACCGGATTCGGGGTGTTCTGGGCCATGCTGCTGTTGGGAGAGAGCTATTCGCCCTATTTCTGGGCTGCGGCGGCGCTCATGCTGGCCGGCGTGTTCGTCGTGCAGCCGCGCAGGCAAGAGCCTCTTGCGCCCGACGCGGCAATGAAGGAAACTGTGCGCTAGCACAAATTGCAGTGTCGGGTCCCAACGCAAGCCATGCAGCTTTTCCAGCTTTCTGACACCGGCAGTGCCGTCCTGACTCTTGTCATCGTGGCGGCGATGTTTGTCCTGTTCCTGCGCGAAGCGTTTCCAACCGAGGTGGTCGCCATTGCCGGCGTCGCAACGATGCTTGTGACGGGTGTTCTGCCCTATCAGGCGGCACTTCCCGTGCTGGCAAACCCGGCACCCTGGACGATTGCCGCGATGTTCATCATCATGGGGGCGCTGGTGCGGACCGGAGCACTTGATGCGTTTACATCGGTCGCGCAACGTCAGGCCAGCGTGAATCCGCGCTTTGCCATCGGGTTGCTGATGGCGTTCGTGGTGCTGGCCTCGGCATTTGTCTCCAACACACCCGTGGTCGTTGTGATGATCCCGGTGTTTATCCAGCTCGCCCGAACGCTTGACCTTGCGGCCAGCAAATTGTTGATACCGCTCAGCTATGCGGCGGTCATGGGCGGTACGCTTACGCTGATCGGAACCTCGACGAACCTGCTGGTTGACGGTGTCGCGCGGGCACAGGGGCTTGAGCCGTTTACCATCTTCGAGGTCACGCCCCTTGGTCTGGCCGTCGTCGCGTGGGGCATGATCTATCTGCGCTTTGTCGGGGCCAAACTGCTGCCGGTGCGCGATAGCATGGCGATGATGCTGTCTGACCGGTCGCGGATGAAGTTCTTTACCGAAGCGGTAATTCCGCCCGACAGCAACCTCATCGGACGCGAGGTCACGGGCGTGCAATTGTTCAAGCGCGAGGGCGTGCGGCTGGTTGATGTCGTTCGTGGCGATGTCTCGCTGCGGCGCAATCTGAAAGGGGTCGAGTTGCAGGTCGGCGACCGCGTGGTGCTGCGGACCCAGATGACCGAACTCCTCAGCCTGCAAAACAACAAGGAGTTGAAACGGGTCGATCAGGTGTCGGCGGTGGAAACGTCGACGGTTGAAGTTCTGATTACCCCAGGCTGCAAGATGGTCGGGCGCACGCTCGGCACGCTGCGACTGCGCCGGCGTTACGGCGTTTATGTGCTGGCGGTCCACAGGAGAAATCAGAATATCGGCCGGCAACTGGATGATCTGATCGTTCGGGTGGGCGATACGCTTTTGCTCGAAGGTTCCCCCGGGGATATCCAGAGGCTGGCTTTGGACATGGAGATGGTCGACGTCTCGCAACCCTCGGCCCGCGCCTTTCGCCGCAACCACGCCCCGATTGTCATCATCTCGCTCTTGGGCATCGTATTGCTGGCGGCCCTTGGCGTGGCCCCGATCCTCTACCTGTCCATTGTCGCCGTCGCGATCGTTCTGATCACCGGCTGTATCGATGCGGATGAGGCATTTTCTTTCATTGACGGCCGATTGCTGGCCCTGATCTTTTCCATGCTCGCCATCGGTGCGGCGCTTGAGAATTCGGGCGCCGTGAGCTTGATCGTGAACGCAATTGCGCCAACGTTGAAAACGCTGCCGCCGTTCCTGGTGATCTGGGCGATCTACCTGCTGACCTCGGTGCTGACTGAGCTTGTGTCAAACAACGCTGTCGCGGTGGTGGTGACTCCGATTGCCATCGGACTGGCGAGCGCCATGGGCCTTGACCCAAGACCCCTGGTCGTGGCCGTGATGATCGCGGCCTCGGCCTCGTTTGCGACCCCGATCGGATATCAGACCAACATGCTGGTTTACGGTCCGGGCGGCTACAAGTTCACCGATTTCATGAAGGTCGGCATCCCGCTGAACCTGTCGATCGGAGTGTTGTCCTCGGCCTTGATCCCGCTGATCTGGCCGCTTTAGGTGATCCGGCGGCATGTGCCCCACGCCTCATGAATGCATCAGGCGACTGAGTTTGACCGCCCGGCATTGCGTCCGGAATAGATGCACCCCCCCAGGAACGTCCCTTCCAGCGCATTGTAGCCATGATAGCCGCCGCCGCCAAAGCCCGCGACTTCTCCGGCAGCAAAGAGGCCGGGCACGACCGTGCCATCGGCGCCAACAACGCGACTGTCCAGATCGGTTTGCAGGCCACCCAGCGTCTTGCGGGTGAGAACATGCAGGCGAACCGCGATCAGTGGCCCATTGGCCGGGTCGAGAAACCTGTGCGGCTTTGCCGTGCGGATCAGGCGGTCACCCCGGTAATTGCGCGCGGCATGGATCGCCATCAACTGGGCGTCCTTGCAAAAGGGATTGTCGACCTGCAAATCCCGCGCCGCAATCTGTGCGTGCAGCGCGGTCTCGTCAATCAGCGCAGACCCCGTGACGCGGTTCATCCCTGCCACCAGATCGGCCAGCGTATCGGCGACAACAAAGTCTTCACCATGCGTCTTGAACGCCTCTACCGGGCCGGTCGCCCTGGACCCGGCCAGAATCCGCTGGCGGATCACCTCGGACCATTTCCCCGAGGTGAAATCGGGGTTTTGCTCTGACCCCGAAAGCGCGAATTCCTTCTTGATCACCTTTTGCGTCAGAACGAACCAGCTATAGTCATATCCGGTCTTCAGAATCTCGCGCAGCGTGGCCAAGGTGTCAAAGCCCGGCAGGCACGGGACGGGAAGCCGGTTGCCGCAGGCATCAAACCACATCGACGATGGTCCCGGAAGGATACGAATGCCATGATCGGGCCAGATCGGATCCCAGTTCCTGACGCCCTCGGTATAGTGCCACATGCGGTCGCCATTGATGACATGGCCACCGGCGGCCTCGGTAATTGCGATCATTCGGCCATCAACATGGGCCGGCACGCCCTTGATCATGGTTTCGGGTGGCTCGCCCAGCCGATCACGTGGCCAGGCCTTGCGCACCAAATCAAAGTTACCACCGATCCCGCCGGATGTGACGATCACCGATGGCGCATGCAGTTCAAAATCGCCCGCCACATCGCGATTGGTTTTCTTGCCCCGATCCGCGCTGTCATCTGCGAGTATCTCGCCAGTGACGCCCTTTGCGGCACCGTTTTCCATGAGGATGCGGCTGACCTGATGTCGGAACTTCATCTCGATGAGGCCATTTGCAACATGCGCGCGAACGCGCCGCTCGAATTGTGCCATTACGCCGGGGCCAGTGCCCCAGGTGATGTGAAAACGCGGAACGGAATTGCCGTGACCGGTGGCAAACCCGCCGCCGCGTTCGGCCCAGCCAACGACGGGAAACCATCTGAGACCCATGTCATGCAACCACGGTCGCATTTCTCCGGCGGCGAAATCGACATAGGCCTCTGCCCATTTGCGCGGCCATGCATCTTCAACGCGGTCAAACCCGGCGCTGCCCATCCAGTCGCCGAGGGCGAGCTCGCGGCTGTCCCTGATCCCCATGCGGCGTTGTTCCGGTGTGTCGATCATGAACAGTCCGCCAAGAGACCAGAACGCCTGACCGCCCAGAAAGCGCTCCGGTTCCTGATCCAGAAGGATCACGGTCCTGCCGCGATCTCCCAATTCAGCGGCAGCCGCCAAACCGGCCAGCCCGCCCCCGACGATGATTGCATCCGCCATGCCGGACCTCTCCCTTTTCTGAACAGCCTAGGGGCGCATAAGGGGGCACGCAATGGTGGGCTCAACCGTATCGTTTGGCAAATCTGCGCAGGATCTCACCGGGAACCGTCACCTGCGCGGCATGGCAGGTGTTGACCAGTTCTTCGGCCTGTTCTGGCGGAAAATACCCGTGATTTCGATAGATATGGATGCGGCGTTCAAAGTCCTGCGCGTCGGCTTCGGGATGAAACTGCGTGGCATAGACGTTGGTGCCATAGCGGATCATCTGGATCGGGCAGGGGGCCGATTGAATCAGGTGGGTACAACCCGGAGGCAGTGTCTGTACCGCTTCCTTGTGGCCGACAAGGGCCTGGAACTGGTCCGGCAGGCCAGTTGTCAGCGGATCGTCCGCCGCCTCTGCCGTCAGGCTGCAGTCAGATGGGCCGACGGGTTCGCCATACCGGGCCTTGCTCACGACCCCGCCCAGATGATGTGTCAGAATGCCAAGGCCGTAGCAGCAGCCCATGAACGGGTGATCACGCTCGGTGATCTGTGGCATCAGGGCCATGATCTGTGCCTCGATCTGCGCATCCATTTCGGATTTCACCTCCGGTGCATCGCTGACACATCCCGGTCCGCCACCGACAATGATCCCGGCATAGTCGGTCACGTCCAGATCGGAGGGCAGCGGCTGACAGTCCAGCCGGACCCGATGCGCGCGATCCGGTGTCAGGTTGCACTTGTCCAGGATGGCGGCAAACTCGTCATCGGCGGCGTCGGTTTCCGGACGCAGTTGCAGGATCAGAAAACGTTTCATCACAGCCGCCTAGATCGCAAGTGGCCAGAAGACAAGGATCGCAGGGATGGAGACCGCGATGATGATGATCTCCAATGGTAACCCCATGCGCCAATAGTCGCCAAACTGATAGCCACCGGGGCCAAGGATCAGCGTGTTGTTCTTGTGCCCGATCGGGGTCAGAAACGCCGCCGAGGCCGCCACGGCGACCGCCATCAGGAACGGGTCAGGCGACACGCCGAGGGTCTGCGCCATCTGGATGCCCACCGGAGCCGCGACAATGGTTGTGGCGGTGTTGTTCAGCACGTCCGACAAGGTCATCGTCACGACCATCAACACCGTCAGCACCATCCAGGTTGGCAGGCCCGCGGTGAGATCGGTCAGCGTTCCGGCGATGAGTTCTGTTCCGCCCGAGGTTTCCAGTGCGGAGCCAAGCGGGATCATGGATCCCAGCAACACCACCACAGGCCATTCAATATGGTCATAGATCTCGCGGATCGGCAAGATGCGGGTCAGAACATAGGAAATGACGACAAGGCCAAGGGCGATCGGCAGATAGAGCAGTCCGAAACTGGCCGCGGCAACCGCGGCGGCGAACAATCCGATTGCCAACCAGACCTTTTCGTTCGCCGTCACGTTCAGCCCCCGCGTCGCGAGGGGAAGACAGCCCAGCCATTCCGTCACGTCAGCACCGCGGTCCCGTGGGCAAAGCAGCAACAGGATGTCGCCAGGCAGAATCTCGGTCTGGCGCACGTGTTTGGTGAGCCGCGATCCCTGACGCGAAACGCCCATCAGGATCGTGCTCTGCCGCCAGGAGAGGCCGATTCCCTGCGCTGTCTTGCCGGTGATCCGGGCGCTTTCCGGCACCACGACTTCGATGACCTCCAGACCTTCACCATCGGCGGTGAGGAGCTCTTGCCGCTTGCTGTCGGAGAAATCGAGTTTCAAGGCCGAGCGAAACTCATCAATTGCTTCCGGTCGTGCCTCCAGCACCAAGGTGTCTTCTGCCGCAATCAGGGCATTGGCGGCGCGGCCATAGCGCCTCTTGCCGTCGCGGATCAGCCCGATGATGGCCACATCCGACTTTTCCGCTGTCTCGTAGAGCTCCGCCAGGCGTTTGCCGATTTGTTCAGATTCCTGCGGAACGGTGAGCTCTGCGACGTAATCCGCCAGGTTTTCGGCACCACCGGTATCACTGTCCCGGTTCGGGATAAGACGCCAGCCAAATAGCGCGACAAAGGCAAGGCCCGCAATCGCGGCGACACCGCCAACGGGGGCAAAATCGAACATCCGGAACGGCTCACCAAGCGATTCCTGCCGGATCGCCGCGATGATGATGTTAGGCGGCGTGCCGATCAGGGTGACCATCCCACCCAGGATGGTGGCAAAGGCCAGCGGCATCAACGACAGGCCCGGATTGCGCCCGGCCTTGCGCGCGGTCTGGATATCGACCGGCATCAACAGGGCGAGGGCGGCGACATTGTTCATGAAGGCCGACAGGACCGCACCGATCCCCCCCATCAAGGCGATATGCCCGCCAAGCGCGCGGCTGCTGTCAACCAGCGTCCTGGTGATCAGGAACACCGCACCGGACCGCACCAAACCCGCCGACACGATGAGAACAAGCGCCACGACAAGCGTGGCAGGATGGCCGAAGCCGGAGAACGCATCTTCGGTCGGGACAACACCCAACACCACGCCCACCATGAGGGCGCTGAACGCGACGAGATCATAGCGAAATCTGCCCCAAAGCAGGAGTCCGAAGACGGCGGCGAAGAGACAGAAGAGGATAATTTGATCGGTTGTCATGAGGTGACACTAGTTGCTTTTTGAACGGGTTTCGATTCAGAAAACGTCGGCCTGCCTGATCGGAGAGTCCGCGATGCGTAGGGTGCTATCGACCAGAACGGCCCCGGCCGAGTGATCGTCGGGGATTGAACCCCGGCCATGCCTTCGCCTATAGAGCCTGAAACTGGGAACATCGTCAGGAGGCACCCGATGGCCGGCCATTCCAAATGGGCAAATATTCAGCATCGCAAGGGGCGTCAGGACGCCGCGCGGTCCAAGCTGTTTTCCAAGCTCAGCAAGGAAATCACCGTCGCGGCCAAGATGGGTGATCCCGATCCCGACAAGAACCCGAGACTGAGGCTTGCCGTAAAGGAGGCCAAGACGAGCTCGGTCCCCAAGGATGTGATCGACCGCGCGATCAAGAAATCGCAGGCGGGCGACGGCGATGACTATGAAGAGATTCGCTACGAAGGCTATGGCCCCAACGGGGTCGCGGTGATTGTCGAGGCAATGACCGACAACCGCAATCGCACCGCGTCCACTGTCCGCTCGACGTTTTCCAAGAATGGCGGAAACCTGGGCGAGACCGGCAGCGTCGGTTTCATGTTCGACCGCAAGGGCGAGGTGACCTATCCCGCCGAGGTTGGCGATGCCGATACGGTGATGATGGCCGCGATTGAGGCGGGTGCCGAAGATGTCGAGAGTTCGGAGGACGGGCATGTCATCTGGTGCGCGGATACCGATCTGAACGACGTGTCAGGCGCGCTCGAAGCCGAACTGGGCGAATCCGAGAGCACCAAGCTGGTCTGGCGTCCGACGACCACGACCGAAATGGATCTGGAGGGGATGCAGAAGCTGATGAAGCTGATTGATGCCCTTGAAGATGACGATGACGTCCAGCGCGTCACCAGCAATTTCGAGGCCAGCGACGAGGTGATGGATCAACTCTGAAAGAGTCGATTCTCAACCGCTGACATAGGGCGCCTTTTTGACTTTGGCGGGGCGATAGAAGATCTTCTGGTTGTGCAGCCGCCCCAACAGGTCATGGATGGCGGAGAGCTCCGCGTTGATCTGCTCGGTGCGCTCGGTGTCAGAGGCGGCGCTGGAGGTTTCCAGCAATTCCAGACGTTCAAGCGAGACGGACCGCTTTTGGAGTCTCAGGGCGGACTCGATGCGCTCGATGTCGTCCACGGTCAGTTCGAAGTTCTTGTTGTATCCGGCCATTTTTGATCCTTTCGCTTGGCGAAGTGACACACTCTGCAAGCGGCGTATAGAGCGCGTTTTGCGACATGACTAGCGTTGAATTGCATGTGCGCGAAAGAATACTTTCGCATACCGGACATTTGCGACATTTTGTTGCGCCTGCCTTGAGTTGATCCTGATGGCTGCGCGTGTTGCGCGGACACCGGGAATCGCTTGCAAGAACCACAGGGTTTTGACCCGGCCGATGCATCCGCGCTCAGGTTTGAACGAGACCTTCGGTCGCGGCGGCGCGAATGGCTCGGACCAGCGGTGCAAGCGTTGGCGCCATGATCCGACTCGCCTGTAGGGAGAGCGGCACATCAAGTGGCGCGTCGGCGATCAGAGGCACCAGTGTTCCATCCACCAAATGGCCGGTGACAAGCTGTTCAGGGTTCATGCCCCATCCCAATCCAAGACGCGCAGCATCGACAAACGCATGGGTGGAAGGCAGGTAATGCGCGGGCGGGGACAGTTTTGCGCCGAACATCTGATCGATCCACCGGCGTTGCAGCATGTCCCTCGCGTCGAAAGTCAGGCAGGGCGCGCGGAGAAGAGTTTCCGCGTCGACACTGTCGTGAAACCACCGGTCCACAAACAGAGGGCTGGCCGTCGGAATGTAGCGGAGCGCGCCCAATGACCAGGCGTCGCATCCCGCAGCGGGTTTTTCCAGGGCTGTGATGGCCATACTCACCTCGCCGCGCCGAAGCCATTGGGCGCTGTGATCCTGATCGTCGATGACAAGGTCAAACAGCACGTCCTGCGCGTTTGGCAGCGCATGGATGAGCCAGGTGGCAAGGCTGTCCGCGTTGACGGCGATCTTGATCCGGGCCGGACCAGTCGTGTTTTCCAGCGCCAGTTCCCGGCTCAACTGCGCCTCAAGCAGGGTCACATCCTCGGCATGTTTGGCCAGCCGCGTTCCGGCAGGGGTGCCGGTACAGGGCGCCCCGCGCAAGACAAGGGCGCCGCCGATCCGGTCCTCCAGCGCTCTGATCCTCTGCGAAACCGCCGACGGGGTGACACCCAGATCGGAGGCCGCGGCTTCAAAGCTGCCGTTGCGCAAAACCGCTGTGAGGGCGGCAAGTTGATGGGGATCGAACTGCATTAGAGTTTCTTAATTTGCGACATATTCTTTAACTGGATAAAGGGCGCACCCCGCTTTAGTCAAATCCGGTCACGTCTCAGGAGGCCATATGACCCCCACTTTCCTCGAAGGTTTTGCATTGGGCTTCAGCCTGATCCTCGCGATTGGCGCGCAGAACGCCTTTGTCTTGCGCCAGGGTATTCGGCGCGAGCATGTATTCTGGATCTGTCTGACATGCGCCGTGTCAGATGCGCTCCTCATCACCGCAGGCGTTGCGGGGTTTGGGTCGCTGGCCACGTATCTGCCGTGGTTCGAGCCGGTGATGCGGTATGGCGGGGCCGCCTTCCTGATCGCCTACGGCGCGATGAGCCTGCGCAACGCATGGCGTGGTGGTTCTGCGCTTGTCACCTCAAATGGATCATCGAGCAGCCTCGGGGCAAGCGTGCTGACGGTGCTGGCCTTTACCTGGCTCAATCCGCATGTCTATCTCGACACGGTCGTGCTGATCGGATCGATTTCGGCGCAATATCCCGACCAAATGCAATTCGGCCTCGGCGCCGTCGCGTCGAGCTTTGTCTTCTTTTTCTCGCTCGGCTATGGCGCACGCCTGCTCGCCCCGCTGTTTGCCCGCGCAAGGGCCTGGCAGGTGCTGGATGTCCTGATCGCCTTCGTCATGTGGGCCATCGCAGTCAAGTTGCTTATCATGTGAAGGGTTGTGCCTGAGGCGGATCGGGTGTTGAACGTCAGGTATGGACAACGGACAGACAACGCGCCCTCTGGTTGGTATCTTGTGGATGCTGGTGACGGGGCTGTGTTTCGTCGCCGTTACGGCCATCGTCAAGTATCTCGGTCCCCGAATTCCACCAGAGGAACAGGCGTTCCTGCGCTATTTCCTGGGGCTGGTATTCCTGATTCCGATGCTGCCCGCCCTGTTGAGCACGCGGCTGAACGGCAAGCTGGTCCTGCAGTTCGGTGCGCGCGGGGCGTTGCACGCGGTTGGTGTGATGTTGTGGTTCTATGCCATGACGCGAATCCCGCTGGCCGAGGTGACGGCGATCAACTATCTGGCGCCGGTCTATGTGACGCTTGGGGCGGCATTGTTCCTGGGTGAAACGCTTGCCATGCGCCGCATTGCGGCCGTGATCACCGCCCTGATCGGTGCGATCATCATCCTGCGCCCCGGCTTTCGGGAAGTCGAATCCGGTCATATGGCGATGCTGCTGGCGGCGGTGCTGTTCGGTGGCTCCTACCTGCTCGCCAAGGTTACAGTGGCCAAAGTTCCCGCCGCCGTTGTTGTCGGGATGCTGTCGATCGTCGTGACGATGGCGCTCGCCCCGTTTGCCTATGCGGTGTGGGTAACACCGACCTGGGCCGAAATCGGTATCCTGTTCGGGGTCGCCTGTTTTGCCACGGCGGGCCATTATACGATGACGCTGGCGTTCGCGGCGGCGCCGGTTGCCGTGACGCAACCGGTGACTTTTCTTCAACTGGTCTGGGCGACAGCTCTCGGCGCGCTTGCGTTCGGTGAACCGGTCGATTTCTGGGTTGTGCTGGGTGGAGCGATTGTTCTGGCCTCTGTCACTTTCATCACCTGGCGCGAAACCATGCTGAACCGTCGCCAGATCACGCCGGCGACGCCCGCCACCAAGGTTTGAAGCCGTTTGTCGGCGTGCGGCTAACGGGAATGTTTGTGCAAAGCAGGTGATCAAGAGTTGATCTGTCCTGCCAACTCCGAAATACCCTTGGTTCCAGTGCAAGGAGAACGATCATGATCAGATCGACACCCACATCATTGTTCCTGGCGATGGCGCTCGGGGGACCGACGGCTGCATTCGCAGGGCTGGAGGTGTGCAATGATACCGGCGTGCTTCAGGCGGTCGCGATCGGATACCAGCGCGGCGATGACAGCGTGTCAGAAGGGTGGTGGACGATTGAGCCGGATACCTGCCAAACGCCGCTCGCACGGGATCTCGCGGGCGGGCCGATCTACCTGCACGCCAAGTCACCCGACCCCTTGCCTGCGCGCACGGGGGCAGAGTTCTGTACAAGCGATTCGCGGTTCACGATCGTGAACAGCAATGACTGTATCGCCATGGGGCATCAAATCGCGCTCTTCCATGCGATCCCGATTGAAGAGGGCGAAACACATGTCAGCGTCCAATTGTCCCGGCTGAGCGAATCCGAAGCCGAGGCGGAGCTCATTCGCAATGACGCGGTGTTTCAGTCCTGTCAGCCCACCGAAGACGGCGAAGCCCTCACTTGCGCATTCCATGCCGGCGGTATCAGATATGAGGTCGGAGAAGACACGCCGGCATCGGTTCTCAGCTTTCTGGGTGACCTTGCACCGACTGCGCCCCTGGCCGTCAGGGGACACATCGTTGCAGAGGACGACCTGATTGCAACCGTGAGGCTGAGCAGTGCGCAAACCCGCCCTGAAACGCCAAGCGACAATATGCTCCTGCTCTTGCAGGGGGAATGGGTGTCATCGGATGATCCAAACGAACGACTGACGATCGTGGGGTCTGAAAGAACGGGGCACTATGAAGGGGCAGACACCGGGACCGACTACCTGTCGATCCAGGACAGCTGTAGCGAGGAAGCCGGCGCCGGTCCTTACCTGCAGGCCACAGACAGTGCTCACGGCGATGTATACTGCTACGCGATCGAGTCGCTCGAAAAAACCGATCTGTCCTTGTTCTACTTGCCGCGAGGCAATCTGCTTGAATACCACCGGCCGGAGTAAGGGCCGTTCGGCTTTTATTGATTGACGAGTCAATAAACTGTTTCTAGCGTCATCCGAACACCAGTTCGGAGCAGAACCATGCCCAAAATCGGAATGGAGCCAATCCGCCGCGAAGCTCTGGTCAAGGCCACTATCGCCGAGATCGGTTTGGCCGGGTCGCTCGACGTGACCGTGAGCCAGATCGCACGGCGCGCGGGTATGTCCAGCGCGTTGGCGCATCATTACTTTGGCGGCAAGGATCAAATCTATCTCGCCGCGATGCGCCGCATACTCGCTGACTTTGGCGCAGAAGTGCGTAACGAGCTTGGTTGCACACGGCCGGATGGCCGCGCCGAGGCCGTGATCAGAGCCTGTTTCGCCCCCTCCTGTTTCACACCGCAGACGATCAGCGCCTGGATGACGTTCTATGTGCTGGCGCAAACCAATGTGCAGGCATTGCGCCTCTGGCGGATCTACCAGGGTCGCATGCGCTCAAATCTCACTCACGCAATGAGGCCGCTGAGCAGGAACCCGAAATTTGCGGCAAAGACGCTGACCGCATTGATCGACGGTCTCTATATCCGCGCCGCCCTGAATGACCCGGACACGCCGGAGATGGCGACTGCCCACGCGCTTTCGGTGCTGGAGAGTCTAAAGGAACCCCGTCTATGACCCAGCCAAACATTCTGATCCTCATGGTTGATCAGCTGAACGGAACCTTGTTTCCCGACGGGCCGGCAGACTGGTTGCATACCCCCAATCTCAAACGTCTGGCCGAACGTTCCGCGCGCTTTGCGAATGCCTATACCGCCAGCCCGCTCTGTGCGCCGGGGCGGGCGAGTTTCATGTCGGGGCAATTGCCGCAGCGGACAGGTGTCTATGACAATGCCGCCGAGTTTCGCAGCGACATCCCGACCTATGCGCACCATTTGCGCCGCGCGCGATATTACACCTGCCTTTCGGGCAAGATGCATTTTGTCGGCCCTGATCAACTGCACGGGTTCGAGGAGCGGTTGACCACGGATATCTACCCGGCGGATTTCGGATGGACACCGGATTATCGCAAGCCGGGAGGGCGCATCGACTGGTGGTATCACAACATGGGGTCGGTCACGGGCGCCGGCGTTGCCGAGATCAGCAACCAGATGGAATATGATGACGAGGTGGCACACCATGCACGCGCCAAGCTGTATGATCTCGCGCGGGGCAAGGATGAACGCCCCTGGGCGCTGACCGTCAGCTTCACGCATCCGCATGATCCCTACGTTGCGCGGCGGAAATACTGGGATCTTTACGAGGATTGCGAACATCTGCTGCCCGAGATCCCGGCGCTGGACTATGAAGACCACGACGACCATTCCAGGCGGATCTTTGACGCCAACGATTGGCGCAGCTTTGACATCACCGACGATCACATCAAGCGCGCACGCCGTGCCTATTTCGCCAACATTTCCTATCTGGACGACAAGATTGGCGAGATCCTGCAGGTGCTGGAGGATACCCGGCAAGAGGCGATCGTGATCTTTGTCTCTGACCACGGTGACATGCTGGGCGAACGCGGGCTGTGGTTCAAGATGTCGTTCTTTGAAGGCTCGTCGCGCGTTCCGTTGATGATCTCGGCAGCCGGATTGCCTGCCGGGCGGATCGACGCCCCGGTGTCCACGCTCGACGTCACTCCGACGCTGGGCGCACTGGCGGGCATAGACATGGCTGAAATTGCGCCCTGGACCGACGGAGAGGACCTGACGCCGCTGACTAGCGGGGCAGAGCGCAGCAGCCCGGTCGCCATCGAATACGCCGCCGAGGCCAGCGATGCGCCGCTGGTGTCCCTGCGCTATGGCAAGTGGAAGTACAACCGGTGCGCACTGGACCCGGATCAGCTCTTCGATCTTGCGTCCGACCCGCAGGAGTTGATCAACCTGGCCGATGACCCGGCGCATCAGGGCACGCTGGCCAGCCTGCGGGCCAAGTCGCGCGCCCGGTGGGATCTCGACGCCTATGATGCCGCCGTACGCGCCAGCCAGGCGCGGCGATGGGTGGTGTACGAGGCGTTGCGGCAGGGGGGGTATTATCCCTGGGATTACCAGCCGCTGCAAAAGGCGTCCGAGCGCTACATGCGCAATCACATGGACCTGAACACTCTGGAGGAAAGCCAGCGGTTTCCGAGGGGGGAATGAGGCAATGCTGACGGTCTATGGTCGCGCCACGTCGTCCAATGTGCAGATTGTCATGTGGGTGCTCGCGGAACTTGGGCTCGCTCATAAACGGCTTGACTACGGTCACGCCCACGGAGGGCTGGATACTCCTGAATTTGGCGAGATGAACCCGCACCGGCTGGTGCCGACACTGCGCGACGACGATCTGGTGATCTGGGAAAGCTGTGCAATCCTGCGATATCTGGCCGCGCGCTATGGCGATGGCGGCGCATTCTGGCCCGTCGACCCCGCGGCCCGCGCCCGCGTCGACATGTGGGCAGAGTGGGGCAAGAACGAATTGGCGCAATCCTTTACCGTGCCCATCTTCTGGTCCCGCGTCCGCACCGCCGCAGCCAGGCGGGACGAAGCAGCGTTGACGGCGGCAGTGACCCGGTTCAATGGTCTGCTTGCCCGGCTCGCACCGCAGCTGGCAGGCAAGCGTTATGTCTGTGGCGACACACTGAGTGCTGCGGATATCACCATCGGCCACCTGCTGTTTCGCTGGTTCACCATTGATGTCACGCGTGATGCGAACCCGCGTGTCGAGGACTATTATGATCGACTGACCCGACTGGAAACCTACCGCGAGCATGTCATGGTCGACTATTCGGTCCTGCGGGATCCGGAGGCATGATGGAGGCGGATTTCGTCATCGTCGGAGCCGGGAGCGCAGGATGCGCCATGGCCTATCGGCTCTCCGAGTCCGGGGCATCGGTCATCGTGATCGAATTCGGCGGCACGGATGCCGGCCCGTTCATCCAGATGCCCGCTGCGCTCAGCTATCCCATGAACATGTCGCGCTATGATTGGGGGTATCAATCCGAACCGGAGCCGCATCTGAACAACCGGCGCCTGGCCTGTCCGCGTGGCAAGGTGATCGGCGGCTCGTCCAGCATCAACGGCATGGTCTATGTGCGTGGCCATGCGATGGACTTCGATCACTGGTCCGAGGCGGGCGCCGATGGCTGGAGCTTTGCCGATGTGTTGCCCTATTTCAAACGCATGGAATCCTGGCACGATGGCGGCCACGGCGGCGACCCTGCGTGGCGTGGCACAGATGGCCCGCTGCATGTCACTCGGGGGCCGCGCGACAACCCGTTGCATGCTGCGTTCGTGACGGCCGGCGAACAAGCCGGGTATCAGCTGACCGATGACTATAACGGGCGCAAGCAGGAGGGGTTCGGCCCGATGGAGCAGACCGTCTGGAACGGTCGACGCTGGTCTGCGGCCAATGCCTATCTGCGCCCGGCCTTGAGGCGGGACAACTGCACGCTGGTGCGGGCCCTGGCCTGCAAGGTGGTGATCGAAGATGGCCGCGCCAGAGGTGTCGAAGTCGACCGGGGTGGCCAAAAAGAGTTGATCCGGGCGCGGCGGGACGTGGTTCTGGCGGCCTCGGCGATCAACTCGCCAAAGCTGTTGATGCTGTCCGGCATCGGCCCTGCCGACCATCTGGCTGAACACGGGATCACGCCCATTGTCGACCGGCCCGGTGTCGGTGGGAACCTTCAGGACCATCTGGAGATGTATATCCAGATGGCCGCCAGCCAGCCGATCACGCTCTTCAAGCACTGGAACCTTGTCAGCAAGGCGATGATCGGTGCGCAATGGCTGTTTTCCAAGACCGGGCTGGGCGCGTCGAACCAGTTCGAGAGCGCGGCCTTCATTCGAAGCCGGGCAGGGGTCCCCTATCCGGATATCCAGTATCACTTCCTGCCGATGGCCGTGCGCTATGATGGCAAGGCGGCGGCAGAAGGGCATGGCTTTCAGGCCCATGTCGGCCCGATGCGCTCGACCAGCCGGGGCGCGGTGACCCTGCGCAGCGACGATCCCGCCGATGCACCGGTGATCCGGTTCAACTACATGTCCACCGATCAGGATTGGGGGGAGTTCCGGACCTGCATCCGCCTGACCCGCGAGATCTTTGCCCAGCCGGCCTTTTCGGAGTTTGTCCGCCATGAAATCCAGCCGGGTGAACATCTAAAGAGCGACGAAGAACTTGACGCGGCCATCGCCGAACATGCCGAAAGCGCCTATCATCCGTGCGGAACCTGCCGCATGGGCCGTGCCGATGACCCGAACGCGGTTGTGGACCCAACCGGGCAGGTGATCGGGGTTGACGGGCTGCGCGTCGCCGACAGCAGTATCTTTCCGCGCATCACCAATGGCAATCTGAACGCGCCCTCGATCATGGTGGGCGAAAAGATGTCCGATCACCTCTTGGGCCAGCCGCCGCTGGCCCCGTCCAATGACGAGCCCTGGCAGAATCCCACCTGGGAGGTCGCGCAACGCTGACTGGGTCGAAACGGTCGATTTCCGGATTGTAGCGGCGCGCGCGCGCCCCTATGAAAACCGGATGTTAAGAATTTGTGCCATGTTTGTTCTGTGTTTGCTCCCCCAACTCGTGGGGGCGGACCCCAATGGGCGCATTCGCGTGATTGACGGCGATACCTGGGACGTCGGCGGCGACCGGGTGCGGCTCTTTGGTATTGATGCCCCCGAGGCGGATCAGACCTGCAAGCGCCCGAACGGCGATGCCTGGCCCTGTGGTCAGTGGGTCTCGCAACAGATCGCGGCACGGTTCGCGGGCAAGGTTGCGCGCTGCACAGCCATGGACACGGATCGCTATGGCCGAATCGTGGCGCGTTGCCATGTCGGTTCCCGGGATGCGGGGCGGATGATGGTGTCCGAAGGGCTGGCCTTTGCCTATCGAAAATACTCCATGGACTACGATCTGGATGAAAAGGCTGCGGCGGTGAACGGGCGTGGCCTGCATGCCAATCAGGTCCAGAGACCGGCGCAGTTTCGCGCCGCCAAGCGCAGTGTTGCGCAGCCGTCGCGACAGGATTGTCCGATCAAGGGCAACATATCGTCCAAGGGCACGCGAATTTATCACATGCCGGGGCAGGAGCACTACGATAAAACACGGATCAACACCGCCAAGGGCGAGCGCTGGTTCTGTGCGGAAGCCGAAGCGAAACAGGCGGGATGGCGGCGCGCACGCCGATAATTTTGGACGATATCGCACAATTGCCGTGACGCTTGATCCGCATCAAAGTGGCCCCGCATCAACCCGCGATAGCCTGTGGTGGAACAGAAGGAAACGGAGCGAGTACATGTCTCATACCCCACACGAACTGCACGAAGAATTCCCGGACAAGGTCGACCGGATGCAGGAGCTGAAGCAGTCAGATGCACATTTTTCCCGGCTGGCGGATGAATATCACGAGGTGAACCGCGCCGTTCACCGCGCGGAAACCAATGTCGAGCCGATCGAAGAACTGGCCGAGGTCGAGCTGCGCAAGCAGCGCGCGTTGCTCAAGGATCAGATTTGGGGGTTGCTGTCAGCCTGACGGTGATGTTGGGGCGTCAACTGACCTGATAGGGGAGGACGCCCCGTTCATTCTCGTTGATTGTCAGCTGCCGTTCCAGTGGCGGAACGGACCGCTGATGACAATTCTTGCGCTCGCAGATGCGGCAAGAGATGCCGATGGGCTCAAAGCTGCCGGAATCCGATACATCCAGACCGTCCGCATAGACCAGCGATCCGGCGTGCCGGACCTCGCATCCAAGTGCGATTGCGTACCGCCGGATCGGGGCGCCGAAGGACCCGCCCGGTTTCGACACGTCCCGCGCGAGCAGGATGTATCCGACGCCGTCGGGCGTTTTGGCCAGTTGTCTCAGGAACCGACCGGGCGTCTCAAAGGCCTGATGCACGTTCCACAAGGGGCACGCGCCGCCGAAACGCGCAAATTGCAGCCGCGTGGCGCTGTGACGCTTGGTGATCGTGCCGGCCTGATCGACACGCACGAAGAAGAACGGCAGCCCTTTGGTACCGGGGCGCTGCAAGGTTGATAGCCGGTGCGCCACCTGTTCTATGGACGCGCCGAATTGCAGGCTGAGCCGCTCCAGATCGTGACGACAGTCCTGCGCCGCCGCCAGAAACGTGCGATAGGGCATCAATGCCGCACCGGCAAAATAGTTCGCCAGACCGATCTTGGCGATGGACCGGGCCGCGTCGGTGTGAAACCGCGCAAGGTCCAGCGTCGCCTCAAGGAGCTTGTCCTGCGTCAGCAACGCAAGCTGCAGCAGCATCTGGAACACCTGTGTCTGCGGTGTCACGCGTGACGACAGGCGCAGGATCTTGCGGTTGGTGTCGAACTCGCGCAGCAGTTCCATGTCGACAAAGGCGACAACGACGCCGCGGGCCGTCAACTGGGCGGTGGCCGCCGACCGGATATCTTGTGGTGCAGCCACCGTGCCGGCGAAGTGCTCGGCGGTCCGATCGACGGCATCAATGTAGTTGTCGCAGTAGTGAAAGAAGTCGCGCACCTCGTCCCAGGGGCTGGTCTGGGTCAGCGCGTCCTGGCGGCCAAGGGCCTCGTCAAGCGAGGCGAGGCGTTCGTGTGTCTGCCGATAGCTGCGGTGAAGATCGATGAACGCACGGGCAAGGGCAGGGGCGTTGGAGGCCGCCAGCCGCAGGTCCGCCATCGGCGGCATTGCGTCGGCGAACACCGGGTCTGCGAGCGCTTCGCGCATGTCGCTGACCAGCCGTTCGCTGTCACCGGTGGACAATTCGGTCACATCCATTCCGAATTCCTGCGCGAGCGCGAGAACGACGGTGGTGCTGACCGGCCGGTTGTTGTTTTCCATCTGGTTCAGGTACGGCAGCGAGACGCCGAGCTTTGCGGCAAAGTCCTTTTGCGTCAGGCCAAGACGGGTGCGCATTTCGCGCAGCTTGGCCCCGGCGTAGAGTTTTTGGGTCGCCATGTCATGCCTTTGCAAAGTTCGAACAGACGCATGCTAACTTTGCAAATTGCAGGGTGCAAGGCTCAGAGGCCGAGTTGCCTTTGCCGCAGGATCACCAGGATGATCGAGAGGATGCTGAGAATCGCCGTGATCAGCATCATCCAGAGCAGGGGGAAAGCCCCTGTTTGCGGGGTCAGCAAGGCGCCGGCCAGCGCGCTGAGGGCCGCACCACCGCCCAGCATGATGGAGCCCCCAAGGCCCGACGCGGTTCCGGCCAGATGCGGTCGTACAGAGAGCATCCCGGCAGTGGCGTTGGGCATCGAAAGCCCGTTGCCGAGGCCGACAAAGGTCATCAGACCGAAAAACGTGAAATGGGAGTCGGCACCGGCGTAGGTGATGGCGAGGGACGCCGCAATGCCAACAAGGCACAGGATACACCCCCAGAGGATCATGATGTTGATGCCCAGTCGGGTGGAAAACCTGCCCGTCAGGAAATTGCCGAGAAAGTACCCCAGGGCCGGTGCGCCGAAATAGAAGCCCAACGCGGAGGGCTCCAGTCCATAGAGGTCGGTGCCGATGAAAGGGGCCCCACCAAGATAGGCAAAAAACGCACCCGACGACAGCGCCATTGCCAGCGAGTAGCCCCAGAACCGGGGGCTGCGCAGAAGTTCGGGATACTCGCCGAACTGTTGTGCCAGGGTCAGCCCGCTCTTGCCGCCAGTCTCGCCCATATCGAAATGGATCAAAAATAACATCATCGCTCCGAGTGCAAACAGCAGCCAGAAATTGGCCTGCCAGCCCAAGATCTCGTCCACGACTCCACCGATCACCGGGCCAATCATCGGCACGACGGCCATGCCCATGGTGACATAACCGATCATGCTGGCGGCTTTGTCCTGTGGGAACATATCCCGGACCACGGCGCGACCCAGCACCATGCATACCGCGATGACCGCCTGGCACATTCTGAAGATCAGAAAGATCTCGGCAGTCGGCGCAAGAATACAGCCAAGCGTGGCCAGCAGAAACAGGACTATCCCATAGAGCGTGACCGGGCGCCGGCCCAGCTTGTCCGCCAAGGGGCCGATGAAGAGCTGCAACACCGCGCTGGCGCCCAGATACAGCGCCACCGAGAGTTGAAGCACCCGGTAGTCCGCCTGGAAATAGACAGTCATGTTTGGCAAGCTGGGCAGAAAGATGTTCATCGCCAGCGCCGAAAGCCCGGTCATCAGGATCAGCGTACCGATATGCGGCGGTGTACGCCGGTCCAGAAATCGTATGTTGGGTGTGTCGGGCATGGTGAGACTCTGTCCTATACGCCCAAGATCGGGCATCGGCCACAACTTCAAGTGTTAATTACCAATTTTGCATTTTGCAATCATGACTCGGTAAATGGTTTGCAAATATTCCGAAAAACACTTTGGCTGCGCCCCGCAATTCTGTAGGGTCCGGCAAAATCTTCAAAAGGACATGCCATGAAAGACATCCTTTCCGAGTTGGAGGACCGCCGCAAGGACGCCAGTCTGGGTGGTGGCCAAAAGCGGATTGACGCTCAACATGCGCGTGGCAAGCTGACGGCCCGTGAGCGGATCGACTTGCTGCTGGATGAAGGCAGCTTCGAAGAGTTCGACACCTTTGTGGCGCATCGGTGTACTGATTTCGGAATGGAGAAACAACGCCCTGCCGGCGACGGTGTGGTAACAGGCTGGGGCACGATCAACGGCCGAATGGTTTACGTGTTCTCGCAGGATTTCACGGTGTTTGGCGGCTCGCTGTCTGAAACGCACGCCCAGAAAATCTGCAAGATCATGGATATGGCAATGCAGAACGGGGCGCCGGTCATTGGCATCAACGATTCCGGCGGCGCGCGTATCCAGGAAGGCGTGGCGAGCCTTGCCGGCTATGCAGAGGTCTTTCAACGCAACATCATGGCCAGCGGCGTCGTGCCCCAGATCAGCGTGATCATGGGCCCCTGCGCGGGTGGTGCGGTGTATTCGCCGGCGATGACCGATTTCATCTTCATGGTGAAAGACACCTCCTACATGTTCGTGACCGGGCCTGACGTGGTGAAGACAGTCACCAACGAAGTCGTCACAGCCGAAGAACTGGGCGGCGCAGGCACGCATACCCGCAAATCCAGCGTCGCGGATGGTGCGTTCGAGAACGATGTCGAGGCCATGGCCGAAGTGCGCCGGCTGGTCGATTTCCTGCCCCTGAATAACCGCGACAAGGCGCCGGTACGTCCGTTCTTTGATGAACCGGGCCGGGTAGAGATGAGCCTGGATACGCTGATCCCCGAAAACGCCAACACGCCGTATGACATGAAAGAGTTGATCCTGAAGGTTGCGGACGAGTCCGATTTCTATGAAATCCAGGAAGAGTTTGCCAAGAACATCATTGCCGGGTTCATCCGGCTCGAAGGCAGCCCGGTCGGCGTGGTCGCCAACCAGCCGATGGTGCTGGCCGGATGCCTGGATATCGACAGTTCACGCAAGGCAGCGCGGTTCGTCCGGTTCTGTGACGCGTTCGAAATTCCGATCCTGACCTTTGTCGATGTGCCGGGGTTCCTGCCGGGGACATCGCAGGAATATGGCGGCGTGATCAAGCATGGGGCAAAGCTGCTCTTTGCCTATGGCGAAGCGACGGTGCCCAAGGTCACGGTGATCACCCGCAAGGCGTACGGCGGTGCCTATGACGTGATGGCATCCAAGCACCTGCGCGGCGATGTCAACTATGCCTGGCCGACCGCCGAAATCGCCGTGATGGGCGCCAAGGGCGCAACAGAGATCATTCACCGCGCCGACCTGGGCGACGCCGACAAGATCGCGGCGCACACCAAGGATTATGAGGATCGGTTCGCAAACCCCTTTGCTGCTGCCGAAAAAGGCTTTGTGGACGAGGTGATCATGCCGCATTCCACCCGGATGCGAGTCAGCAGAGCATTTGCATCCTTGCGGAACAAGTCGCTGCAGAACCCGTGGAAAAAGCACGACAATATTCCGCTCTGAGCAATTGCGCAAACCAGTCCCATTTGACCTGCAAGGAGGTCACGTTGATCCAGCTTTGCAAAAACCAGGCGTTGAAGATCGCACATGCTGCAGATGTCACTTGCGTGAGTCAGGCCCTGCGCGCTTTGGCCAGGTATCGTGAACACGTTGGCCGGAAAAGAGATACGTGCCCGCAAGATACCGCGCCAGCAGCTTTGGGGGAAGGAGCCCGGTATCTGTGCCGCCGAGGCTGTGGACTCACGCTCGCGTTGTCGCTGTTGGCGACGACTGCGGTAGCGCAGCAGGCGGTTTCGGTCCCTTCGGGCCAGGATGTCTCGCTCAACGAGGTGCTCGTTGATGATGCAACCGGCCAGACCTGGGTACGGTTTCGGTTTGTCGCGCCAGCCATCGCACGAGATGGCGGGTCGGTTGCATATGACGTTGCCGCGGAGGACATGGCGCACCTGTGTCGCGATCTGGTGATTCCCTACATGTCCGAATTTGCGCTGGCGTCCACGCATATTGTGATCTCGATGTCGGATCGCGATGTTCCGTTCGGAGAGGCGAATCCGCAGGCGACCCAGTATTTCGAGGCCTATCGGCTTGAAGATGCCGACTGTATCTGGGAGGCGTATTGATGCGGACCCAAGATGTTGCGGCTTTCTATGCGATCCGGGGCGAGCACTTAGGCGCGGCCCCTTTCGCCGGTTCGTCAACAAACCAACGATTCCAATCTGACTGTTTCTACGCTACCTGTTCCGCAGATCGCACCAAAGCGATTTTTGCCTCCAACGAGGGGCGGACCGGGGTCGCTGATCCCGGCAAAGCGAAGAGAGCAGTCAGGAGACAATCATGTCTACCAGCATCAGACTTGTTGCGGCGATCGGTCTGGTCGTCGCTGTCGCAGCCTGTGATACCTCACCAAGGGAAGAGTTCGTTGTGGCAGAACCGCAAGCTGTCAGCATCGAACCGACCTACACGGGAAAATACAACTAATCAGGATGCAGGAATGGCCAAAGGGCTGGTCCTGCACCCTATCGTTCCTGCGCCGCATGCGGAGGGAACCCCATGCTGAAGCATCGCGGCTTTCCCGGACGCTTGGCCGGAACGGATTTCCAGTTCACGATTCGCCGCCCCAATCCAAAAGGGGTGACCCCGCTCAAGCCGCGCGAACGCTTTGCGGATCGCAGACCCGCTGACCGGCGCGCGGATGCAGGGTTCATCGCGGCGATTTGGGAGCATTTCGGGGATCAGCCGTTCGAACGCGGCAACCTTGATGCGGGCCGGTTGAATTGGCTCTTTGGGCGCGAAGTCGTTGCGGCAGAAGATCCTTTTGATCCAGAGAGCTACGAGGCACTCCTGAAGCTGGATGTCGCGGTTGCCCGGGCCAGTTTCCCTGACGTGTTTCGCGGACGCTCGGCATGATCACGCAATCAAGCACTTCGGATCGGCGAGAAACGGCTCAAATCGGCGATTCAAAAAACTCCCTCTTGGCGAACGAAAATAAATGTACCACCGTAGAAGTTGTAAGCGGCGTATGTATTCCCGCGCTGTTTACTGACTACCTATTCCGTACCCCTTCCCTGAGCGGGCAGGCTTTCGTCGATGACGTTTGCCTGCCCGTTTCTTTTTGTGCGTCTCGCGGCGCGGTGGTTCGGCATCGATCTGCCGATTCCCGCACTGAATTTGCTTTCGTGTTGCATCGGAAAGACGCGAGTGGCCAATTTGGCGCACAAGTCACCAGACCGGCAGAAGGAGGGGCGAGATGCGAGCAACAAACCTATGGATTGCGCTGTCGATATGCGCGGGCCTTGCCGCCTGCGGCGATACGATGGGCGAACAGGCATTGTACGGAGCCGGTGCGGGCGCTGTCGGAGCGGCTGTTCTGGACGGTAACGTCCTTGGCGGCGCAGCCGTCGGCGCGGCGGGCAATGTCCTGTACTGCCAGCAAAAGCCGGGCGCCTGTAGCTAGGCAGCTTCGCCTCTGTCCGGACAGACATGTCCGCAGATCCCAGCAGACATTAACTTCGGCTGCAACCGCGCCTTATTCGTGCATGCAAGGGCGGACGTGCCCTTTTGCGGCGAGCAGCACAGCTTGCAAACCCCGAAAACACGATGGCGGATTGCGCCCGCTTTTCCGGTATCAAGTGCCTGACGAGACACGTTTGTTGCACGGCTCACCGCAGCGATACGCCGATTGCGGGCCCTGCAAACCTGCCAAATTCACACAGTCAAAGGACAACCCATGCTCAACAAGATCCTGATTGCCAATCGGGGCGAAATCGCTTGCCGGGTCATCAAGTCCGCGCGCAAGATGGGGATATCCACAGTCGCGATCTATTCCGACGTGGACAAGGATGCATTGCATGTTCAGATGGCCGACGAGGCAGTGTACATTGGCCCGTCACCGGCAAACCAGTCTTACATCGTGATCGACAAGG
Organism: Sedimentitalea todarodis; assembly: GCF_032595355.1. Taxonomy (NCBI): domain Bacteria; kingdom Pseudomonadati; phylum Pseudomonadota; class Alphaproteobacteria; order Rhodobacterales; family Paracoccaceae; genus Sedimentitalea; species Sedimentitalea todarodis. The sequence continues at coordinate 27,995 of NZ_JASMWN010000022.1, read as the reverse complement.
TGATGGAAGCGATCCGGAAAACCGGCGCGCAGGCGGTGCATCCGGGATATGGGTTTCTCTCTGAAAACAGCAAGTTCGCTGAGGCCCTTAAAGCGGAAGGCGTGACCTTTGTCGGCCCTCCGGTCGGCGCGATCAAGGCCATGGGCGACAAGATCACCTCCAAAAAGATCGCGCAGGAGGCCGGGGTTTCAACCGTACCCGGATATATGGGGATCATTGCCGACGCGGACGAAGCCGTGAAAATTTCGGGCGAGGTTGGCTATCCGGTGATGATCAAGGCCTCTGCCGGCGGCGGTGGCAAGGGAATGCGGATCGCGTGGAACGATGAAGAGACCCGCGAGGGCTTTCAGAGTTCCAAGAACGAGGCGGCCAGTTCGTTTGGCGACGATCGGATCTTTATCGAGAAATTCGTCACGCAGCCGCGTCATATCGAGATCCAAGTGCTTTGCGACAGCCATGGGAACGGCGTGTACCTGGGCGAACGGGAATGTTCGATCCAGCGGCGCAACCAGAAGGTCGTGGAAGAGGCCCCCAGCCCGTTTCTGGACGAAGCGACGCGCCAGGCCATGGGCGAACAGGCTGTCGCGCTGGCGCAGGCGGTCGGCTACACCAGTGCGGGTACCGTCGAGTTCATCGTCGATGGCGACAAGAACTTCTATTTCCTCGAAATGAACACCCGTTTGCAGGTCGAGCACCCGGTGACAGAGCTGATTACCGGCGTTGATCTGGTGGAGCAGATGATCCGCGTCGCCAACGGGGAAAAGCTGCCTTTTGCGCAGGGTGACATCAAACTGACCGGGTGGGCGATCGAAAACCGGTTGTATGCCGAAGATCCGTATCGCGGGTTTTTGCCATCCATCGGCCGTCTGACCCGCTATCGACCGCCTGCCGAAGTTGCCGAAGCCAGCCATGCCGTGCGCAATGATACCGGCGTTTACGAAGGCGGCGAAATCAGCATGTTTTATGACCCGATGATCGCAAAGCTCTGCACCTGGGCGCCGACGCGGCACGAGGCGATTGAACGGATGCGCGTGGCCCTCGACAGTTTCGAGGTCGAAGGGATCGGTCACAATCTGCCATTCCTGTCAGCCGTGATGGATCATCCGAAATTCATCTCTGGTGACATGACCACGGCGTTTATCGCCGAAGAGTATCCGGATGGGTTTGAAGGCGTCAGCCTCCCCGAGGCCGATCTGAAGCGTATCGCCGCGGCCTGCGCCGCGATGCACCGCGTCGCAGAGATACGTCGCACCCGCGTGTCGGGGCGGATGGACAACCATGAACGCAAGGTGGGCACAGACTGGGTGGTCAGCCTGCAGGATCATCGATTCGACACCACGGTAGACGCGGATCCCGAGGGATCGACCGTGAAGTTCTCCGATGGTTGCAAGATGCGGGTGAGCAGTGACTGGACGCCCGGAGACCACCTTGCAATGGTCAGGGTTGATGGGGCGCAACTAGTCCTGAAGGTGGGCAAGATCAGCGGTGGCTTCCGCATCCGCTCGCGCGGGGCCGATCTGCGGGTGCATGTCAGAACGCCCAGGCAGGCGGAACTGGCAGCACTGATGCCTGAAAAGGTGGCGCCCGATACGTCCAAGCTGCTGCTTTGCCCGATGCCCGGACTGGTCGTGAAGATCGACGTCGAGGTCGGGGACGAGGTTCAGGAAGGCCAGGCGTTGTGTTCGATCGAAGCGATGAAGATGGAGAACATCCTGCGCGCCGAGAAAAAGGGCGTGGTGTCCAGGATCAACGCCGGCGCAGGCGACAGCCTCGCGGTCGACGAAGTGATCATGGAGTTTGAATGATTCGGTGCTGCTGACAGCCGCATATCAAGCGATCCGGCGTTGCGGGGGTCAAAGCCCGCGCTTCTGGTCCACTTCGCGTTGCCGTTCGGGCGTCTTGTCGATGGACCGGGTGATTTCCCGCACCGTCCAGGGCAAAGGCTTGCGCAGCTTGACACCGCCATCCTTGCCGACCAGCACCAGCATGAACCCGCGCGGTCGCAGTTTCTGGCGCAACGGTGAGGCAGCGGCCGGATCGGTGTCGGTCAGAACGACGACATCGCGATCGATCAGCATGCCCATGCCTTCGCTCAGGCGTTCAATCTGTTCGGCATATCGCGGATCCGCAGGAGAGTCGGCAAACACCACCACCGGGCGCTTGGTCCAGAGAAAATCACTCAGATCACTTTCACCCGCAGGCTGTATCATCGCCGTATCCGGCGTTTCGGAACCCTCCTGCGCCCAAACTGGCGCGACCAATAACGTTGCGAAAACAAGTGCTAAGCTGAGTTTCATTTTTTCTCCCGTTACTGAACATATAAGCACGCCAGCGACAAATGCGATGCTAGTTTTTTGCGCCGTGGCACAAAAAGTTGGCCGCCGGGCCAGGTCCCGCACCGGTCGGCGCCACGACGACGTTCGGCGCATCAGAGCAGCTTGCCGTACGATTGCAACACCCAGCCTAGAAAACTTGGCGGGCAGAGCCCCGCCTCGGACAGAGATGACAAGAGGACGATCAAATGGATTCTGAGAAAACCACCTGGAAGGCCCTGGCCGAGCAGGAATTGCGCGGTCGCCCGCTCGATGATCTGAACTGGAAAACCATCGAAGGGATCGAGGTTCAGCCCTTGTACACGCCGGAAGACCTGGCGGATGTGGATCATCTGGGCACGACACCGGGAACGGCGCCCTTCACGCGCGGCGTCAAGGCGACGATGTATGCCGGGCGCCCATGGACGATCCGCCAATACGCCGGGTTTTCGACAGCCGAGGAATCCAACGCTTTTTATCGTCGCGGGCTGGCGGCTGGGCAACAAGGCGTCAGCGTCGCCTTTGATCTCGCGACGCACCGGGGCTATGACAGCGACCACCCGCGCGTGGTTGGCGATGTCGGCAAGGCGGGCGTGGCAATCGATTCCGTCGAGGACATGAAGATCCTGTTCGATGGCATCCCGCTCGACAAGGTCAGCGTGTCGATGACGATGAACGGGGCGGTGATCCCGATCCTGGCCAACTTCATCGTCACCGGCGAAGAACAGGGCCACGACAAATCGGTTCTGGCGGGCACCATCCAGAACGACATTCTGAAGGAATTCATGGTGCGCAACACCTATGTCTATCCGCCGGAACCGTCGATGCGGATCATCGCGGATATCATCGAATACACCTCGTCCGAAATGCCGAAATTCAACTCGATCTCGATCTCGGGCTACCACATGCAGGAAGCAGGCGCGAACCTCGTGCAGGAACTGGCCTATACGCTGGCCGACGGGCGCGAATATGTGCGCACCGCGATTGCGCGCGGCATGGATGTCGACGCGTTCGCCGGTCGGCTGTCGTTCTTCTTTGCGATCGGCATGAATTTTTTCATGGAAGCGGCCAAGCTGCGCGCGGCGCGGCTGTTGTGGCACCGCATAATGAGCGAATTTGAACCCAGGAATCCCAAGTCCATGATGCTGCGGACCCATTGCCAGACCTCTGGTGTCAGCCTTCAGGAACAGGATCCCTATAACAACGTGATCCGGACCGCCTACGAAGCGATGAGCGCGGTTCTTGGCGGAACGCAGTCGTTGCATACCAACGCGCTTGACGAGGCGATTGCGCTGCCCACTGACTTCAGCGCGCGGATCGCGCGGAATACCCAGTTGATCCTGCAGGAAGAAACCGGGGTGACCAATGTGGTCGATCCGCTTGCAGGGTCCTACTATGTGGAAAAGCTGACCCATGATCTGGCGGCCGAGGCGTGGAAGCTGATCGAGGAAGTCGAAGAGATGGGCGGCATGACCAAGGCGGTTGCCAGTGGGCTGCCCAAACTGCGGATCGAGGAATCGGCGGCCACCCGTCAGGCGCTGATCGACCGGGGCGACGAGGTGATCGTCGGCGTCAACAAGTACCGCAAGGACAAGGAAGACCCGATCGACATTCTTCAGATCGACAATGAAAAGGTCCGCGAGAGCCAGATCGTGCGATTGAACAAGATGCGTGCCGAACGGGACGAGGATATGTGCACGGCAGCGCTGGACAATCTGACACGCTGTGCAGGGGAGAGCGGCAACCTGTTGCAGGCGGCTGTCGAGGCCGCCCGGGCCCGGGCAACTGTTGGAGAAATCAGCATGGCGATGGAAAAGGAGTTCGGTCGTCACCGCGCCGAGGTCAAGACGCTTGCCGGGGTGTATGGCGCCGCCTACGAAGGTGACGCGGAATTTGCCGCAATCCAGAAAACCGTCGAGGACTTTGCCGAGGTCGAGGGGCGCCGACCGCGTATGCTGGTGGTCAAGATGGGCCAGGATGGTCACGACAGGGGGGCCAAGGTGATTGCCACCGCCTTTGCCGATATCGGGTTTGACGTCGATGTGGGGCCATTGTTCCAGACGCCCGAAGAGGCCGCGCAGGATGCCGTGGACAACGATGTGCACATCGTCGGGATCTCCAGCCAGGCGGCCGGGCACAAGACTTTGGCGCCGCAATTGGTGCAGGCGCTGAAGGATGCCGGTGCGGATGACGTCATCGTGATCTGCGGTGGTGTGATCCCTCAGCAGGATTACCAGTTTTTGTATGACAAAGGGGTCAAGGCGATCTTTGGGCCGGGGACCAACATCCCGAACGCGGCCAAGGATATCCTGCGTCTCGTGCGCGGCGACCGCACCTGATGAATAAGCGCCCCACAATCGTGATCGGCATGATCGCCGGCGCGCTGTGGTCGCTGGCGGTTGTCTGGGCACCTCAAATGCCCGGATTGCCGTTCCTGCCGCCGCAACTGGCCTTGCCCGGCGCCTTGTTCGCGCCGGGGCTGGTGATGATCGCCATGATCGGCAGGTTGGCACAGCGCCGGTTCTTTGATGACACGATCATTGACGGCGAGGATTTCGAACCGCAAAGCCGGGCATGGATCGATCAGCGGGTTCTGTCCAATACGACAGAACAGCTGATCCTGGCGTTGGTGATCTGGCCCTTCGTGGCACTGACGCTGGGCGGCGTGGTGGTCGTGGTCATGGGGTTTGCATTTGCCATTGCGCGCCTGGCGTTCTGGATCGGCTATCATGTATCGGCCCCGCTGCGCGGGTTCGGATTTGCGGCCACGTTCTATCCGACGGTTCTCGCCGCGGTCTGGTCGCTCGTGGTGTGGCTGTTCTGACACCCGAGGGCCGGCAGTTTTCTCCAGAGCCGCGGCTTTTGTCCTTTTTCGTACGCCGGTGACGCGCCAATATGGCCGGATGATGCGACTCGATCATATTGCGGTATCCGGTGCCACGCTGACAGAGGCGAGCGCCGAAGTTGACGACGTGCTCGGCCTGCGCGTTCTGCAATGATCGTGCGTCAGGCGAAGGAAGAGGACGCCGCGGCGATCTGCAATATCCTCAATCCGATCATTCGCCATTCGTCCATCACGTTCACCACCGTTGAACGCACGCTGGAATCGGTTTCGCAAAACATCCGCACGCGCGGGCCGGCATTTCAGGTGATGGAAGCGCATGACGAGGTCGCCGGCTTTGCCACCTACGGTCCATTTCGGCCCGGGCCGGGATACGCGCGGACCGCTGAGCACTCAATCCATCTGGCGCCGGATAGGCAGGGCGTCGGACTGGGGCGAATGCTGATGGAGCGGTTGGAGCAGGTGGCGGCTGCGGAGGGCGTTCATGTCCTGATTGCTGCGATCAGCAGTAGCAACCCGGCTGCCGTCGCTTTTCACGAGGCCATCGGGTTTCACGCCGTCGGGCGTCTTCCCGAGGTCGGGTTCAAGGCCGGGGCCTATCTCGATCTGGTTCTGATGCAAAAAATCCTGACGCCGAGACCAGATAGCGCACCTGACACTTCCCTGCAGCCGGGCTAAGCTGGTCTTATGTCGATCTGGACCCGAATAACCGACGCGCTGGCTGCGCTGACAAGTGGCGAAAGCCTGTCAGCCGTGTTTGACCGTCTGCGCACGAGACCCGAGCGCAGCGTTGCCTTTGCCATCGCGGTGATGGCACTGGGCGCCAAGATGGCCAAGGCGGATGGTCATGTCACGCGCGACGAAGTAACCGCGTTTCGCGAGGTCTTTCAGATCGGGGAGGAAGACGAGGCCGGGGCCGCGCGGGTGTTCAACCTGGCGCGCACCGATGTTGCGGGATACCAGGAATACGCGCAGCGGATTGGGCGCATGTTTTCCGACGATCCCGAAACCCTGAGCGACCTGATGGAAGGGCTCTTTCATATCGCGATGGCCGACGGGTTCTATCACCCCGGCGAGAACGAGTTTCTTGAGGACGTCGCCGGGATCTTCAATGTCCCCGACGCCCAGTTCAAAGCGATGCGCGCGCGCTTCGTTCCGGACGCAGAGGCCGATGCATACACTGTGCTGGGGGTCACGCCCGATATGCCGATGACAGAGATCCGAAAGGCGTGGCGGCAGTTGATACGCGAGAATCATCCCGACCGGATGGTGGCGCGCGGGGTGCCGGAAGAGGCGATCAAACTTGCGGAAAAGCGGATGATCGACATCAATCGCGCCTGGGAAGATATCAAGGGCGCAGCCGCCTGATGCGTCTGGCAACCTATAATGTCGAATGGTTCGCCAATCTGTTCGACAGCCACGATCAACTGATTGTCGATGATGACTGGTCGGGCCGTCGTGATGTGACACGCGCACAGCAGGCCGAAGCGCTTGGCAATGTGTTTTCGGCGGTTGATGCGGATGCGGTGATGATTATCGAGGCCCCCAATACCGGGCGGACTCAAAGCACTGTGCGGGCCTTGGAAAATTTTGCCGCCGCTTTCGATCTGAGAACCAGTACCGCCGTCTTGGGGTTCGCGAATGACACCCATCAGGAAATCGCTCTGCTCTATGATCCCGAGGTATTGACCGCACGGCATGATCCGGTTGGCCACAGCATCGGAGATCCCCGGGCGCCACGGTTTGACAGCAGCTTTCGCATCGATCTGGATATCGACGCAACCGAGGACCTGGTGCGATTCTCGAAACCGCCCCTGGAACTGGAGGTCCAAACCAAACAGGGCAATGTGCTGCGCATGATCGGGGCGCATCTGAAATCCAAGGCACCGCACGGCGCGCGAAACCGGGATGCCGCGATGCGCCTGTCGATCGCGAACCGGCGCAAGCAACTTGCGCAGGCCATCTGGCTGCGGCGGCGGATCGATCAGCATATCGTGGATGGGGCCGCAGTGGTTCTGATGGGGGATCTGAATGATGGTCCCGGTCTGGACGAATACGAGCACTTGTTTGGCAGATCATCGGTCGAAATCCTGCTGGGCGAAGACCTGTACGACCCGCACGCACGCCGGGCACTGGAGCGTCGTCTTGGCGCGCACCCGACAACCGCACGTTTCAAGATGCACAAGGGGGATCGCTACCTTCAGGCGTTGCTGGATTACATCATGGTTTCACCCGATCTCATGTCGCACCGACCGGCCTGGCGCATTTGGCATCCGTTTGATGATGCGCATTGCTGGGAAGTGACAGAACTGCGTCAGGCGCTTCTGCTTGCCTCCGATCATTTCCCGGTCACTCTGGAAATTGACATCTGACCTTTGAACGCGCGTGGGCGCAGTCTATATTGATCCTATGAAACATCTTATCTCGCTTGCTTTTGCCGGTGCCCTGTCCGCCACGTCTCTTGCCGCACAGACTGAGGAAGAAGAGGGCAAAGACCTGATGGAACGCGGCATGGAACTGCTGTTTGAAGGGCTGCGAGAGGAAATGTCTCCGGCACTGAAGCAGATGCGCGAGATGGCGGAAGAATATGGTCCGGCTCTCTTCAGCTTTGTGGATGAGATGGGTCCGGCATTCGGCGAGATGCTGAACGATGTAAAGGATTGGGCCGCCTACCATCCGCCGGAAGTTCTGCCGAATGGCGATATTATCATTCGAAAGAAAATCAGGCCGGAACCGGAACCCGAGGCCACGCCAGTACCGGTTCCCGAGATAAGAATGCCTCCGCAGGGACAGACTGATCTCTGAACCCCGAGTGTCAGGAAATGCCGATGATCTTCAACTCGGCCGAAAGCGATGCGACCAGTGATTGCAGGCGTGCGTCTGCGACCTCGCCGAACAGATCGCGGGTATCGTTGGACAGGCGAAACTCCAGAACACGCCGTTTGGGATACCACTTCAGGCTGCTCATCGACTCGCCCTCTTGCATCAAGAGCATCGCGCCAAAGCGCATGGCCTTGCCCAGAATCTCTGCCTGAAGCTGTGCACTTTCGTCCAAGAGGCCGAACAGGTCCTCAAACCGTGTGCCTTCGCGTTTGTTGCGATAGCGGTGCATCAGGGCGAGACCCAGAAACACCCGCTCGGAATGCTTGAGACCGCCGAGATTGGCACGGGTTGCGTTGTCAAAACAGATTTCAGCACGGTAATCCGGATGCGCGCGCCAACTGACATCGTGCAAGAGACAGGCCGCCTTGACGAGACGCTTGCGTGAGGTGGTTGCCGATTTGAACAGCGGCATGATGAAATTGAACAGGGTATCGCCAAAGCCCGGAAACCGTGCATCCTTGGCTTCGGCAAAATGGCAGGCCTCAATCAGCGGATCCCGGTCGCGCAGGCGTTGTGGCATCTGCTCATAGAGCAGGCCCTCGCGAATGCCATAGCTCGAGACCGCGATGTCCTTGGGTTTGAATTTGTTCACCAGCCGTGCCAGCACATCCGCCGCCATGGGCACAAGCGCCATCCGGGTCGCGGACACGTTGGCGTTGCTCCGCAGCCAGTCCGGATCGTTCTTTTCAATGAACTTGACGGTGGCGCGCACGTCCTTTGGCCGCATCCGGTATTCATGGAGAACACGGAGGGGATAGTCGCGGCGCAGCATGTCGATCCGGGCGATGGCACGCCAGCTGCCGCCAACCAGGAACAGCCGATCAGGTTGTGGCCCCATCTTTTCGGTGAGCTGCGCCATGACCTCCTTGATGTGGGCCTTGCGCCCGGATCGCCCGCCCGGGACGCTCGCAAGCTTGAGTGGACCAAGAGCAGATGTGACCCGCTTTCCCACGCGTCCGCCAGCGATTTCGGCAAGCTCCATGCTGGAGCCACCGATGTCACAGACCAGCCCGTATGATCCGGGCCACCCCAAAAGCACGCCCTGCGCGGACAGGCGCGCTTCTTCTTCGCCATCGATCACCCATATCTTCAGGCCGGTATCACGCAGCACCTGGTCACAGAATTCGGGTCCGTCGTCCGCGTCGCGCACGGCGGCGGTCGCGACGGCGGTGAGAGGCGGAAGGTTCATGCCTCGCGCAAGATGCTGAAACCGCTGTATGGCGTCCAGGGCGCGTGCGCGGCCCTCCGGGTTCAGGCGCCCCGATTGCGAAAGGCCCGCGCCCAGGCCGCACATGATCTTTTCATTATAGAAATAGGCCGGGCTGCGGGCGGCACCGTCAAACACCACGAGGCGCACAGAATTCGATCCGACATCGACAACGCCCACCCGCGACAAGGCCCGCGCACTGGGGCTGTCAAACAATGGGCGGCCGAAGGGGTCCCATTCGGGGCTGACTGCAGCGCTTTCGGTGTTCATGCGTCCCCCGGCTGATCCGCGGTCAGGATGGGGGAACCGATGAGGGGCGTCAATTCCCCGTTGGTTCATCTGTATGCGTCAATTTGGGCACATCGGAAGCGCCGGCAGAGCCTCGCCCGGACAGTGACGGGTTTTCCATGAAGAACCGGTGGCAATTAAAGGCAAACTCACCCTCGGTGAGCGTGGCCCGGGTCGATCCGCCATCCGGACCCATGATCCAGGATTGTGCCACATCCGCGAGGTTGGCTGCCATGACCTGGCTGACGATCTGGGCCTTCACCGTCGGATTCAGGATCTCGATGAGCGTTTCAACCCGACGGTTGAGATTGCGCCCCATCCAGTCGGCGGACGAGATGAAAACCCGGGCCTTCTTGCTGGGCAACCCGTGGCCATTCCCGAAACAGACGATGCGCGAATGTTCCAGAAAACGGCCGATGATCGATTTTACCCGAATGTTCTCCGACAGCCCCTTGATGCCGGGGCGCACGCCGCAGATACCGCGGATGACAAGGCTGATCTTCACCCCCGCCTGGCTGGCACGATACAGGGCATCGATGACTTCGCTGTCGATGAGCGAGTTCATCTTGGCCCATATCTCTGCTGGCCGTCCGGCGGCGGCATGTTCGATTTCGGCCGCGATCATTTCGAGAAGGCGCTGTTTCAGCGAGAGTGGTGAAATCGCGAGGTTTTCGAGCTGATCGGGCGGGGCGTAGCCGGACAGAAAATTGAAGACCTTGGTCGCGTCCCGTCCCAGGGCCGTGTCACAGGTGAATAGCGACAGGTCGGTGTAGATGCGCGCGGTGATCGGATGATAGTTGCCGGTGCCATAATGCGTGTAGGTGACGAGGTTGTCGCCTTCGCGGCGCACCACCGTGCTGATCTTGGCATGGGTCTTGAGATCCAGAAATCCGTACACCACATGGGCGCCCGCCCGTTCCAGACGCCGAGATTGGCGAATATTGGCCGCCTCGTCGAACCGCGCCTTGAGTTCGACCAGAGCCGTAACCGACTTCCCGTCTTCGGCAGCCTCGCACAGGGCTTCGACAATCGGCGAGTTCTTTGACGTGCGATACAGCGTCTGCTTGATGGCGACCACGTCAGGATCGCGCGCCGCCTGCACCAGGAACCGCACCACCATGTCGAATGTTTCGTAGGGATGCTGAAGCAGCATGTCCTTTTGCCGGATTGCCGCGAACATGTCACCTTCGTGGTCCGTGACCCGCTCGGGAACCCGTGGATTGAAGGAGGGCCAGAGCAGGTCGGGCCGGCTGTCAAGGACGAGCTTGTCCAGATCCGAGATGCCGATCATACCGTCGATTTCAACAACTTCGGCCGTTTCAACGCCAAGCTCACTCATGACTGTTGATTTGAGTTGCTCGGGCGCGCCGGCCGAATGGGTCATCCGCACGACCTCACCCCGGCGGCGCCGTTTCAGAGCGACCTCGAATTCGCGCACGAGGTCTTCGGCCTCTTCCTCGACTTCGAGATCGCTGTCCCGCAGCACCCGGAACTCGAAATGCGTCTTCAGCTTGTAGCCTGGAAACAGGCTGCCGATATGTTCGAGCAGCAACTCTTCGAGCAGCAGAAATCTCTGCTGACCCGCCTCTGATGGCAGTGCCATGAACCGATCGATCTGATGCGGGATCGGCAACAACGCCTGCAAGGTACGCTTGTCCCGAATTCGCTCCAGTTGCAGTGCGAGGCAAAACCCGGTGTTCGGGATGAAAGGAAAGGGATGCGCAGGGTCGATCGCAAGCGGGGACAGAACCGGAAAGACCCGGTTCAGAAAGACATCGGCCAGGAATTTCTTGTCGTTCCTGGTGAGCTCTTCGCGGGGCACGATATTGATCCCTGCCTCTTCCATGGCGGGTTCCAACTGCGTCAGCACCCGTTGCTGCGATTGCATGAGCTTGCGCGCATCCTCGTTGATCAGGACCAACTGCTCGGCCGGCGTCAGCCCATCGGCAGCCGGCGTCGTGTTTCCGGCATGGGCCAGTTCACGAAGACCCGCAACGCGGACCGTGTAGAATTCTTCGAGGTTCTTGGCAGAGATCGACAGGAATCGCAGCCGTTCCAGCAGCGGAACACGCGGGTTTTCGGCCTCTTCCAGAACCCGCCAATTGAAGGCGAGCCAACTCAGTTCGCGATTGTGAAACCGTTCCGGCCCGGTGATGTCGAAATCCGCCAGCTCAATGGCTTTGGGAAAGGGCGAGTCGAGGAAGTTGGCATTTGTCATGTGTCTGTCGCCATGCATGTTGAGTGACAAATAGGTGTCCATTCTAGTCATACCGCACCTGACCCGCCAAGCAACTCGGACGCCAGCCGCCGCGACAGCGTGTGATGTCGGGACAGCGCGGCCTTGTCGAGGCGGCTGACAATATCTTCCGCCGCGCGAAACGAGCGATCCATTCGCGACAGCAGAAACGGAATGACGTCTGGTTTCGGCGTGATCTGTCTGTCCGCAAAGAGCTTGGCCAGAACGGCTGCCAGCAAGGTGTCATCAGGTGCCAGCAACGCGATATGGGTGGTGCCGTCGATCCTGCTTTGCAAATCCGGCAGGCTGAGCGACCAGTGATTTGGTGCGCCTTGGCCTGTCATCAGCAGTTGGTGGCCCTGTGACAAGATCAGGTTGTGCAGGTGAAACAGCGCTTGCTGAGCGTCTGCATCGGCGGAGATTTCCGGAACGTCCTCGACGGCGATAGGGTGCTGTGCCAGCGCCGGAATTTCGAGCGACGGCAGATCCGCAGCCGATACGATTCGGGCGTCGTTCGTCGCAGCCCAGACATGGGTCAGGTGGGTCTTGCCCGCGCCGGAGGGGCCCGACAGGATCAGCTTGCCGTTGGGCCACCGGTCGGCGGCGTCGATCATCGCGACCGCCATCGCGTTTTCCGGTGAAACGAAAAAGTCGTCTCGTCCCAGAACCGGCTTGGCGGGCAAATCGAAGCTCAATTGTTCGGGCATACTACTGCGTGTCCTGATCCGACAAACCGCGATAGAGTCGGCTCTGTAGATATTGCTCGACACCGAACCGGGTAATCACCCCAAGTGCGGCGGCGACGGGCACGGCGACCAACATGCCGACAAAGCCGAAGAGTGCACCGAACACCGACAGCGCGAGGAGCAGCCAGACCGGGTGCAGCCCGATCGAGCTGCCAACCAGTTTCGGAGTCAGAAAGTTGCCTTCAATCACCTGTCCGATTGCAAAGATCGCAGCCACAAGCCCGATCGAGGTCCAGTCACCCCAGAACTGGAACAGCGCCAGACCGATTGCAAGCGAACCGCCGATCAATGCGCCCAGATAGGGGATGAACGTGACCAGACCCGCAACCACACCGACGACGAGGCCAAAATTCAGTCCGACGAGCATCAGGGCGATGGCGTAATAGGTGCCCAGAATCAGGCTGACCGTTCCCATACCGCGAATGAACGACGCGAGTGTCCGGTCGATATCGCCCGCCAGCGTGCGAATGACGGGGGCGTGGTCACGCGGAAGCAGTTCGTCGATCCGGGCAATCATGCGGTCCCAGTCCAGCAACATGTAGACCGACACCACCGGAACAACGATCAGCAGGATCACGATGTTTAGAACAGACAGGGCCGACCCAAGCACGGACTCGATCAGCGCGGGCCCACGCTCCTTGATGGCCTGGCCAATGCTGTTCAGTGTTTCGCGGGCGCTGGACCCTTCGACCAGCAGCGACGGGAAATGCGTGGCGATGAACGCCTGAAGGTCCTGAAAAAGCTGCGGCATGATGTTGATCAGGTCGATCGTCTGGGAAATCAGCGTCGGAATGACCAGCAAGCCGATGAGCACCGCAAGCAGAATGGCAACGATGGTGATCACCGCGGTAGCGGCGATTCTCGATAAACCGGCGCGCTCCAGACGGTCCGCGACCGGATCGATGAAATATGCGATGGCACTTCCGATCACGAAGGGCAGCAGGACCGGGCCCAGAAACCACAGCACAACGGCAAACACCGCCGTGGCGATGCCCCAGTATTTCAGTTGATCCCTTACTGGCAATGTCATCTGTGTCTCTTGTTGCTGTTAGCGTATCACATCGCCCATAGTCCGCGCGGTTTCAAGGGGCGGCATGCCCGACGGCGCGGAAACGACAATTCGGGCGGCTTGGTCGAAGGCCCGTTTGATCGGGCGCGTGCATTGGTCGATTGCCTGAGGCCGCGCTTTCGCATAGACCGCTGAAAACCTCGTTTCATAAAGAGACCGTTCATGCGCCTGTCCCGTTATTTTCTGCCCGTTCTCAAGGAAAACCCTGCCGAAGCGCAAATCGTCAGCCATCGGCTGATGTTGCGCGCTGGAATGATCAAGCAGGCCCAGGCCGGTATTTATTCGTGGCTGCCGTTGGGTTTCAAGGTGTTGAAGAACATCGAAAATATCGTCCACGAGGAACAGGTGCGCGCCGGCCATATCCCGATGCTGATGCCGACGCTGCAATCTGCCGATCTCTGGCGTGAAAGCGGGCGCTATGATGTGTATGGCGAGGAAATGCTCCGCGTCACCGACCGGCACGGGCGGGATATGCTCTATGGGCCGACCAACGAAGAGCTGATCACCGACATCTTCCGCAGCCATGTAAGCAGCTACAAAGACCTGCCGATGACGCTCTATCACATCCAATGGAAATTCCGTGACGAAATCCGCCCACGGTTCGGGGTGATGCGCGGTCGCGAATTCCTGATGAAGGACGGCTATAACTTCGACGTCGACAAGGCCAGCGCGCTGCACGCCTACAATCGGCACATGGTCAGCTATCTGCGCACCTACGAGCGGATGGGGCTGCACGCGATCCCGATGCGCGCCGACAGTGGACCGATCGGGGGCGACAACACGCATGAATTCCTGGTTCTGGCCGATACCGGCGAGTCCGAGGTGTTTTATGACAGTGCCATTCTTGACCTGAAATTCGGCGACCGCGTCGTGAATTTCGGCGATTGGGACGAATGCGCGGCCATCGTCAAGGAATGGACAACGCCCTATGCGCGCACTGACGAGACCCATGATCCGGCGCTTTTCGAGGCAATCCCCGAAGCGCGGCGCAAGTCAAGCCGGGGGATCGAAGTTGGCCAGATCTTCTATTTCGGCACCAAGTATTCCGAGCCTTTGGGCGCGACTGTGCAGAACGCCGAGGGCAAGCCGGTGCCCGTCCACATGGGCAGCCACGGTATCGGTGTCTCGCGCCTGTTGGGTGCCATCATCGAGGCCAGCCATGACGACAACGGCATCATCTGGCCGGAAGGCGTGACCCCGTTCCATTGTGGTATCGTGAACCTGAAGCAGGGAGACGACGAGGCGGATGCGGCCTGCGAGGCATTGTATGCCGCTCTGACCGCCATCGGGCTTGAGCCGCTGTATGACGACCGCAAGGAACGCGCAGGCGGCAAATTCGCGACGATGGACCTGATCGGTCTGCCGTGGCGCATAACGGTAGGGCCGCGAGGATTGAAAAACGGCGTGGTCGAGCTGACCAGCCGCCGCACGGGCGAAAGCGAAGAACTGTCGCCGGAGGCCGCCATCGAGAAGATCGCGGCGATCTACGGCAAGATCGTCGGATGACATGGCCAACGCGCCGCTCCTCTCGGTCATCACCGTTACCCGCAACCTGATCGAGGCCGGGCGTCGCGAGCTGTTTCGCGAGGCAATGGATTGCGTTCAGGCGCAATCCTATGGCCAGGTGGAGCACGTGATATTTGACGGTCTGTCGGATGACGGAACCGTCGCGATGATCGATGAGGCCCGGAATCGGCTGTCTGGTGCGGGTCACCCCATCGTCTTTGAAACTGCGCAGGATGCCGGGCTCTATGATGCGATGAACAAGGCCGTGGCGCTGGCGTCGGGCGAATATGTTCTGTTTCTGAATTCGGACGACTCGCTGGCCAGCGAGACGGTGCTGGCCGATCTTGTCGCCGCCCTTGGGCAGGATCGACCGGGCTTTGCCTTTGGCGGAACGCTGCAAACACTGGCGGACGGATCAACCAGAGAATTTGCGCGCACCAATCTGAAGTCCTTTCTGCAGCGCATGCCGTTCTGTCACAACTCGATGCTTGTTCGCAAACAGGTGTTTGAGTCTCTCGGCGGGCATGACCTATCGTTCCGCGTGGCGTCCGATTATGATTTTGTATTTCGCATGCTGCAATCCGGTGTCACAGGCCGCGACGCGCGTTTGCCTGCCTCGAAATACGCTGACCGGGGGGTATCTGGCGATGTCTTGGCCGTTGCGCGTGATTATGCACGGGTCTGGAGCCGGTACTTCGGCGCGCTGACCGGACAGGGCGAGATTGATCCCGAAACCTGTCTGGACTGGTATCGCACAGGGCAGCTTCCGGTTTCCATGTGCTATGCAGCCTACCGGAGTGCGGGCAACAATGACTTGGTCCGGCAGGCGGCTTTGCATAGTCTCAAGATCACGTTGCGGCGAAAACTACAGCCATGGCGTCATTGGGACAACCTGAAGGGTTAGGGCCGTGCGCATTCATGTCATCAATCTGGATCGGGATCCGGGGCGGTTCGCCGAGACACTGGAACAGTTTGATGCCGCCGGTCTGAAAGACAGCGTCGTGCGCGTACCCGCGATTGACGCACAAGCCACCGATTTCGCGTCTCCGGGCTATGCACCGCATCGTTGGCTTGATCGCTGGGAACTGAAACTGTCCGAGCGCGCCGTGTTTGAAAGCCACCGATCTGTCTGGCAGCGTATCGCGGACGGCGAGGATGTGTTCGGCATCGTGTGTGAAGACGACATTCTGGTGTCAGAGACCTTTCCCGAAGTTCTCGTCGAGCTCGATTTCGGCGCGCAGGGAGTCGTCAAGCTTGACGGGTTTTCTGCAGATCGCCGGTATGGCGACGCGCAGAGCATGGGCGGGCGTGCCCTTTGGGATATCGTCGAACCGGTGCCAAGCGCGGCATGTTACGCGGTGTCCAAGGGGGCTGCACACATCCTGTTGCGCGCCAGCGAGCAATACTGCGCGACGCTGGATGATTTTGTATTCGCGCCCCGCGCGGGCCTGCACCCGGTTCAGCTTGTTCCCGCAATCGCGGTGCAGCGCATGTGTTGCATCGTACAGGAGGGGACAGCTGACACGATGGACAGTACGCGGGAAAGCCGGGATCAGAGCAGCCGTGCACGCGGGCCAATCGCCTATCGGCTGCGCAAGGAGATCAGGCGCGGATTGCAAAGTCTAAAAAACAGATCACGGCCCAAATTGCGTCCGACACTCGCAAATGACCTTCCGGGCTATGGCCGGTAGCGGGATGCTGAGCTTTGCAACCATCGTTTATAGCAAAGACTATCCGCTGCTCGAGCTACAGGCGCGCTCGATGGCGCGGTTTCTTGATCCGGCCGAGGTGGCATCCATCTCCATAATCATGAACGAGGTGGACGAGCCTGCGTTGCGCCGGAACCTGTCGGATATCTTGCCCTACTACGGCCCACTGGCATCGCATGTCCGCATTGTCGGTGGCGACGACATCTTGCTCCCCGCCAACATTCGAACCTCACCGCGGGCATTGGAACGTGCCTATGTGGATTATCGGTATCGTATCCCTGCCGTGCGTCGGCAAGGTTGGCGCGGGAACAATGGGTATCGGATGCAACAGGCGCTCAAACTCGCCTCTGCCAGATGTGCAGGGTCTGACAGGATCGTTTTGCTGGATGCAAAGAACGTGTTCTTACGGCCGCTGAGCGAGTCAGATTTTTTTTCCAGCGACGGCAAGGGGCGGATTCAATTCCTGAAACCGGAGTTGGTGTTCCATCGAAACTGGCTGTCGCAAAGCCTGCTGGCCTTCGTGGTCGGCTGTGACGTTGACGATGTTTCCGAAACCACGACATTCGTGACACCTTACCCGGTAAAACGCGAGGTTCTGCTGGGCGTACTTGATGAAATCGACAACCGCTTCGGTTCGGTACAGGCCTTGTTTGCGTCCAAGCGCCGCCCGTCGGAGTTCATGTTGATCAATGCCTGCTGCATCAAACATCATGGTGGGCCAGAAGCGGATTTCGAGAAGGCACACCCGGTCAACATCGGCCTTTGGCCGGAATATGACGAAGCCAAGGTACGCGCCGAACTGAACCGGTTGAAAGATCCGGAGGCGCTGAGTTTAGGGGTGCACAATCGGGTGGTTTCGCAGCTCGGGGCCGCGCACCTGGATCATCTGCTTGAGGCGCTGGAAGATCGCGGCATCTGTACCAAGAGCCAGGCCCGGGACGTATTTCAGCGGATCGGGGCCGTGGCTCGCCGTCAATAGGCTGGGCAAGAGATCGCCTGTTTCGGTCCGAAAACCGGCTTGACCCGCTACGCGCCAGACATCAGGTATCTGGGCAATTGATAAGGAGCCGACATGGCCAGGAATCCCGCCCCCTTTGCCCCGTTCGAATGGATGATCGCGTGGCGATACCTGCGTGCCCGCCGGGCCGAAGGCGGGGTCAGCGTCATGACATGGATCAGCCTGATCGGTATCACGCTTGCGGTTTTTGCACTGATCGCGACGCTCTCGGTGCGGTCCGGGTTTCGGTCCGAATTTGTCAGCACCATTCTGGGCGCGAATGCCCATGTCACGGTCTATGACGTGGGTCGCGTGGGGCAGCAGGGTCAGCTTGATCGTGCGATAGCCGACTACGAAGGCTGGGCCCAACGCGTTGCCGAGGTGCCCGGCGTCACCCGGGTTGCGCCGCTGATCAAGGGGCAGGTTCTGATCAGCCTGCGTGACAGCAGTTCGGGTGCCGAGGTCTATGGTATCGCCCGCGACGATCTCAAATCGCTTCCGGGGATCGCGCAATCGGACCAGGCGGCAGGAGATCTGACACGCCTTGACGAGGGCATTGCCATCGGGTCGGGCATTGCACGTGCCATTGGTGCGGGTGTGGGCGACACGGTGAAACTGACGTCTCCCAACGGGGTCAAGACTGCCTTTGGCACCAGCCCGCGGGTGAATGCCTATGAAGTCGTCTATGTGTTCTCGGCAGGGCGCTATGACATCGACCGGACCCGCGTCTACATGCCGTTCGCCGAGGCGCAGGCTTTTTTCAACCGCGAGGGCGTTGCGGATGAACTGGAGGTGATGGTCGAGGAGCCGGAAGCGGTGAATGCCCTGACCATCGATATCCTGCGCGCCGCCGGAGATCGGGCCCAGGTCTGGACATGGCGCGACTCGGCGGGGGGCTTTCTGCGGGCGCTCGAGGTCGAGGACAACGTGATGTTCATCATCCTGTCGATCCTGGTCCTGATCGCGGCGATGAACATCGTGTCGGGGCTGATCATGCTGGTCAAGAACAAGGGGCGCGATATCGGCATCTTGCGCACGATCGGGCTGAGCGAAGGGTCGATCATGCGTGTGTTTTTTATCTGCGGCGCGTTTACGGGCCTGATCGGGACGGCGATGGGTGTGGTATTGGGATGCCTGTTCGCGATCTACATCGACCCGTTGTTTTCCTTTGTGAACTACGTGATGGGCGGCGGCGTCTGGGACCCGTCGATCCGGGGCATCTACCGGTTGCCTGCCGAACTGAACCTGAGCGACGTATTGTCGGCGGTTGGCCTGTCCCTTGGCCTGTCATTCTTTGTCACATTGTTCCCGGCGCGCCGGGCAGCACGAATGAACCCGGTCGAGGCGCTGCGCTATGAATGATGCGGTTTTGCAATTAGAAGGTCTGGTCAAGACCTATGGCACTGACTCGCCTGCCGAAATCCGGGTGCTGCAAGGGCTTGATCTGATCGTGAACAAGGGAGAAACCGTCGCGCTGGTTGCGCCATCGGGAGCAGGCAAATCGACACTTCTGCATATTGCGGGGTTGTTGGACGTGGCGGATAGAGGCGTCGTGCGGATTGGCGGGGCCGATCTGGCAAACAAGTCGGATCGCGCGCGCACGGCAGCGCGGCGTCAGGATATCGGTTTTGTCTACCAGTTTCACCATCTGCTCCCCGAATTCTCTGCGCTAGAGAACATCGTGCTGCCGCAACTGGCGAATGGGGTCGCTGACGTCAGGGCAAAGGATCGCGCGCTGACTCTGCTGGATCGTGTCGGGATTGCAGCCCGCGCAGGGCACCGTCCGGCGGCCCTGTCCGGGGGGGAACAGCAACGCGTCGCGTTCTGCCGAGCGCTGGCCAATGAACCGCGCCTGTTGCTGGCTGACGAGCCGACGGGCAACCTTGACCCGGCGACTGCCGATCAGGTGTTTGATGCGATGATGCAACTGGTGGCCGATACCGGCCTGGCCGCTGTTATCGCCACGCACAACATGGAACTGGCAGCGCGTATGGACAGGGTTCTCAGGCTCGAGAACGGCAAGCTGATCAGCGCCTGAGATCAGCCCCGTTCCGGCGATCTCTTGCACAGTGATGGACCCCTTGATCTGGATCATTGAGCATGGAGCGCGCATGCGCAAACCTGAGGCGCGACCAGGAAGCTGGCGTGATGACGACCCTGACAAGAAAACCGGGAGATTGAGCAATGCGTATCGTTCAGACAATCGTAACTTCGGCGCTGCTCTGCCTTGGTGCACAAGTCTTCGCGCAGGATGTGAAAAACGGGGCAGACCTATACCGCCTGCATTGCGCCACCTGTCATGGGATCGAGGCGACCGGGCAGGGGCCCATGGCGGGCGTGCTCTTGACCAAGCCTGCGGATCTGGCCGCGCTTGAGGTGGAGAATGGCGGAGTCTTTCCAACCGAGCGTGTCATTCGCCGTATTGACGGCCGGGACCCCCTGATCAGCCATGGCAGCCCGATGCCGGTCTACGGGTTCTTTTTTGAAGGCGAGGATACGCCGCTCAAGACACCGAGCGGCCAGCCGATCCTGACGAGCAAGCCGATAGTTGACCTCTTGGGATATTTGCAGTCCATTCAGGTCAATTGAATGGAGACGACCGAATGCGGATTTTTCCCTGGTGCATTGCCCCAGTCGTGGCAATGTTTGCCGCCTGCGCCCCCGACATCATGCCACAACCCGACGAGGGGGCCGCGTTGTTCGCAACGAATTGCAGCACCTGTCACGGTCCGCGCGGAGAAGGCGGCAAGCAACTGGCCCGCGGCAAGGTCGCGCCCGATCTGACGCGCATTGCATTCAGAAACGGTGGCATCTTTCCCGCGGCGCAGGTTCTTTCGCAGATCGACGGCTATGGACGGGGCAAGGCGAAAGACGTGATGCCCGCGTTTGGATCGCTCCTGGAAGGCGAGACGGTGCCCGTGGATATCGATGGCACGCTCACGCCGACACCGCGCCCGCTGGCTGCATTACTCGCCTATCTGGAGAGCATCCAGGTCCCATGATGCGCGTCCGGGGTATGGTGATCCGATGGTCCGTGTGACGGGCTAGGAACAGATCCCCTCAAGCTCAGCCCCGCGCCAGGGAAGAAAGACGTCGCTTTCCCGCGCCGGGGGCAGATCGGACACCGGAAAGGCACCGCTGAGCATCGTGTGCAGGCGCTTGGTACGCGATGCATCCGGAGCAAGCGCCCGGCAGCACACATACTCCTCGACAATCGCTCCCTGCTGCTCAAAGCCATAGTTCAGGAAATCAGGCTCTCCATCCAGATCAAAGAGATAGGGGTCATCTACACTGCCATGCTCTGCCGCCGCGCGCATTGGCGTATATCCCGTACGGGCGCGGTTCTGCCATTGCCAGACATGGGTCATTTCATGCGCGAGCAGCATCGATTCAACCAGGTACAGGCGTTCGGGGTAGTCGCGCAGATAGTCATCCAGATACCAGTTTTTCACGAAATAGACGCGATTGAACAAAGTGACGGCAGCGGGCTTGCTGGTCACCACTTCCTCCTTGACCGGAGGCATGATCCGCTCGCGGCAGGCGACGCGGGGTCGGGCCTTTCGGCGAAACGTGACGGCGGCAACCGGAGCGCCTTTGACAAGACGAATGCGGGAGGTGTCGAGCTGGTCCCCCTGCAATCCACGAATAAACGCCGTTTCGGTTTCGGTGAGTGGCCGACCGCAGGAAGAGAGCAGGAGGAAAATGACAAACAAGCGCAGGATCATGCGCGGACGTTAGCTTGCCGGTCACCGCTGCGGTAGAGGTGAGATGCACGGTGTCAGTGGTTTTTTCAGAGGCTCATGGCCAGAACCCGGCTGACCTCGGTCAGAGAGCGCCCCGATTGCTCCATCCAAGTGTTGAAAGCCTGCTGCACTGCACGCATCGCCGTCTTTGAGGTGGCTGGCTTGTCGATGACACTCTCCGCGATCAGGCGTGCCGTCACATCGCGCGACAGGATGAAGCCGTCGCGCCCGGCAAACCGCATCGCATATTGGCCGGTCATGCCACCCAGACGTGCGCCACGTGTTTTCATCAGGTCAAGCAGGCCGATATAGTCGGCTGAGGGCCAGTCGCCGAACACCGTGCCGGGTCCACCCTGGTCGCGCAGTTCCATCAGGAACACGGCATTGTCGCGCACGGTCATGATCTTGGGTCCGTTCCTGACGATGTCACGATTGGCCAGCAGGGCATCCAGCTTGTCGTCATCCATGAAGGCGCATTTGCCAACATCGAACCCGTCAAAGGCAGCTTCGAAGCCGTCCCACTTGTTCTCGACAACCTTCCAGTTGAACCCGGCCTGAAAGACGCATTTGGTGAAGGTGGACAGCCAGCGATCTTCCGTGATTGCCGCAAGTTGCTCGGGCGTTCGGGGTTTGGTCAGGTGCCTGTTCAGGGCGTCCGCGCCACCGTGACGATCGGCTGCGATGGCGTGGATTTCGTCATAGTGGCGCATGGTTCATCCCCCGAAACGATCGGATCATCGCAGATCGCAACCGGCAATATCAAGCGGGGATGTCGCCGTCACGGCGCATAGAAGGCCGCGGTCGCCGTCGAGACGAGCTTGCCGCTGCTTTCTTCGGTCATCTCCGCCTCGGCAAACACCAGCGCGCGACCAGCGCGAATTACGCGCGCATCGCACAGGATAGCGGTGCCGAGGCCGGGGCGCAGGAACCGCGTGTGAAGGTCGGTCGTGGCAAAGGGCCTGAATATCTGGGCTTGTGCAATCGTGGCGAGGGCCATCGATGTATCGGCCAGCGCCGCAAGCGCCTGACCCGAAACAATGCCCCCGACACGCGAAAGGTGGTCGCCCAGGGGCATACGGACCTGTGTGCGCCCCTGATCGAACACCAGCACGGTCAGATCGAGCGCTTGGACCCAGGGCGCAAAGTTCTCGCGCAGGATGGTTTGTGCGTCTTCGGGTGTCATCGGTTCTGGCTCCTCATGCTCTTGTAGCGCGTGCGGGTCATGATTGGTGGCGTCATTCGGCGCAGGGCATCAGCGCCCCACGCGACTGGATGACCCGTCCGGCAAGGGCAGCGCCCTCGGCAACCGCCTGTTTGATCGGTTTGCCAGCAAGCTGCGCCGCGAGAAACCCTGCATTAAAGGAATCGCCCGCCGCCGTGGTATCCACGACCTTGGAGGCGGCAACGGGCGACACCCGGCTGATGGTTCCATTGTCCGAAATGAGGATCTCGCCCGGACCGTTCTTGACCACGACGGTTTGCGCGCCGGCCTCGATGTACCGCGCCATCGTCGCCTCGGGATCGGCATCGCCAAACCACGTGGCCTCGTCCTCGTGCGAGGGCAGGACCGTATTGCTGACCCGTGCCGCGGCCATGATGCTGGCCGTCATGATATCTGGCGTCTCCCAGAGCCGTGGTCGCAGGTTCGGGTCGAAGACGACCGTTCCGCCGCCGCCGCGAAAACTGCTCAGGGTTTCGAGCAGTTTCTTGCGGTCTGCCTCGGACAGGATCGCAAGGGTGATCCCCGAAAAGAATGCGATCTGTGCCCCGTTCAGTGCCCGACCAATGTGCGTCGTGTCGCTGGCGAGGTGTCGGGCAGCACTTTGACCGCGCCAATAGCTGAAGCTGCGCTCACCGTCCTGCAATTGGATCATGTAGAGGCCGACCGTCAGTCCGGGCAGCCGCAGGATCGGATCTGTGCCAATTCCGGCATCCTCGAGAAACCCCAGCATCTGATCCGAGATGGCGTCCTGCCCGACGGCACTCAGATAGTCGACCTGATGATCCTCGCCAAGCAGTTGGCGCAGATACCAGGCGGTGTTCATGGTGTCCCCGGCAAAGCCGATCTGAAACGACCCTTCGATGCTGGACGGTGCAAGCTCTACCATGCACTCGCCGATGGAAACGATTCGGGTCATCTCAAATTCTCCTTGAACCACTCATGCCTGTTGGCCTGCACCTCTTCTATAAGGATCAGGATGCGTGACAAGTGCGCGGCCCCGAGATGCAATCGGAACCGATAGCAATCGGATGCGACTCACCTGCGCCTCAAATGCTGCCGTTCTACAAGCACGCGGGTCATGGCAAACCCCACATCTACCAACAGTCGGCTTGTGACGCGTTGGCCGGACCGGCAACATGTTGCAGCACAACAGCATGACGCCAGCCAGCAGGCGAGTTGAGCAGGGGCATCGGATCGCCTACGGTGCAAACATCTTCTGGCATCGGAACATCAACATATGCCGTTGGAACCAAGGGAAAACATGGCGCTTCTGGATGAGAACAGACTTTTCCCGACGGACCCGGCGGTGCGCGGGCTTGCTCGCGACCTTTATGATGGAGTCCGGAACCTGCCCATCATCAGCCCGCACGGACACACGGATCCACGCTGGTTTGCAGAGAACGCCGCCTTTTCCGACCCGGCCAGCCTGTTCGTGACTCCCGATCATTATGTCTTCCGGATGTTGCACAGCCAGGGGATCGACCTGGACTCGCTGGGGGTTGCGCGCGTGGATGGCGGCCCGACAGAGCAGGACCCGCGCAAGATCTGGCGTCTCTTTGCCGAGAACTATTTCCTTTTTCGGGGAACGCCGTCGCGCATCTGGATCGATCATGCGCTGCAAGAGGTGTTCGGTGTGACCGAGCGGCTGTCCGCCGCCAGCGCGGATGCGATCTATGATCATGTGGCGGCCTGTCTGACGCAGGACGCATTCCGCCCGCGGGCGCTGTTCGAGCGTTTCAATATCGAAACCATTTCCACCACCGAGAGCGCCCTGGACAATCTGAAGTGGCACGGGATGATCCGTGACAGCGGATGGGGCGGCAAGGTAATTACCGCCTATCGGCCGGATGCCGTTGTCGATCCCGAATTCGAGGGCTTTGCTGCCAATGTCGCTCTGCTGGGCGAAATGACCGACGAAGACACGACAACATGGGATGGATATCTGGCGGCGCATCGCAACCGGCGGGCCGTCTTCAAGGCCTTTGGGGCGACGTCGTCTGACCATGGCCATGCGACCGCCCGGACCGAAAACCTGTCGACCGGCGACGCCACACGTCTCTTTGACAAGGCGCTGCAGGGTGCGTGCAGTGCCGAGGAAGCAGATGCCTTTCGCGGGCACATGCTGACGGAAATGGCGCGGATGAGCCTTGAGGACGGATTGGTCCTGCAGATCCACCCCGGGTCCTGTCGCAATCACTCCGCCGATATTTTTCAGCGGTTCGGTCGGGACAAAGGTTATGATATTCCGACCCGCACCGATTATGTCCGCGCGCTGAAACCTATGCTGGATGCGGTAGGCGGCGAGCGTGACCTGACGATCATCGTCTTTTCCCTCGACGAGACCAGCTATGGCCGCGAACTTGCACCGCTTGCGGGCGTCTATCCGGCGCTGAAGCTGGGGCCGCCCTGGTGGTTCCATGACAGCTACGAGGGCATGTGGCGGTTCCGCGAGATGACGACGGAAACCGCAGGCTTTTACAACACGGTCGGTTTCAACGATGATACAAGGGCGTTTTGTTCGATTCCGGCCCGCCATGATGTCGCGCGCAGGGTGGATTGCGGTTTCCTCGCCACGCTTGTCGCCACCGGGCGGCTGGACATGGACGAGGCATCCGACGTCGCGCATGATCTCGCGTACGGACTTGCCAGGAGAGCCTACCGGCTTT
Organism: Sedimentitalea todarodis; assembly: GCF_032595355.1. Taxonomy (NCBI): domain Bacteria; kingdom Pseudomonadati; phylum Pseudomonadota; class Alphaproteobacteria; order Rhodobacterales; family Paracoccaceae; genus Sedimentitalea; species Sedimentitalea todarodis. The sequence goes on along the minus strand of NZ_JASMWN010000022.1, from coordinate 2,569 downwards.
GAGGTGCGCCGGTACGCTCGGGCGTGTCATATGGTTTATCGCATCGTACCCACCGAGCCCGGAGTAGTTCGTCAGGTTGTCGCCGGAAACAGTGACATGATGGCGTTGCCCTTCGTTTTGACACCGCTGCCGAAGGCAAGTTGCACAACCACCTTCATGTTCAGGCGACATATGTCGAAAGAGGCCGCTTCTCTGTTTTTTCAGCAAGGCCGAGTTTGATCCTGGCCCCGGCGACGGCCTCGCCGTTCCGTCCGATGCGAGTCACGGCAGCCGCTGCGACGCGGCTGGAACGCTGATCGACGCCTTTGCGCCGCGCTGATTTTCGCTGAACAAGGTCGATTTCTCCTGCTCAAACCGGGCGAGATCACGCTGGTTTGGGCCACGATCCCTTTTTCCTGGCTGATGTCGGGCGACAATGTCGAATTCACCGGCATCGACCAGGTCGAACTGGGAGAACTGCAATGATGCTGCCGGATTCGGTGGTAATATGTATGGGCAGGCTGGCGCAGGGCGGGGCAAACGCTGTATGCGCAAGTCGCAACACGCATGAATTGACATGCACCGTTTATGGAGATCAGCGTGACCACTGAAGCACGATTATCCCGGCCTGCGACAGGGATCGTTCATCTGGGCCTTGGTGCCTTCTTTCGCGCCTTTGGCTGCGTCTATGTTGCGGATGCCATGGCGGCATCGGGCGGTGACTGGGGTATTGTCGGCGTTTCCCTGCGCAGTCCTGGCACCCGCGATGCGCTGCGCGGGCAGGGCTGGGCCTATACCTCGGTCACCCTGGGCCCAAACGGTGAAGAAACCCGGAGCATCGATGTGTTGAATGGTGTTCTGGTGGCCCCGGAGGATCCCTCGGCCGTGCTGGCGGCGATGGCGGAGCCAGGGGTGCGGATCGTGACTTTGACGGTGACGGAAAAGGGATATTGCCATAACCCGGCCAGCGGTGATTTGAACACGGAACATCCTGATATCATCCACGATCTGGCGCATGAACTGCCGGTTTCGGCACCGGGCTTTCTGGTGCGCGCGTTGCAGATGCGCCGCAGTGCCGGCCTTGCTCCGTTTACGGTTCTGACCTGTGACAACCTGCCGGAAAACGGCAAGCTGGTGCGAGGTGTGGTGCTGGAACTCGCGGGCCTGATCGATTCCGAGCTTGCGACTTGGATCGACCGGGAGGGCCGCTTTCCATCAACCATGGTTGACCGGATCACCCCGGCCACGACACAGGCAGATATCGCGCGCGTCGCGGAGTTGACCGGAAGGCCAGACGCGGCACCGGTCATGCACGAGCCGTTTGCCCAATGGGCCGTCGAAGATGACTTTGTCGACGATGCGCGCCCGGATCTGGCCGCTGCCGGGGCGGAAATGGTGGCCGATGTCACCGCCCATGAACATATGAAGCTCAGGATGCTGAACGGCACGCATTCCGCGCTGGCCTATATCGGGTATCTGGCCGGTCATGAAACCATCGCCGACACCGTCGCTGACCCTGTGTTTGCCGCATATGTCCGTATGCTCTGGTCCGAGATTACGCCGACGGTCACGGCCCCTCCGGGGGTCAGCCTGTCGGCTTATGCGGATGCGTTGTTTGAGCGTTTTGCGAACCCGTCCATCCGGCACAGGACCTGGCAGATCGCGATGGATGGCAGTCAGAAGTTGCCCCAGAGGATCCTCGGTACACTGCGTGAAAACCTCGATGCGGGACGCGACTCTCCGGCGCTGTTTCTCGCCGTCGCGGCGTGGATGCGCTATGTCGGCGGTGCGGATGAAACCGGAAACCTGATCGATGTGCGCGATCCTCTGGCCGACAGGTTTCGCGCGGTGTCTGAAGGTGCAGAAACGCCCGCAGAGCGGGTCGAGGCATTGCTTGCGACGCGCGACGTGTTTTCCGCCGATCTCGCCAACCGCCTGCGCGCGCCCTTGACCAAGGCGGCAGAGCATCTTTGGTCGGTGGGGGTCCGCACGGCGATCCGGGATCTGACCGGCTGACCGCAGGGCGCTCCCGACTGCCTGCCATTACGCGACCAAGGGCTCATAGGCGCGTGTAAGCCCGCCCGCGTCACCCAGATCGGCCATTGCCAGGTAAACCGCGCCAAGCTGCCGGTTCACGGCAATAAAGGTCAACGTATCGCCGTCGATCACAGGCGTCTTGATCGCGCTGAAATCGGGGGCATCGTAATTTGACAACCGGAAGGTGCCCTCGATCCAGTCTGCATCCCGATCTTCGGATGCGAGACGCTGCTTGTACCAGTCCGCAAACGCCGCAGGGTCTTCTATCACCGAATAGATCTGTTCCTGCGCGAGATGGTTCAGGGCCTGCACACATTGAAGAACTCTGGCGGAGGCTTTCAGACCGGGCGCCAATTCCCGCATCGACTTCGGGTCGCCTGTTTCGGTCCCGTCCACGGGCTTTGTTGCGCAAAGGATGTGAAACCCATACTGCCCCTTTCCCCGGAGGCACTTATCCCACGGGCTCTGTGACAGGTATGGCAAGCGCGGTGTAGCCGTTCAGCACGGCGGCTCGGACTTGGAGTTCGGCAACCTGGCGGTCGAAGTCGCGTGC
>NZ_JASMWN010000021.1:0-90964 GCF_032595355.1 Sedimentitalea todarodis | reverse complement strand
GACCGAGGTCGTATAGAATGCGGGTGAGGGCTTCTCCTGTACGCGGCGGTTCTGGGAAAAATCCCGCAACATGGGTGAAATCTTCCCATGCCATGCGTGCTGGGTCTCGGTTCATCGTCGGTTTGGTTTTTGCGGTTTGTTCACCGCGATTGACCGTAGAGGGAGCAATCTTTTTAATATCTTTTTTTAAAGACTCTATGTGCCGGACATTTTGTCCGTTTGTGGCGGGCAGATCGTTGGATTCTGGTGCATAAGGTTGGTGTTCGATAGCTTGTAAATTATCTTCGGAACTAGCTTTTGCTGCGGCATGGTGTTCACCGTAGCTTGCGTCGGTATCGGCTCCGAGGGCTCTAAGTTCCGAGATAACGCTCAGGACTGCATCAACGGTTAGTGTTGCTCGACGCAGGACATTTCTGATCATGTTGAGGGTAGAGAGCTTTGCTTCATCGAAGCGTGTCTGTTGGAGTAGCGAAGCACGTAGGGCCAACGCCTCAGCCTTCAGTGAGCGCAAGCGCTCGCGTTCTTCGGTGAGTTGCAAGGCTTGTGTCGCGAGCGAGCCGTACCTCTGTATCAAGGGTTTCAGGTCGATACCGAAGGCATCTCTGATAACGCCTCCATACCTCAGCGGAAAGCGTTTGCCATTTGCTGAGTTCTTGCGTTCGATCAGTTCAGCAGCTGAGAGGCGTCCCAGGCTGCGTCGAAGTGTTCTCTCATCGAGTCCATTGGCGCGCTCTGAGAGAGAAGCGTTCGATGGGAACACGACAGTGAGCGTAAGTCGCTGGCTGTCCTGAATCTCACGTTCGTTGCGGGGTAGGAAGCTAATGAGCGCGGTCAGAACAGCGAGGTCATTGGTTGTGAGACCGAGCTCCTTCCTCAGTACGCGAACCGGGCCCAGAAGCTCGTAGGGGTTAGGGCAGGGCAAAGATGTCCGTTCCGCCAGGGCGGTTGTTGTTTCAGTTGCATGTCTCATGGTGTTTCGGAAGAAAAAGCTTCCCCGTTCACCGCGAGCGGTGTTGAAATCGATTCGTTTTGGGGGTATCAATCAGGTGTCGAGACTGATTGAGGCCCTTCGGAAGCATCGCTTTCGGGGGGTCTTTCTTTTTCTAGCCGGTCCTCCTTTCGTTCTCTGCTCGTTTCTTTTGATGTCTTGACCGCGGTCAAGACACGGGGTCGTCACTCTGGCCTGTCTTGACCGCGGTCAAGAAGCTCTGTGACCAGCTTCCGGACTGCCTCCTCAACACGAGGGACAAGATCCGCGTCCACATCGATGGTGATGCGGTTGCCTTTTCGGCCGATCTTCACGCGCTCACTGGGACGTGTCGTCTGCGTCGACGATTTGGTCGCTGTCAGCAAGGTAACCGCCGCTTCGAGACGGTCGGGGCCCGGTACGTTGCGAGGGATTTCGCCGGCAACTTCTCGGGCTCTCGCGACGTCTTTCTCGCACAGCCTGAAAAGCTTTTCCCAAACCCGTCGACCAACGCCGTGTGCAGGTCCGATAGCCTGGATTAGTTCCATCGGGATGCCCGTAGCGATACGGTTCATCCGCGAGACGAGCGATTCATCGATCTGAAGTGCCCGATACGCGATCGTTTGAGCGTTCTTGCGCGTTTCGTCGGTTTTCCCAAGTTCTCGAATGATCCCGGCGACAAACAGAGCCCTTTCGATGAACGATGGATCTTGGCGCGCATTATTCTCTACCCCTTGGGCAATGAGAGCTTCCTCGTCGGTCATCTCCATGACCGTAGCGCGCACTTTTTGACCAAGTTGGCGACAAGCGAGAAGCCGACGGCGTCCATAGACGATCTCAAGCGCACCGTCCTCGGTTCGGCGAACCAGCACTGGAACCTTTTGACCGTGCTCGCGGATCGACGAGACAAGCTCATCCAGACCATCGCTTGGATCGATGCGGTCCATGACCGCGGACATCCGTATGGCGGTCGGGTCGATCAGCCGCGTGGCGTGTTTATCCTCTTCGAGCACAGATGCTTGTGCGCGAGCTACTGTCGGGCTCGTTCGCTTCACATCCAGATCCTCGTCCGAAGGCGGCGTTTTGCCCATCGCGTTCTTGAGTGAGTCCCCGAAGACCTTACGCGCCATGGCTACGCCCCCATGCTTTCAGGATTTCGCGTTCGACTTCGTCGGTCACGCGCGAGACGGACTCGATCGCGCGCTCGTAAGTTCTGCGGTTCACATCGCGAGGTTCGACCTCAAAGATGCTCTGCTGGGTGTTCGCAGCATCACCCACCGCTGTTGATTTCAGAAACTCGGCAGACAATACGGCATCCCCGAGGACTGTCCGAAGCAGAGATGAAATCTGCACCTGCGGACCATCCGTATTTTCGTAACGGGTGATCAGAACTCGCACGAAGTTCAGTCCATGTTCCGGGGCGTGTGCCTCTACGACGCCCATCAGGTTGCTAGCCATGCCCAGAAAGCTCGCCAGCGACATGACATCGAGCATCGACGCGTTGAGCGGGATCAGGACCCCGGTCGATGCAAAGAGGGCAGAGATCACAGAGAAGTTCAGCTGCGGTGGGGTGTCAAATATCACCACATCATATCGGTTGAGGACGGGCTCAAGTGCTTCCCGGATGCGGCTATGGAACGTGGTGGCGCCGTGTCTGAAGCTCAAGGCGACCTCAAACTCGTATTCCATGATGTCCATGGATGCCGGGATCAGATCCACGGTCGGGAAGTTCGTTTTGCGAATGATCTCTGCTGCGGGCAATGGATCGTCGGATCGGATAAGATCGTATGAAGTTGGCATATCCGGATCAAGCTCGGGAGTTACCCCGAACAGGTTCGTCAGACTTGCCTGGCTGTCGAGGTCGATCAGCAAGACCCGGTATCCGCGGAGACCCAGTAGTTGTCCTACATGGGCAACAGATGACGTCTTTGCCGAACCGCCTTTCAGGTTGAAAATCGTCAAGACCTGACAAGCCTCTCCCGGTCTTCTGTGCGGGTGTTCTTCTGGCTTGATCCTTCCAGTCTCGAGAAGTACGCGTTGTGCCTCGACCATCTCCTCTGCAGAGAAGCTACGGCGGTTGCCGCCCTCCAGAACACCTTCGGGGAAGCCTTCGAGGTTTGACACATGATGGCGGAAGGTATTCTGATTAATGCGAAGAAGTTCAGCCGCTTCCCGCATGGCGAAGCGGCGGAGACCCTTCTGAGCGTCCGGTGGGAAGGTTTCCTGCGCATGTTCACGCAACCGACTACCAAGCCGCTTGGACATGACTTCAAATCTCTGGGAGGCCCGTATCCCGTTCATCACTGCCCTCAAGTCTTTATTGTTTTGCAAAGCTTAACAGATATTGTGGATAAATCCAGACCAAACCGTTGAGCGGCCTGGGGGCGTTGAAGGCACCCATTTCTGTCGACGGTAAACTGTTAAAAATCAGCGTCTTGGGCGACTGCGCTCTCACTCTACTTCAACACCTCGTTGCCAGCTGCGAAGTGACCACAAGATGTATTGTGAGTGCGTACAGAAATCAGTCGGCAGAATCGGATGGACGATTCTCCGGGATCTCAGTCGAGCAACCCCAGCCTCTCGGCCCGCTCCAGCAGCATCTTCACCGACGAAGGCTGCCAGCTTGTCCGCCCGCGCGGCGTGCGTTCGCGCATCGCCTGAAGCCGGGTGCAGATCGCCTGAAGCGTGATGTCGGGGTCCGCGCCCTTGATTCCGGCGACGATGGCGGGCAGGCGATCGTCCGTTTCGCGGCGCCCGGCGCGGGCCAGCACCTCGGTAGGCAGGAAGCCGTCGCGGACATAGGCCTTCACGGCGCGCAGCAGGCGGCTTTGGGTCCAGCGACGCGCCTCGGGCAAGGGGCCGTTGATGATGCGCAGCACGTCCTCCCAAGCCAAGTCGGGTCGCAACCGGCGCACATGGGGCACCCAATCTTGTGCCGTCTCGTTCAAACGCTCCATGTAGCCGTCCTGTCGCGCCAGCCGCACTTTGCGAAGAGCAGCTGGGTCTTTGGCACGCAGCCCAGGGTTCCCGCCCACGCGGCCCTTTGTGCGCGCGCTGGCGAGGCCGGCCTTGGTGCGTTCCCGGATCAGGGCGCGCTCGAACTCGGCCGCAGCGCCCAGGACCTGCAGCGTGAACTTGCCTTGCGGGGATCCGGTGTCGATGGGGTCCTGGATCGAGCGAAAGAACGCCCCCTTGGCCTCCAGTCGCTCGATCACCTCCAGCAGATGCGATAATGAGCGGGCAAGACGGTCAATACGCACGACAACCAGCGTGTCGCTCTTGCTGATGCGATCCAATACTCGAGCAAGCACCGGCCGCGCGCGATTGCCGCCTGAGGCGTGCTCTTCAAGGATTTCGACACATCCCGCAGTTTGCAGGGCCTCAGACTGGGGCAGGGGGACTGATCGTCTGTGGAAACGCGGGCGTAGCCTATCAGGGGCATGAGAACGGGCCGTTTGCAATTTTAGGTGCCACCACTAAACGACCGTTTGAAAACGAATGCAAGCAAGTGATCTCTTGTCGTGCTGGTGCACAATCCCTTGGTTTTCTTGCACTGAGCGCGATCTGAGAGGTTCCGCCGACAGTCGCGCGTCCGTACTATATAAAGAGCGCGGGCAACTGCCACAAAATCGCTTGGGTAATGTGCATAATATAGATATTTTGCACATATGAAGCCGCAAGCATCTACTTTTCCTGATGATTTTGACGACCCCCTCATCACCACCGAGGGGGATGTGGGGGCTCACGAGGACGACCTCTGGTTGTCGCGTTTAGTTCCCGATTTCAATTGAAGCAGTAAGCTGAAACTGAAGCGCTGGAATTTCACCTTAGCGCTTCACCAACACGTCAAGGTTCCTGAGCTTCACAGCCCTGCGGCTTTGGTCAGGTTCACCCGGAACCTGTCGCGCCTGCGCTGGTAGCGCCGGGTCATCTCGGCGGAGGCATGTCCAAGTTGCTTTTGAACATAGCGCTCATCAACCTCTGCCGACGAGGCGAGTCCGGCGCGTAAGGAATGCCCGGAGAACATTGCCAGTCGTTTGGCTTCCGGCAGATCGGATCTGACGTCGCTCTTCAGAACGGTTGCCTTGATCAGTCGTGCGACGTGCTTGTCGGAAAGGCGGGTCTCGAGGGCATGTTTGCCGTCCCGCGAGGTGCGCACGAAAACCGGCCCAAAGTCGATCTTCGCGAAGTGTAGCCATTGCTCCAGCGCATGGACGGGGCAGGTCTGGTCGCTTGAGCCACGCCCGACCTCGACCTCGCGCCACCCGGTCTTGGCGTTTAGCGTCAACAGAACACCTCCTTCGAAGATCTCCATCCAGCCGCCGGAGTCCGGTGTATCATCCTTGTGTACATCGAGGCTGACGATCTCGGAGCGACGGAGACCTCCAGCATAACCCAAAAGCAAGATCGCCCGGTCTCGGAGCCCGCGGAGATCGTAGGGCAGGGTGGCCACCATGGCCTGGATATCGTCAGGCAGGATAGCTTCCTTCTGAACCGGCGGGCGCGCATGCTTGCGTTTGATCCCAGCCAGAACAGTGGCGATGTGGCGGTCCTTGCGATCAAGAGTGAACCCGCGCTGCCTGTAGTTCCAAGCGAGGCCGGAGAGGCGCCGCTCAATGGTGGAGACCGAGAGAGCAGGGGCCTTCCCGGTCGCGGCGGCCAGGTCCGCCACATAGAGCCCGACCATCTCGGGCGAGGGGGGCAGGGGATCCGTCCCTTTCAGCCGGCACCAGCGGGTGAAGTTTTTCCAGTCGGCCGAGTAGGCCTTGTTGGTGTTCTCAGCTGTAGAGGCCTCGGCGTAATCGCGCGCGGTGTCGATCAGCCGGTCGAGCGCGCCGGAGCCGGCCACATGGGCGGGCAGAGCGATTGAGGCTCGGTCCCGAGAGGTTCTCTCGTCGTGTTCGTCACTGTCCAGCGAGTCATAGGACGCTGAGCTCGAAATCTCTGCGTCAGACGCGTCGGAATCCTCGATTTTGGTGCCGTTATTCGTAATACTGCTCATGTTTTTGAGCATATCATTTTTACGTCCGATAACACAAGGTTATCGGACATTATGGCAAAAGATAGAGTGAGGCGTTTTCTGTGCTATTTTCTGGAGAAAAGCGCCGCGATGGTTTAGGCTTCAGTCATGACATTTGCCCGACCGGAACACTCCATCGACACAGACACTCTACCCCGGATGCCCGCCTGGGTCACCTCGGCACGGGTTGAAACCCTTGAAGATGTGGCGTTTTTGTCGGGAGCGGCGCTGAACCACCTGCATCTTGTGTTGGGCCGCGAAGAGGTCCCCAAAGCCTTGTTGGGGGAGCGGCTGGCGCTGCCAGCGGCCGAGGCATGTGTCGGGTTTTCTGGTCGTCCGGAAAGAGCCCCAGAGCTGCGCGACGAGATTCATCTTCTGCGTCCCGGCGATCTACCCGGACCGGCAGGTGAAACCTATCTGATCTGGCGGCGCGCGGTGGAGCGGCCGGTGGCGGTCAAGGCTCTGGGCCGAGCTTTACCGACCTTCGAGCCGGGCCAGATCGCGACGTGGCTCGATGCGGGGGTGGGGGCGCCGGTCAAACGAGCAGCACTGGTGCTGGAAGCTGTTCTGCGCGAGGCGCCACGTGCTGACGAAGCTGCGCTGATCCTCGCGGATGCTGCACTCGCCCAGGCGCTTGGTTGGGATCATGTCGTGCCGCTGCTGGCGGCTGGCCTGAAACGTGCCGGCCTGCGCAAGCAAGGCGACGAATTGAAGCTCGCCTGTCATCGGGCGCTCGTGTCATCGGCGGCCGAGGCCGTGCGTCTCTCCACCAACCTCGCGCGCCGGGCGGCGCATCTGAAGGCGGTCGCACCAAAGCTTCGGGCCAAGGGGGCGGCCGACGCCGTCGAGATATTCCTGAAACAGGACGCGGTCGCTCCCTCAGTCTTGCCTTTGCCGGACCGCGCGGCGCGGCGGCTCTGCGACCGGCTGGTCGATCTCGGCGCGGTGCGCGAACTGACTGGCCGCGACACCTTCCGGCTCTATGGGGTGTAACGATGGCCAAGGATCGCTCCGAGCCTGAATTTGACCGCGAGTTGTCCGACCTGCCGCAGGAGCTGCGCTGGCGCGAATGGATGCGGCGGATCGAGGCGGTACTGTTTGCCTCTGCCTCGCCTGTACCGCGCGAGGATCTGGTGCGCATAGTGGGGCAGGCGACCTCGGTTGATCTGCTGATCGAGGATCTTGCCGCCGATCTGGAAGGGCGGGCGTTCGAGATTGCCATGGTCGCAGGGGGGTGGATGTTCCGGACGCGGTCTGTTTACGCGCCTGCGATCCGCTCCGCAGCGGATGTCGGGGACCAGTTGCTGGACCTGAACGAGTTCGACGTCGCGATTTTGGCGGCCATCGCCTACCATCAGCCAATCACGCGCGATGGGCTGAAGGACATCTTCGGCAAGGAGATCGGTCGGGACCTGATCGGGCGGCTCCATGCACACGGTCTGATTGGAACTGGGCCGCGCGCGCCGCGTCGTGGTGCCCCCTATACCTTTGTGACCACAGACGCGTTCCTCGCGGCCTTCGGGTTGGAGAGCTTGCGGGACCTGCCGGATCCTGAACAGCTGAATGATGCCGGGCTGGCCGCGAGCGCCTGAAACTCACCGGGAATTTTTACAGCGCTTGCCGCTGCTGATCGAGCCGCGCGGCCGCCTGAACGAGATCCGCCAAATTCGGGCCAGCGGTGGTGGGGCAAGGCCCAGCTTTGGGCCGAGGCAGGACGGCATCGCTGAAAGATGTGACCAGTCCGCCCCAAGCTGGCGCAACCTGAGCGACGCGTTTCCAATAAATGATCGCGGAACTTCTTCGCGTTCCGAACGGCGTCGATTGCCCGTCCGTCAATTGCCAAAACAGCTGATAGCGATCCCGATGAGAGAGGCGCGCGATGGACATTGGCCGTCGACTAAATTGAAAGCAGGCTGATCCAAGAAGGTCCGGGAGTGATCGCCCCTCTGCCATTCGATGCCCTGATGCCTGCAGACGAAGCAGATCGTCGATCAGACGCTCAAGACGCCGAACCCCATTGGTGGCAGGACGGATGCGTTTGCAGAGGGCCGCGCCGCACCAGGCGCAGATCTGATGCGGCACAAGACGCTTCTGGCTGAACGGAGCCAATCCTTGTCCGCAGGATGGGCACCTGTCCCGAAGTCGGCAGCCGTGGCGAAAGCAAGAAACGCGTGTCGCGAGGCGCCAGTCTCGGCGAAAATAGGGCGTTTCGTCTTCCGCCAGACAGGCCGGGCAGAATTGCAGCCAGGTCGCCTGCGTCTTTGGTGCGCAACTCTGCTGAGGCGATGCCCGCAGGGGCAAACGCAGCACGGCCAAAGGGTCGGGAGCATTAGTCAGAGCCGTTATGTCTTCCAGAGGTATGTGGGTATGCTCTTCCAAAAGCTGCAGGATGCGACCGGGCAATGCCCGATCAAGCCGCGCCGACCAGTTCTCACCCGGCGCTTCGAGAAGCGCACCAAAATAGTGCGGAGGTATGCCGTTTGCGTAAGCGAGGCGGTGCAGCCAACTCGACAGAAGTTCACCTGGTGCGGGCATAATGCTCATGGGCCAACGGTTTCCCGCCGCACTTTCATACCGCTCTGCAGGTGTGACGGAGATCCCGGTCGGCCCAAACCTCATGTCATCTCGTGACGCAAAGCCGAATTGCGGCGCCGCGAGAGAGGCACATAGCCAAGGTCCGACAGGGTTGCGCCCGTGATCCGGTCCTCACCGCGCGAGATGGCCGCAACTGCGGCCCGGGTGACGATCTCGACAACCTCGCCGATCAGCCCCTCTGACAGATCGTGGATGATCTTCGCCAAGGGTTCGCGCGACAGATCGGAGGTGTCGGCGAGCGGCAGACTGGCTTCCAGGCTGTCGAGAAGCGTCGCGAACTCCTCGTCATACGCCCATCGTGGAATGGGGATCGTATCGAAACGTGAGCCCATTTCGTCGGTGTCATGCACCGCATCGTAGATCGCGATCTCGCCGACAAGGACGGGTGAGATGTCATGCACCCGTGCGATCCGCCGCAAGAACGAAAAGATGGCCTTCACATCCTGGCGCCGCCCACGCAACGCGCTGTGGAACTCGTCGAAGATCAAAAGGCGCGGCTTCAGGCGCTCCAGAAGATGATCGACCTGATCGCCGGCGCGGGACAGGCTGCGCCAGCCCGCGGCTTGTGGCGCGCGCAATCCGGACAGGATGCTGGCGTAGAAATGCGACAGGCCCGCACCTTCCCGGGTCTGGATCACCCACACCTTTTGCTGGTCGGCGGCACGCAGATGTTCGACGGCGAAGCGTTCGGCGATCATGGTCTTGCCGTTATGGTAGGGACCGGCAAGCAGCAAACCGCGTGGGCGCAGCGATGGCGGTCGCTCAAGCAGCAGTCGCATTGCGTCATGCGCCGCGCCGGCCGCCGGATGGCTGATCCAGCGCGGCGCGCGCACATGGGCGATCCGCACTGCGTCATCGGCCTGCAAGAGTGGCACTATGGCGGGCATGAGGTGGTCCGGCACCTTACCAATCCTCGACAGGGAAGACCCGCCGCGGACGATCCGGGTCGAGCTTTGCCTGGGCCGAGGCGGAAGGCGCAGCGAAGTCGGCATAAGGCTTCTTTGCCTCGGTGGCATGCCGGGCGCGGGTCATCTCCTTCAACCGGCTTTTGGGGGTTTTGGCGGCGGCAACAGTTGCGGCGATTTCGCGTCGGATGGCTGATGCCTCCTGCACAGGGCGCCGCTGGATTTCGCGCCGCCGCTGTCGATCCGCCTGGTGCTGCCAGAGCGTGATCGGCTCGGCCAGTCCGTCCCGTCGCCTGACCGGCCGCCAAGCCTGGGTATCCGGATCCTTGACGTAGACATGGCTGATGTCGCGAGGATCATAGCACAGATCGAGCGGGTTCAGCCGGTCACGACGCGCGACCAGCCGGCCCAGCCAGGGCTCGAAATAGTCGATGGCGAAGAGACTGATGCCCTGAGGTGAAATCTTCCGCGTCTTGCGCGGCAGGAAATTCAGCAGCACATCGACAGGTGCATCGATCGGCTGGTCTTTCGGCTGGAACCGATCTTCCCACTCTTTCGCCGGAACGGTCAGCTTGCGCGCATTCTGACTCAGGTTGTGGTCGATGATCGCGAGCGCGATGCAGCGTTCAAGATCCGCGAAGCTGAGCCGTGCCCGCGCTTCCGAGGCATAGTCGCCCCGATCCGCGATGGAACGCCCCGTCTTGCCCGGCAAAGCCCGCAGCGCCGTGTTCACTTTCCCCAGCAGGCGTTCGACGACTCCGCCCCGATGCACGGTGCCCTTGTTCCGCATGCGTATGGCGATGCCATAGTCCGCGCATCCTCTGCTGAAGGTGCTGCTTTGGAACTCCTTGGCGGAATCGACGACGATCTGCTTCGGGCGACCATGCATTGGCCAGGCATGATCGATGCCGCGTTCTGCCAGCCAGGCAGTCTTGCAGCACATCGCGTGCGCCAGACAAAGCGCGACAGACAGTCGTGACGGCCGCTCGAGGGTCAGGCAGAAGCCGATGATCGCGCTCGTGGCCACATCTGCAGCGATGGTCAGATAGGGGCGACCAACGAAGACGCCGTGGTCATCAATCACCTCGACAAACTGGATGTCTGCCGGCGTGTGATCGATCTGGACAACGTCGAGCGCGTGGTTAGCCCGGATGTAGCCGGGTCGCGGCTTCAGCCGGTTCAGGTGTTTACTATCTGACAGGCGGCGGCGGGCAATTTCTTCCGGTGCGAACAGAATGGGGATCCGCCGGGCGACAGTGACATAGGCGGGTGGAGTGTGCCCTTCCTCTGCGCAGCGGGCGCGGATCTCTTCAACGATCGGTGCAAGGTCTGGCTGCTCAGGGCAAAGCCACATCTCCCGCAGGGTCATCGCGATGATGCTCTCGACAGCGGGGCTGACCCGTGGTTTCCTTGTCCCACTCGTTCGCGGCAGCAGGGACGATACCCTGCGCTCTTCCCGATACCGCGCCAGATAGTTGTAGACTTGGCGTGTCGAAAGCCGCAGCTCGGATGCCGCGCGCATCACGGCCTCACGCACGGGCGCCGCCCCGTCAAGAATCCGGTCCAACTCGCGCGCGATCCGCGTCGCCTTGGCCCAAGCTTCATCCGAGGCATGCGCTCCGCCGGACGTCATCGATATGAAACTTTCGAAACCGGCTGGGCAGTGCGCCAACAGGGCGGCCACTTGCTGAAATACGGAACCAAAATTGAAACCTTAAGCTGAAAAATGATGTGCAATATCGCGGTATCTTCCAGAAATCACGTAATAATCATGTGCTGAAATGGTGAAGAAAATGCGACACTGGTTCCTGCCGGGCCCGATGGAAGCAGAACCAGATTATCTGCCTCCCGGGCCGCGGGCGGAACCACCGGACACCTCGGTCATCGACGACTGGGCAAAGGCGGAAGGGGCTCACGCTGCACGCCTCGCAAGGGTAGCTGGACGCTTGGGTGCGCTGGATGACCGGTTGTTGCGCGGCCCAGAAGGCTGGCGGCATAGACTGGCTCTGATCGAGGCTGCAGACCTCAGCTGGTTCGCAGGTGATCGGGTGAGTTCTGATCGTCTGGCGCTCTGGGTATCGATGCGGCTATCGGGCGCACAGGATGACCCAAATGCGTTGGCAAGAGTTGGATGGGCTGTTCGTCGCCTGACAGGTGGTCCCGGCCCGAAGGTCGATCTTGCAGCGTTTCTTGACCGCCGCGATCCCGAGAATATTGAAGACAGCGCTGAGCGCCTCAAAGATCGTGCGGGCGGATGGCTGGACGTAATGGCAGCCGCAGCCGATCTCCACCCAATCACGCAGTCTTGCATGGGCTTTCATCTCTGGAGCCTAGCGGGTCTCGGGCAACACGGAGACCAGATCGAAGCGGCCGTCACAGCTGCCAGGATCGCGGCCAGCAACGGAAGCGGTGCCATCTTTGCACCGCTGGCCATGGGTGGGGCAGGGGGGCTGCGTGCCTCCGGCTTGCCGTTAGAGCGGTTGGTCCGCTGGCTGGATGGTATGGACAGCGCCATTTTGACTGCGATGCGTTATCTGGATGATATTGAAGTATGGGACGTTCGCGCGAAGAGTGCGATGGCGCAACTATCGGGTCGTACACCTGTAGCATTGCGCAAAGTCCTCACGGAATGGCCTTTGATCTCGGCTCCTATGGCCGAGGCCTTGACGGGTGCGAGCCGGGCTGCTGTGCAACGCAATCTGGTCAGGCTGGAAGATTGGGGCTTGATTCGTGAGATGACAGGGCAGGGGCGCTTTAGGATGTGGCGGATCGACATCTAGTTGCTTGACAAATCCTGCGCCAACACGGCCTTGCGGGCAAGCTGCACTCTATTGGCGGGATCGTCAAGCGCAGGGCTCATACTCCCGCGCCAGGCTTTCAACACTGCGCCCGGTTCGCATCAGTGCGACCATCTGCTCCTTGAGAGGAGCAAAGACGATGACGATTTCAAACGAACTGCTGGACCGAGAAATCTTCTACTAGCTGAGAGAAGCACAGATCATCATTGAAGGATGGCGGAAGTACGACAACTCAAAGCGGCCTCACAGCGCATTGAGTTATCGGCCGCCAGCCCCGGAAACCATCGTCCAGATGGACCAATGGCCAGCGATGCACAAACAATCAAACCGGACCAGTCAGATCAAGTAAGCAAGGACCATTCCGCAAACCACACCCGAAGAACTTCTTCCAACCACCAGAATACCCACAGTGCCAAGAGCTGTAGCAGAAGACCGAACGCTACGGTTCTTCGGAAAGTGACGTTCTTGCCGCGCCAGGCGATAAAGAGTCGGACGATTGTATTCGCACTCAGCGCAGCTGCAAGTGGAAGCGCCCCATCCACCGCGGGGATCTGCCCAGCCGCAACGAGTGAGGCCAGAGCGACGGTTGCGGAGTTTGTACTGACCAGCCCGGCCAGCGCCACAGTCGCGAGGACGGCTGCGTTCCCGAAAACGTCATTGAGGGTCGCTGAGATTAGCATAACGGTTGCAACAATCAGTGCGAACTGGATGGCTGCTTTCACTGAAAAAACCTGCGACGGCAATTCAAGTACCGCAGGCTTCGCTTTGCGGCGCAACACCAGTACGAAGAGAGCAACTCCGTGCAGGGCGGCAACAAGACCGGCGCCGACCAGCAAGGGAAGCCCCACTGTGAACATGGCGGGACTCAGCGCCAGCAGGATGATGCCGGTCTGCACAAGTGACGAAACCGACGAAAGCGTTGCACCAGTCGCCGCGCTCCAGGCATCTTCGGGCTTTTCAGCCGAACGCTGACCGAGCGCCACGATTGTCGATGTGCTTGAGACAAAGCCGGACAGAAACCCGCTGATCGGCAAGCCAAGGCGCGCTCCAACAACGCGCGTCGCGATATGGCCCGCAGCGCCGATCAACATGATGATGACGATGATGATGAAAAGGGCGCGGGGATTAAGGGCTCCGCCGGGACCGATTTCGAGGTTTGGCAGGACGGGCATGATGACCAGGATCGACACGCCAAGGATGAGGCCGTCACGTAGCTCAACCTCGGTCAGAATAGACCGGCTGAAGCCGCGCAGTAAGTCGCGTGCAGCAAGCAAGGACGCGATGACCACAGCGGCGCCCGCCGCAAGCAACGCCGTTTCCGTGGCCATGGCTCCCAGAAGCACGACGGAAACCAACGCAAGACTGGTTGTCAGGCCAATTCTCCGGTCGGCTTGCTGAGCGACGGATACCACACGCATTGTCGCAACGGCTGCGACGGCGATCATCAGAAGCGGGACACCTCCCGCTATCATGCTGATTGCGCCGATCAGCGATGCCAAAGCAAAGGTACGCACGCCTGACGTCGCTTCCTCGCTTAGCGTATGTGTGCTGCGTTCGCGTTCAATACCGATCAACAGCCCAACTCCGAGGGCTTCGATCAACGCGTAGAACGTCTCCGGGTCCGTTTCCATTCAGCAACCGTAGCTGTTGATTTGCTTCGTCGCAGCACGAAGAAATGCCGGGTATAGCATGATGCTTTCCTCAACAGTGTTGAAACGAATGGCCCACCTTGTTACATGTAACAAGAAAGGGGCCGCCATGCCAACCCCTGTTTCCCAGCGTGTCCGGAAGCGCCGTGATGCCTTGCGGGCCGCTGGCCTGCGTCCCGTCCAGATCTGGGTGCCGGATACCCGCCGCCCCGGTTTCGAAACCGAGTGTCGTCGTCAGGCAGCGCTTGTGGCCCAGGCCGATCACGGCGAAGACGGCCTGAACGACTTTATGGATGCCGCCCTGGTCGAAGTGGACGGCTGGGAGTGAGACGTGGGGAGCTGGTGACGGTCGCCCTCCCAGGCGACCACGGCAAGCCGCGTCCCGCGCTTGTAATCCAGTCCGACCGGTTCCCGGATACGGCCACCACGACCGTTCTTCTGATCACGTCCACGCTGGTCGATGCGCCGCTGATCCGGCTGACGGTCGAACCCTCGCCGGAAAACGGAATGCGGGCCACGTCGCAGGTCATGATTGACAAGGCCATGACGGTCCGAACGAACAAGCTCGGAGGCGGTTTCGGCCAGCTCGACGATACTGCTATGCTCGAAGTCAATCGGGCGCTGGCGCTGTTTCTGGGTGTGGCAGGGTAAGAGAGGGCTGGACTACAGGTCTTCTGGAAACGGAAAGGGCCGGGCGAGGAGGGAGACCGATGATAAACCCGAACGATCGGATCGACCCGACCACGGTTTTCGCGGCACGGCAGGAAGCCCACCTGCAAGCGCAGTTGGACCGCAGCTGGGCGAGGGCGGCATCCTGATCCAACGGCGCGCTGACGTCGACTGGTTCAACAGCCGTCGCCTCCTCGAACCGATCGGAAACATCCCGCCCGCAGAAGCCGAGGCCAACTTCTTTGCAGCTCTGGAAACTGAAGCCATGGCCGCGTAACTAACCGCAACCAGCCTCCGGCAAACCCGGCGCGGTTCAATCAGTGGAATGAAAGCACTGTGTTATCGAGTTGATTTGAGAGCATTAGCTTGAGGTATTATCCTATAGACGGTCTTGACGAGAACAGCACCCACATTCGGAGTTGGATCAGTTAGAATGACAACTCTCAAGCCATCACGCTCTCTCCAAACGACGTCTATCCCGTCCTTAACATCTGGCCGAATTGGGTTGAGAAGGACTCTTTCGAAATTCTCCTGAGATATACCGGCGTCAGCCATACGAGCCTGAGCATGACGGCTAACGGCAACATTGCCCAAACCTCTGACGTCCGCATAGTAGTGTTTGATCGCTATTCTCCTTCAAAAAGCTAATTGCTCAAGTCTATCGTGGGTGTACGACAATGCAGCACACCGCCTCCTGTCGAAGACGGTGTGCATAGGGCGGTTAGTCAAAAAATTCCGAGAAGATCGATTGTTTCCGCCGTCGTTTGTCATAGCGGTCATCGTCGTCATACCGATCATCCCGGCGTCGATCACCGTATCGGTCATCGTCGCCTTTCAGGAGGGACGACGCCATTCCCATAAACCCGCTGCCCCCTCCGCGCCGATCGGAGCCCCTTTGAGGTTCCTTGTCCAACGCTACCGGCGCGGTGGAGCGTTCGATGATCTTGTCCAGTTCGCCCCTGTCGAGCCATACGCCCCGGCACGACGGACAGAAGTCGATTTCAACTCCGCTCCGGTCGGACATCGACAGACCGGTATGGCAAACGGGGCACAGCATGGCTGATACAGCTTCTTGAGTTCGCATGGTCCTTTATCCTTCCTGCCGCTGGCCGAAGAGGCTCAGCAGCATCTGAAACAGGTTGATGAGGTTGAGGTAAAGGGAGAGGGCTCCCATGACCTGAAGTTTTCCGAGGTGTTCCTGGCCCGCATGTCCCTGCGCGCCGCGATGCTCCAGGTATTCGCCCTTGAGCCGCTGCATGTCCCACGCCGTCAAACCGGTAAAGACGATCACACCGACGACCGAGACGACCATGGACAGCGTGCCGGAACCAAGGAACAGGTTGATAATCGAGGCACCGATCACACCGATCAGGCCCACCATCAGGAAGCTGCCCCAGCCCGACAGATCGCGCTTTGTCGTATAGCCCCAGAGCGCCATCGTCAGGAAAACGATAGATGCGCTCAGGAAGGCCTGGACGATGCTCGTGCCGGTAAAGACGAGCAATGCGCTGGCCAGAGACACGCCCATGAGCGCCGCAAAGCCCCAGAAGAGGCCGTGCAGTGTGCCAAGCGACAGACGATCAAACCGGAACGATGCGAACATCACCAGTGCCAGGGGCGCGAAGATCGCGACCCACTTGAGCGGTGTGCCGAAGACGAGGGCAGTAACAGGAGCGATGTTTGCCACGGCAAATGCAACTAGTGCAGACAACACTAGCGCACCGCCCATATAGGCGAAAACACCACTCAGATATCTGCGCAAGCCCATGTCATATTGGCTGCTTGCGTATGATCCGGTGCCATGGCCGGGAACAGTTTTTTCCATCGCTAAAATCCTTCTTCGTTAGCGCGAAGGAGAGCAGCGGTTCCTGGATGTCTGACTAGCAAGCATCGGTGGCCCACCCCCCCCTTCAGGGGAGCGATCCGACATCACGGGGGTTGTCACATTGACAGCACCGTCAGAGGGGCCCGGCTCGCTATATTGAAATGGCCCTGCACCCCATGCGTTTCAATAGGGAGAACAGAAGATTCGGAGCCTCAGGCGATGCCTTGAAGCAACGAACACCCGGCTTAGAAAAAGCGCATCATGGCAAAGGCCCCGGCAGCGAAAAGGCCTGCCACGAAAGCGAACGAGGCGAAACTGAGGGCGAACCCGCCAAGAAGCCACAGCCCATCGCGCTCGCTGAGGCTGAGTGCCATCATGATGACCGACAGGGCCGGTACCGTATTGCCGAACGGTATTGGCAGGAACATGAACACCGACATCACAAGGCAGGCAAGTCCGACGGTCAGATCCGCTGCTCTACGCGACAGAATCCAGTATCGGGGGTGGACGAGCCGCTCAACCCATTCGATCCACGGCAAGGCGCGTGTCAGGATTCTCGCGAAGGCCTGATGTTCGATTGATCTTTTGCCGAGAAAATCCGGGAGCCATACGGCGGTGCGACCGAGAACGAGCTGCATTGCGACAAAGATCAGGGGCGGTCCGGTGATGACGGACGAGCCTGGCACAAAAAGGAACAGGTTCGGGAGCGCGAATATGACTAGCAGCGGCACGAAACTGCGATATCCAAGCGACGTGATCAGGAGATTGAGCGAAACGCATTCCAAGGGACTGTCCCGGAGGTCGCGCAGAACAACCGACAGTTTCCTGTCGACTGTTAGGTCATCATGGGGCAGATGCACGTCCTTCCTATTCATTCGCAATCCGAACGGTCCATCAAGTCGCCGGGTGTCTGGGTGTTACAAAGCAGTGCCGATTGAAGATCGGTGCGATCCAGCAAAGCACCTTCAAACACGGCCCCGGTCAGATTCGCATCATCGAAGATGACGTTCTCAAGCTGCGCGCCAACAAAGCTGGCACCTTTGAGGTTTGCGCCAGCAAAGCTGACATCGCGCAGAACTGCGCCATCGAAGATTGCGATGTTCATGACTGCACCATCGAACATGATGCTGCTGAGCTGAGCAGATGACAGATTGACGCCCATCAGCCTCTGGCCCGAAAAGTCATGGCCATCGAAGACGCAACCCTCGCAGTCGCCAAGTGCTCTGACATCAGCCAACCTGCCTTCGTCTTCGGCATAGGCGGCACCACCAAAGGCGAAAGTCAGAACGATTGCAGCCAACAGCGAGACGTTAAGACCGTTCAGAACGCCGCCGAAAAGTCTGACCGGGGAGCCGCAAAGCGGTCTGTCCTTGCCCGGAAAGGGGATGAGGTGACGATTAAACACCGGCAACCAGCCACGCTGTATAGGCCGCATAAGCTCCGAGGAAAGCGAGACCGACCCCGCGCCCTATCCGTTGCCAGGCAACGACGGCCATGATCAGCAGGATAGTTGCTGCCGTCATGACCCAGACATCGAGTTGCGCGATCTGCGGCGGAATGGGGATTGGCTGAACAAGCGCGGTGACGCCCAGAATACCGAGGATATTGTAAATGTTCGATCCGATCACGTTGCCGAAGGCGATGCCGGATTCGCGCCGCAGTGCTGCCATGACGGATGTCACAAGTTCGGGCAGTGACGTGCCGACCGCGACAACCGTCAGCCCGACAACGGTCTCGCTCATCCCCCAAAGGAGTGCGAGAGTGACTGCGGCATCGACGGTCAGTCGCGCGCCGAAGATCGTCAGGGCAATGCCGCCGACTGCCAGACCAAGTGCCACCCAAACGAAACCGTAGGCAGGAGCCACCCCCGGCACTTCCGAAGATGGTAATGCAACGCCATCGGTCTTGTAAGCGACCCAGATGTAGGCAAGCAAAGCCATTACCAGAACGCCACCCATCCAGCGCTCAAGCGTTCCAAGTAAGATCACAGCGACGGCCAGTGCGGTTGCGATGGCAAGTGCGGCCCCATCGCGGCGAAAAGCCTGGGCATCGACCGTCATGGGCATGATGACCGCCGCAACCCCGACGATCAGCAGGATGTTCGCGATGTTAGAGCCGATCACGTTTCCGACCGCGATACCGGGAAAGCCGCCCAACGCAGCCTGAAGGCTTGTCACCAGTTCTGGTGTAGAGGTGCCAAAACCGACAAGCGTCAGGCCAATCAACAATGGGGATACGCCGAACCGGGTCGCGGCGGACACGGCTCCTCGCACCAGTGCCTCGCCACCGGCAACCAAAAGGGCGAACCCAAGGATAAGCTGAAGATATTCCATGAGCGGACCGTCCTTAGATGCAAGGTTGGCGAGCGCATGGGATATGCAACTCGGTGGCCTGTATAGTGGAAATAGGGAGCGATGACACTCGATTTCAAGTGGTCGAAAACTTTTGCGAGTGAGAGCGCAGGTCCGACACTTTGAACGTTTTTGGCGGTGCCATTGTTCGCTTCTGACAACTACCACAATCGGTGGATGCCGGTTGAGCGGCAGGCCTATTTCTGCGATCCGGAGTTTTCTCCATAATGGACGTGCCAAGCGATTTTCCATCCAAGAAGGAGAGGACCATAGTTATGCTTTGGAACCTTCTCAATGGACCTTCTGAACCTCTCCGACAGTCCGAGTCACTACATTTGAGAGCCGCACATGGCTTGCAAAAAGCGGCAGTCGTTATTGCTTCAATTCTCCTCAAAACAAGGGGTGAGGTGACTTCAGCCTAGCGACGGCAAAGGGTGCAGGGTATTTTATCGGCCGCCTCATGGAGCACTTGAATGCCGGCAAGGGAATGCTGATTTCAGTTGTACTCGAGGGAATTGGTCCTTCGAAGTTTTCAGGAGAAAACGAATATGCGTCGTGCAGCAGTTGGTACTATGATGGCCGCTCTGATCGCGGCTCCGGCCTTCGCCCTCACGGTTTCGGACGTCGATACCGATGGCAACAGCCTGATTTCCTTCACCGAAATGGCGGTGATGTATCCCGACCTGACCGAAGAAGCCTTCGGCGCAGTCGACACCAGCGGTGACACTTTCGTGGACGAAACGGAACTCGCTGCCGCTCTCGAAACCGGAATGATCGAGGAGCCGGCCGAGTAACCCTTCTCGGTCAGGTTTTTCGCATTCAATCAAAGGATTGATGAGATGGAAGAGAACATGCATGCGCCCAAGGCGACCAACTGGTGGGTCTGGGGCGGAGCCGCAGTGGCCGCGATCGTCGTGATCGCCGCTCTGGGCTACGGGTATGATTGGTTCGGCGGCGGGGCCGCCGATGAGGTGATCCCTGCGATCGAACAGACCGCGCCAGCAACTGAGTAGGCGCCAGAAGCTTAGAAACATGCCTCTGGTGGACAGAAATTCGCCAGAGGCCTGTTTCACTCGACGATGTCGTTATTTCGGGACTCCATCGTTCTAATGCCCGGGAACCCTGCAATTACTACCGTGGTGATTGAAACGCGGTATGGAAAACAGTGGTGCCGGGTAACGTCTGCGGCCTGGCAGGGCCCGGACTCCCAGAGCTGAACCTGTCGCTTCTTGCGACATCACTCCAACCACCCTCGAAAGGTACCACAATGAAAAACGATAAACACGGCAAGCGCGGCAACAAGGAAGCCAAGAAGCCGAAACAAGATAAACCGAAAGTTTCCGGGTCAGATAATCCGTTCGCGGGCAAGCCCGCAGTGGAGATTGCTAGAAAGAAGCTGAAGTAACTTTGGCTTGCCCTTGCGGTGACCAATCACCTCAGACTTCGCGGGCGATGTAGCGTTTGAGACTGCGAATGGCTTCCAGCTTCGAGTTGCCGGCAGCGATGCGTTTGGCAACATAGGCCTGGGTGCGTGAGTCCAGTCGCAACCGACCGATCGCGGTAATATGGATAGCGCTGTTGGCCGCGCGATCGCCGCCTCTGTTCAACCGGTGCCTGACAGTCTTGCCGGAAGATGCGGGTACCGGACTGACGCCGCAAAGGTCTGCAATGCTCGCTTCGGATTTGAGGCGCTCGGGATTATCGCCAGCCGTCAGCAATAGTTGCGCCGCGCTGTTCAGGCAGATCGCTGTCTGTTCGAGCAGCTCTGGGCAAGATCCTTGACGATGGCTTTGATCATGTCGTCCAGGTCGGCGATCTCATCATGCAGTTCGAGATAACGCCGTGCCAGCGATTTGAGCGAGATGCGATACGCTTCTTCGACCTCCCGATATGCCGTGAGATCGGGCCGCCAAGCTGCCAACGTGCGGATCAACTGCATGGGTGTCATCTGCCGCAACGGGTCTCGCAATCTGTCGGGTACGCAGACGATCGTTGTCTGGATCATCTGCAAGGCGATGCGGTGCGCCTGAACTGCGGTCTTGCGGCAAACCCTTAGTACACGGAGGCTTTCGACCATTCCATCACGGCTCATTGGTGTCACGGTGTGACGTTCGGTAAAGGCTGCATGAGCAGCGCTTTCCGCATCGAAGTGGTAGTTCTTTCCGCGGCGGTGTCGGTCATGCTTGTCAGGGGCAGTGACCTCCAGAACCTCGACACCAGCCGCCTGCATGTAACGCAGCAATCCTGCGCCATAGCTGCCCGAGCATTCGATGCCGAGGCGCTGCAGATCGCCGAAAGACCTCATCCAGGCGAGCATCAAGCGGTACCCATGTCGTGTCGTGGGAAAGCTTTCGACACCGAGAACGCGATCCCGGTGGTCGACAACGGCCGCCACGTGCAAATCCTTGTGGGTATCGACGCCTCCGACAACGCGAGATGCTTTGGTGTAATCGGCCATGTGATGATCCTTTCCTGCGGCGCGTGAACGAGAACCGCTTAGAAGACTGCAGGGACAGGACAGTCATGAGACCGGATGGTCAGGCCCTTCTTGGGTCACGGCGCACCTTTGAGACAAGCTCGCCGCAGGGCGTTCCCGGATGATCGACAAGTCCAGAGAAAGACACGTGTCAGGTCGATCGGAGTGAGAGTCAGATCACGCCGGGAAGCCATGCGGCACCAACCCAGCGAATGGTCGATCGGTGTTTGAGTCAAACCACCCGAGAACTGGCACCGATCGTATGACTATCGGCGTTCATGATCTCTGACGGACCAAACTTGCCGATGGCTTCCTCCAACGCTTCGACGCAGATACGCCACGATCTGATCGGCATGTTGAAGCACTCAAAGCTTGCGTTGAATGTCCCGTTCTTCGTTCGTCATGAATACTTCCTCCACCCGAGATTGGGTAATTTACAGGAAGTGTCCCGAGAGTCCGTACATATCTACAGAAGTCCCCGGGCGACGGTCGTCAGGCAAGCGCGGCGAACAGGCCCAGCGCGATCAGGATCAGGCTGACCGAGGTAGCCGTGTGGTCGTTGATCAGCCGCTCCAGCCGTTCCAGCCCCTCCGCAAGTTCCGGCAAGGTCTGCCCGTTCTCAACCGGCTTTTCCGATGCGCGCACCGATGCGGCGGCTTGAGCCGCGGCGACCGCACGGGCGCTGACCCTCGAAACCACGCCGAGCAGGTCGCCTTCGGGCAGCGACGGGGCGCGCAGCCCGATTCCCAACGCAGCGATGACGAGGGCCGCCGCGAGCCCTAGAGGCCAGGCGCTGGCGCTGACGGCCAGGAAGTCAATCGTCCCATACGGTGCCTTGCCCGTTGCCGCAGAATAAAGAGACCACGGCAGGGCAAGCGCAGCGGCGGCCAGAGCCACCACCGGCACAACCATGAGGCCGGGCAGGCTCTTCGCCTTGTCGGCCGCAGGCAGAGTGAACAGAAAGCGCGCCAGCAGAAGCCCCGAGGTGAGCGCGGAGAGGCCGATCAACGTGGCGCCAAATTCGCCTGCGGGGCCCTTGATCGCGGATTTCGCCAGCGCTCCGGCGGTCAGAGGCAGCCCCGCGACCGACAGGGCGATCACCGCCAGTGCCGCGATCACCAAGCCGCGCGCGCCCCCCCGAGCCCTGCTGGCCAGGCCGACGCCCAGGAACAATGCCCCCTTGGCCAGACCGTGATGCAGCGCATATAGCGCGACCGCCGGCAGCACCGAGACCGCTGGCAGGCCCGCCGCCAGCGCCGCGCCCATCACACCGATCAACAGCCCCATCTGGCTGACGGTGGAATAGGCCAGCACCGTCTTCGGATTGGCCTGCATCGCCCCGTAAAGCGCCGCCGCGAAGAGCCCGCCGAACCCTGCCAGGGCCAGCATCGTACCACTGATCGGCCAGGCATGGCCCCAGGGCAGAAACGCAACCAGCCCGAAGATGCCCGCCTTGACGATGGCGCCCGACAGCACCGCAGAGGCTGGCACCGGCGCCGCCGGATGCGCCACCGGAAGCCAGACATGCAGGGGGACCAGACCCGCCTTGATGCCGAATCCCGTGATGATCAGCCAAAGGGTCACCGGGTCGGCCGTTGCAACGGCGAGGTTCAGGCGGACATCTTCGATAAGGGTGGATCCCCCTGCCGCCTGCGATGCCATCAGGAAACCCGCCAGAAGCGCGGTCTCGCCGATCACCGCAAGGATGATGTAGACCGTGCCTGCCCGCATCGAGGCGGGCTTGCGATCATGGATCACCAGCGGATAGGCGGCAAGCGACACCAGCGCAAAGTAAACGTAAAAGCTTGCCAGATCGGCGGCGAGGAACACGCCCAGATTTCCGGTAAGAACGAGCATCCAGAACAGCACGAAGCTTTGCGCACGAGGATCGCCGCGCATGTAGCGCATGGCATATACCCCGGCCCAGAACCACAGTGTCGCCGCACCGCCCAGGAACAGCACGCCCGTTTCGGTCAACCGGAGCCCACCGTCGAGCAGAACCCATCTCACGCCAAAAGTGTCGTCCCGCGGCGCCAGGAACATGGCGGCAAGTGCTGGCAGCGGCCCGAGCGGCAGCGCCAGCAGCATCCTCGGCCCGAGTTTCGGCACCAGGCACAGAACGGCGAGAAGGAGCGGCCAGAGGATCACGGCCGGTAGCAGAAGGGTGGCAGCTTCGGTTGTCATTTCAGGTATCCCCTCTCCGCGATCAGAATGACCCAACTCAAGGGGCTGAACGGGAAAGCCGCAAAGAGGCCGGCCACCAGCACTGTCAGCGCGGTTATCGCGGCGGGGAGAACCAGCATGCGGTTCCAGGCGCCGTCCAGTTCCCGCACCGGCGCATGGCTCTGTGATGGCGCAAGCAGCCAGGCGCGGTACAGCAGCGGCAGGAAGTAGAGCGCGTTCAGCAGAGACGACCCCGCCAGAACGGCGACGACCCATCTCGCGTCAGATTGCAGCCCGCCCAACCCCAGGTACCATTTCGAGATGAAGCCCGCGCTCGGCGGAATGCCAATCATGCCGAGCGCGCCGACACTGAAGGCCGCCATGGTCACCGGCATCATCCGCCCGGCGCCGTCGAGATCCGCAACCGCCTTGATTCCCATCCGGTTGGCCAGCGCGCCCGCACACATGAACAGCGTGATCTTCATGATACCCTGATGCACCAGATGCACCAGCCCGCCAATCATGGCGAAGGGGCCGATCAGACTGGCCCCGAGAATGATGTAGCTGACCTGGCTCACCGTCGAATAGGCCAGCCGCTTCTTGATGTCGGTCTGCATCAGGGCGCGGAACGAGCCATAAAGGATGGTTGCCGCGGCCAGCACGGCAAGCGGGGGACCGAGCCCCAGATCCGAGACCGTATCGATGCCGTAGACGTCGTAGATCATCCGCAGAATCCCGAACGCGCCGGCCTTGACCACGGCAACGGCATGCAGCAGCGCGCTGACCGGGGCCGGGGCGGCCATCGCCTCGGGCAACCATCCGTGGAACGGGATGAGCGCCGCCTTCACCCCAAGCCCGCCGATGCAAAGGATGAAGATCAGCGTGAGTTCGAGCCGCGGGATACCGGACAGATCAGGCCGCGCAGCGAACTCGATCGTGCCGACATGCGATTTCAGCCAGACGATGCCCGCCAGATAGGCGGCGCTGCCTGCCAGCGTATAGATCAGGTAGATGCGCCCCGCGCGCAGGGACTTCTCGTCACCCTTGTGGACGACCAGCGGCCACGTCGCCAGAGTCAGAAGCTCGTAAAACACGAAGAACGTGATCGCTGTGCCGGACATGGCCACGCCGGTCGCCGCCAGGACGCAGAGGTTGAAGAACCCGAAAAAGCGCGCCAGGTGAGGGCCGCGTCCGAAATAGGCGATCGCGTAGACGGTTGCAATCAGCCACAGGAAGGCCGAGAGGGTAATGAACAGCAACGCGAAAGCGTCGGTGCGAAGAATGAAATCGTGGCCCTGCAGGAATTCGTAACGCCATTCCGTGGTCACACCGTCTTCCACTGACAGCAGCAGAAACCCCACGAGCGCCAGCTTGGCCAGCGCGAAGCTGATGTTGATCACGTCGCGCCATACCGCCATGCGCTCGGGCAGGGCGAAGCTGATCAGTGCCGGAACGAAGGGCAGGAAGACCAGCAACAGGGGTAGGAATTCGTTCATTGGACGTCCTCCGCCTCAGTTGCCGGCGGCCCTGCCCAGGGCGACCCGGCAGTGATATCGACCATCGCCTGTCCGGCAAATCCCAGCGACACTGCCAGCAGCGCCAGCGCCAGCGGTGCGGCGGTGCGCAGCGGGGCCTTCGCCACGACCACCGGCGTGTCGCTTCCGGCGAAGGCCCAGGCCAGCGGCTTGAAAAGATAGACCGCGGCCAGCAACCCGCCGACAAGCAGCACCGCCGCCGCGAACACAGCGCCTTGCTCCACTGCGGCCTCGAGCAGGAGGAACTTGGCGAGAAAGCCGGCAGAAGGCGGCAGGCCCATCAGGGACACCGCCGCCAGCCCGAAGGCCGCAACGGTCAACGGCATAGCCCGCGCAAGCCCGTGAAGGTCTTTCAGGTGGTGGCCGTTCACGGCCTTGAGCATCAGCCCCGCGGCAAGGAACATCGCCGCCTTGGCTAGCATGTGGGCGGTCGCGTGGATCGTCATCCCGGCCCAGGCTCCGCCGGTCCCTGCCGCGGTCGCGACCAGAGGAAAGGCCAGCAGGAGATAGCCGATCTGCGCCACCGTCGAATAGGCCACCAGGGCTTTCAGGGTGTCCTGCCGGATCGCCTGGACCGAGCCGTAGAGAACCGCCAGCGCGCCAAGCCAGCCCAGCAGCTCCAGCCCCGCAGGGGCGATGATGGCCGGGAAGGCCTCGAACCAAAGGCGAAGCAGGATGACGAATCCCACCTTCACGACGATCGCGGAAAGCAGGGCGCTGGCGGGGGCGGGGGCGGCGGCATGGGCCGGCGGCAGCCAACCGTGCAGTGGAAAGACTGCAGCCTTGATCAGCAGTCCTGCCGTCATCACCGCGAGCGCTGTCTTGGTCGCAAGGTCAGGCCGCGCCATCTCCGCCAGGAGCGTCAGATCCACCGTCGCATAGTTCGAGAACAGGAGGGCCACGCCCAGCAGGTAGGCCAGTGATCCGACCAGAGCGATCACGAAATAGCGCAAAGCGGCCCGCAGCGATCCCATCGCCGCCATCGCCACCGCTGCCAGGCTGACCATCTCCAGCGCGATGTAGAGGTTAAAGAGATCGGTGGTCAGGAAACCGGCATTTGCTCCGCCCCACAACAGGTAGAAGAGCGGCCAGAAGGCAAAGCCGTGGGCGGTCTCCGAGCGGTCCGCACCGGGTGCGAATTCGTGAAGCGCATATAGCCCGACGATCGCAGCGCAGACGGCCGTGGCGGCCACCATCAGCTGTGCTACCCCATCAGCGCGCAATTGAACGCCCAGCGGCAGGGTCCAGCCGCCGACCACATGCCCCGAGCCCTCTGGCAGCAGCAGCAGCCAGACCGTCAGGCCCGCCATGACCGGGATTGCCGCCAACAGCCACCAGCGCCCCCAAGGGCCAGAGAGCAGTGCCGCGATCATGAAGGCGAGCGGCGCCGCGACAAGCAGGTCGAGCGGGCTCATGGGTGGTTCCCGTTTGTGTCGTCGGCGGCCGTGCCGTCCGGCGCGCGCTCGTCCTCGGCCACGCGCAGGATAAGCGCCGCGCCGAAGGCGGTGAGAGCAACGGCGACGACGATACCCGTGATCACCAGCGCCTGCGGGAACGGATCGGTCGAGTCGGCGCCGCGCCCAAGGCCTCCCAGGATCAGAAATATCCCGGCGCCTACCACGTTGACGGCAAGAAGCTGACGCAGCGGATGGCGCAGGGTCAGAAAGCCATAAAGACCAAGCCCAACCAGAACCGCGCCCGTGAGGGGGTAAAGATGCTCCACTATTGCCATGCGTCGGTCAACCTTTATGATCCGGCGTTACCGGCGGACCGGCCAGCTGGAGTGCCAGGGTAACGCCGATCGACAGCGCGAGGCTGTATTCGATTGCGACGATAAGTGCCTTCTCGAAGCCCGGAGGATAAAACAGAAACCGGCCCAGGGCGATGCCCGCCAGGCCGATAGTCAGGAAGACCGCCGGACCAAGCACCAGCGCCACGCGCAGGAGGCGATTGTCGCCGCGCGGCCACAAGACCGCGCCGCCGATCACGGCAATGATAAGACCGCCGGCAAGTACGGTTCCGGCCTGGAACGCTCCGCCCGGCAGGTCCGACCCGGTCCAGACCAGATAGGCCGCCATGACCAGCGCCAGGGGCAAGAGCAGCCGCCCGAAGGCCGCGGCCACGCCGTGGCCCTCACGCTCTGTCAATGCCAGCGTGGCGGGCGGGTGCGGCCAGGCAGTGCCCGGGGCAAGCGACCAGACCGCGACCAGGGCGCCCAGCAGGACAAAGGTTTCCAATAACGTATCGTAGGCGCGGAAGGCCAGAAGCACGCCGGTCACCGGGTTCTCGATGCCAAGCGACGGCATCAGCGCGGCGATCGGTCCGCCCAGGTCGTCGGATGGCGCGACGCTCAGAACAGCGGCCCCGACCAGCGCCGCGAAACCGGCGCAGGCCACCAATGCGCCAGCGCGGAGCCAGCCGGGCATCTCGTCGCACACAAGATCGTCGCCAAGCGCCATCAGCCGTTGCCGCGCCAGGATCAGCAAAACTCCGGTGACGCCCGCGCCGATGGCGATTTCCGCCATCGCGACATTGACCGCGTCCATCGCGAGCCATGCCAGACCGAGCAGATTGCCGAACACGATGAAGAAGACGATCGCTGCCAGCGCGTTGCGCATCAGCAGCGCCGAGGCGGCAGTGCCGATGATCATCAGACAGAGGATCAGATCGAAGGCCAGCGTCATTCGATCGTATCCTGTTCGGCGCCAGTCTTCGCGCGGCGCGCCATCAGCTGCGCGGTCACGCCCGCGGCCATGAGCGCGAACAGCCAGACGGCGGCGATTTTGACGGCGGCGGTGACCGAGCCCCAGTGCAAAGCGGCGGCGAGCGCCACGAAGCCCAGGCCGACATTGTCGGCTTTGGTGAGCGCGTGCAGCCTCGTCTCGGCATCTCGGAACCGAAGCAGCCCCAACGATCCGGCCGCATAGAAGAACACACCTGTATAAAGTAGCGTGGGAATAATGTAATTCGTGATGGTCATGGCTCTTTGTCTTCCGGCCTTTCGCCATCGCTGCGGCCATTGCGCACGAAGGCGAGAATTGCCACCGAAGCAAGCACCGTAGCCACCAGGGCTGCGTCCAGCATCGAGGCGTCGCCCTTTGCCGCGCCCAGCGTGAGCGCCACGCCGACACCGCTGGTTGCGACCAGCTGCGCAGCCATGACGTGGTCGACCGCCCGCGGTCCGAACCAGGCGCGAAAAAGGGCCAACGCCAGCGTGAGCAGCAACAGGACGGCGGCGATCATGAAATGGTCAACTGCTTCCATGGCGGCCTTCCGTACTCTCATGGGCGGGGACCGGGACACCGAACAGGCGCAGCACGCGGCGTTCCTCCGCCTCCAGGCTGCGCCTGTCGAAATCCTCGGTGTCAACCACGTGAACCTCCAGCGCACCGCTGCGGGTCCCCGCGGCCAATGAGCCAGGCAGAACGCTGACGACCCCGCCGAGAACGGCATTTACCTCGGCGATATTCGTCAAGAGCGGCACCCGGCGCCAATCGGGCCGAACGGGCAGACGCGGGTCAAGGACCCTCCGCGCGACATCCAGACCGCCCCAGAAGCCGCGGAGCAGAAGGTGGGGCACGTAGGGGACTGCCCACCACAGGCGAATCCCCGGTCGCCCCGCGGGGTACAGCACAAGGCTGATCCAGGTTGCCAGAAGAACCACCGGCAGCCCGTGGTAGAGCGCATCCACCGCCGCCCCCGTCAGTGCCAGCCAGAAGGCAGAGAACGCGACGAGGCGCGATGTTGTCGCAAGGGTTTTCATGTTCTCAAGCGTTCTCTTTTTTGATTTCCCAAGGTGACAAGACTGCGATGCACCACGCTCCCCTTCGTTACAGAAATGATCATCCATGGTCAAACCCTTGAACTATTGAAAAATCTGCGAAATTGTTCCGGGCCGACATGGCTCCTGAGACTGCTCTGCTGTGCGCCTTCGAGAAGGGGTCGCGTCTGCTTGCTGCGGTTGATCATATGCGTAACGGCGTGCGAGATGCATAGGCGCAATAGTCCCGGAAGCTCGCCATTAAGGGAAAAGAATGTCGTCTGCCCTGCCATTGAAGGCTTCGTCGCGATCATCACAACCGGCAAGCCGTGACAGATTCAGCCCCGCGAACAGACCCGGTTGCTAGAACGTGCCCAGGACGGTCCCGAGCAGGATCGCGACGACGAGTGCGAGGATAGGTCCCAGCACCGCAACCACAAAGATGTCGGCATAGGACTCGCGGTGGCTCAACCCGCAGATCGTCAGCAGCGAGATCACCGCGCCGTTATGCGGCAACGCATCCAGCCCGCCGGTCGCGATTGTCGTTACCCGGTGCAGCAATTCCGGCGAGATACCCGCGGCTGCCCCCATTTCCAGATAAGTATCGCCCAGCGTCTGCAGCGCGATGCCCATTCCGCCAGAGGCAGAACCAGTGATGCCGGCCAGAACGTTGACCGAAATCGCAAGCGAGATCAGGGGGTTGCCAGGTGCAACGCCAAGGATTGCGTCCCGGATCACGGCAAAGGCGGGCAGGGCGGCGATTACCGCGCCAAACCCCACCAGGGCCGCGGTGTTGAAGATCGGGACGACCGAGGCATTGGCCCCGTCCGACAGCGTCTTGCCGGGGGTCATCAGGCGCCGCGCGTTCAGCGCCCAGACTGCCAGGATCGAGGCCGTCAGCGCAGCGATGATCGCCCACATCCCCTTGACCGAGCCCAGCGTTGCGGGCCCGTAGGGTGGCTCGGCCAGGTAGGCGGTATCGAGCGCCGGGATGACAAGTTTGAGAAACGCGAAGTTCAGCACGACGACCAGGATCACCGGCAGGATCGCCACTGCAAATCCGGGCCGGTCAGTGGCCTGGGGGGCAGTCAGTGGTGGCAGTTCGGCGGTGTCGAACCCCTCGCCATGGGCACGTTCCCGAATCGCTTGGCGCACAGGCCCTGTTGCCTCGGGTTCTTCGGCGGCCAGGAACCCCTCGCCCGCCGCCCGCGCGCGCGCCTCGCGCCAGCCCAGCCAGAGCAGACCGGTGCCCAGCATCACCACCCCGGCAATGATGCCGATCCCCGGTGCGGCAAAGGGCGTGGTGCCGAAGAACGGCATCGGAATGACGTTCTGGATCGCCGGCGTGCCGGGCAGGGCGGTCATGGTGAAGGTGAAGGCACCAAGCGCGATGGTGGCCGGAATCAGCCTTTTGGGCACGCCGGCCTCACGAAACAGCGCCAAAGCGATCGGAAAGACGGCAAAGGCCACGACGAAAAGCGACACGCCGCCATAGGTCAACAGCGCGCAGGCCAGCACGATGGCCAGCACCGCGCGGCGTTGCCCAAGCCATTCGGTCGTACGGTGCGCGATGGCGGCAGCCGATCCCGAGGCCTCCATCATCTTGCCAAAGACCGCGCCCAGCAGGAACAGCGGAAACAGGAGCACGATGAAATTGCCCGCGGCCTTCATGAAGATCTGCGTGAACGTCGCCAGTAGCGGCGCACCGGCGAACGCCGCTGCAAGAAGTGCCAGCACAGGTGCGAGGATCAGCACGCTCATCCCCCGGTAAGCGAGATAGATGAGCAGGCCAAGGGACAGGGCAGTACCCAATATGTCCAGCATGGGAAGTCCTTTCAGCAATAGGTCGCGGCGATGTCGAGCGTGGCCCGGCGGCCGAGATCGCTCCGGTGTTCGGCCAGCCATGTGTCGGCAGCCCGGTAACCGATGCCGTGCAGCCGGATCAGGAACCGCCACTCGGCGTTCATCTTGCTATGAGATCCCTTGTCGGCCATCACGGCATCGTCGTGGATTCGGTGCGCGCGCAGCTTTTCGACCTGCCGGAACAGGGCCTGGCTGTAACGGTTGGGGGGCGTCCGGTCGGTTTCCAGCTGATGCTTCAGGATCGCGACCGAGCGCATCTGACTGACGAGGTTCGTGTTGAAGGTGATCTCATTCAGCCGCGCGAGGATGTCCTGCGGCAGACGTGGCACCTCATCGCGCTGCGACGGGTTGACCGTGATAAGGATAAGATCCTCAGCCGGGCTTTCCTCGATCAGCGGCAGGACCGGCGGATTGGCCACATATCCGCCGTCCCAATAAGCGTCTTCGCCGATCTCGACGGCCTGGAACAGCATCGGCAGACAGGCCGAGGCCATCAGCGCATCGACCGTCAGATCGGCGTTGCGAAAGAGCCGCAGCCTGCCCGTGCGCACATCGGTGGCCGAAACGAAAAGCCGCGGCGCTTCGGGATCACGCAGCGCTTCAAAGTCAATCTGGTCCTGGATCACGCGGTGCAGCGGATTGTAGTTCAGCGGGTTGAACTGGTAGGGTGACAGTGCGGTCTGTCCGGCACCGAGAAAAGGCAGGACCGGGGGCTTCGGCAGCCACGGGGCAAACAGGTTCTGGAATGCCTGAAGCGGAAACGCGCCACCGCCGGCGGCGCGGCTGACCGATTTCCAGAACGCCCACAGCGCCCGCCTTGCGCCATCGCGCCCGCCAACCGACAGTCCATGGGCCAGGACAACCGCGTTCATGGCACCCGCGCTGGCGCCGCTGATACCGGCGATGTTGATGCAGTCTTCATCGAGCAGCCGTTCCAGCACGCCCCAGGTAAATGCACCGTGGGCGCCACCACCCTGGAGGGCGAGATCGACCGCGACCGGTTTGTCCGCTGCTTTTGCCACCTCTATTGCCCTTGTCCTGTTGACGGGATGCTTGCGTCCGCCCAATGCGATTTGCGCGCAACCAAATTCACCGGTCTGGCGCGTTTCGGCGTCAACTCGTGTGATCCGTGTACCCGCTAACGCCTTAGCGGGCCGTCAAGCGGGTGTCGACGTCAATCGAACCACCAGGACGTGAGGTCACGAACCGCCCGTTCGCGAACGCCTGCCCTTGGGTTTCCGCGCTATGCGCAACAAACCACATGCTTGCCCGCAATCATGGACGTGATGGCATTTCATTATGCCAGCCATTCCAAGGTTGAAACAGGCACGCCAAAGCGGTGTTTTCCAATAGGCATTGTCGAAGCGTTGACCGGTCTCAGAGATCAACACAAGGTATCCGATCCAGTTCAGAGGGCGCAGAACGTTCGAAAACAGAAAGTCCGCTTGATCGAGGTATTCACGGGACTGTTGCATTAGTTTTTCCCAGCCCGGATGGTTGCGGATGCTGTGCGTTACTCAAGCGGCCTTGAACAGGCCTTCAATGAACTGGATCTCGCCTCTGACGCCTGGTTGCTTGTGATGGATGTGGCCGCGCTTGATCGAGCGCATTGTCTCGATCCCGCTCAGGGTTGCTTTGGCTGATCGTAGCGACCGAAAACTCTGACGGTATCCAAGGAGCCGTTTCATGGCGGCATGATCGCTCTCGATGCGGTTGTTGCGCCACTTCTTGTCGATGTGCCGAATGCAGTCGAAATGCGGGTCGTAGCGGTGATTGATCTCGCGGATGACGCGTCGATAGCTTTGTGCTTTGTCGGTGATAATGGTGACCGGCCGATGTAGCTTTACGCGTTCGATCGCTTTGTTCAGAAAAGCCTTTGCTGCCTTTGCATCCCGCCGGGCAGTCAGGCGAAAGTCGATCATCTGGCCGTTGGCATCAACGGCCCGCCACAAGTAACGCCACTTGCCGCCAACGCGGATGTAGGTCTCATCTACGTGCCAATCGACACTTGCTCGGCGCAGCTGCTTCTCCGTTCGTTTGGTGATCTCCGGGCCAAACTTGATCACCCAGCGATACACGGTGGACCGATCAACACTGATCCCGCGCTCTAAGAGCAGATCCACCACGTCCTGATAGGAAAGAGGGTAGCGCAGATACCACCGCACTGCACAGAGGATGATTTCACGCGGAAAGCGATGGTGCTTGAAAGGGGAACTACGCGGCATGATCGACCTCAAAAGTAGAATCGTGGCAAAATGGCTTGGTTAATGCAACAGTCCCCCTAAAACGTGGTGAGTGATGGGATCAAACCAGGGCGGATTTTTGCCGGCAACGGTTCGCCTCGCGAAAGGAATTGCGAAAACTTTCAAGGCATCTAGCGTCGAACGATACATTTAACATAAACTTCATTACCAGATTTTCAGCTGTAGCCGCAAAGTTAAAGTGTCCCACATCTGCAAAGTAGAAGTGTCACACTCTGCCCCGATGGGAACAGGCAGAGAGCGTGGGCATGGGATGGGTTTTGATGAGCGAGCGCGAGCTGAATCGGGTCGAAGTTTTGAGCCAGGTGTCACAAGGCCGGATGACGGCGACGGCCGCGGCAAACGTTCTGGGATTGAGCCGTAGGCAAGTTCAACGGCTGATGAAGACGTTTCAGTCTGACGGTCCGGCCGCGATCCGGCACAAGGCACGTGGACGTGCATCGAACAACCGGATCGACCCGGCGGTTCGGGAGTTCGCGGTGACGCTGGTCCGGGAGAACTACATCGACTTCGGGCCGACTTTCGCGGCTGAGAAGCTTCAGGAAGATCACGGATTGAAGGTGTCTCGCGAGACGCTGCGCAAATGGATGCAGGACGCAGGGATTTGGCTCTCACGCAAGCAGCGTCGCACCTTCCACCAGCCACGATTGCGCCGGGAATGCTTCGGCGAGTTGATCCAGATAGACGGCTCGGATCACCACTGGTTCGAGGACCGCGGGCCTGCCTGCACCCTGCTCGTCTTCATTGATGATGCGACCAGCGCCTTGATGCACCTCGAGTTCGTTAAATCCGAGAGCACCTTCAGCTATTTCGGCGCGCTGGAGGCATATTTGCTCGAACATGGACGCCCAGTTGCCTTCTACAGCGACAAACACACGGTGTTCCGTGTTGCCCAGCAAGGTGCGGAGTCCGGCCACGGGATGACCCAGTTTGGCAGGGCTTTGAACGAGCTGAACATTGAGATTCTCTGCGCGAACAGCTCTCAGGCGAAGGGTCGCGTCGAACGCGCCAACCGGACGCTGCAGGATCGGCTCGTGAAGGAGCTACGGCTGGCAGGCATCGCGGACATGGACGCGGCCAATGCCTTCCTTCCAGCCTTCATGGGCCGCTACAATGCCAAGTTTGCCAAGACCCCGCGCCGCCCGGACAATCTGCACCGGCCCCTTAATACTGAGCCGGATCGGCTGGCGGATTTGCTATGCTGGCGCGACGAGCGCTATGTCGGCCAGCAGCTCGCCTTCTCCTACGATCGGCAGCGGATCATCCTTCAAGAGAACGAGATCACGCGCGGGTTGCCCGGCAAGTACATCGACACCTTCGAATTCGCCGACGGCCGATTGGAGTTTCGATGGAGGGGCATCTCGCTCCCCTACTCCGTCTTCGACAAGGACCAGCGCGTCACCCATGCGGCGATCACCGAGAACAAGCATCTGAGCGCGGTGCTGGAGCACATCAAGGCTGAACAGGACAAGGCCCCGCCAAAGAAACGCCGCGCAGGCAAGCAACGTTCAAAATACAAGCCAACGGGGCGCCGCAACGACGGATGGAATACCCTTGCCGATCAAAGGCGCATCGCAGACCGCAAAGCCAGCCAGGGCTGCGATAATTGAGGTCTCCGCCCTGTCAGGCTTTGCTCCCCTCAGCGCCCTTTGGTGACATTTCTACTTTGCAGATCGGGTGACATTTCTACTTGGTTGCAACATCAGCGCGTTTTTGGGCAAGTTCAGTTGCGGGTTGGAAACTCTACCTCACCCCATTGCGCCGTTTTTGCAGAGCCGCAACGCTTGCATCAAAGTCCAGCCTTCCTGCCTTGGCTCGACGGATCAGTTCGCGCATCAAACCGCCAGGATTGCGAACAGGGTAACTCGGGTGATCTCGCTGCGCATCAACCAATAGTAGGCAGAAAGCCAACCCGTGGTCGCCCAAGGTGCTCTGGCCCTCGTGCCAAACTGAAGTATGGATGTCGAGCATCGGCAGCAACGCCCAGGCCGCCTCGATGATGTCGCGCTCTTTGAGAGGTCGGTTTTGATCTCTGCTCGCGTCAAGCATCATGCGCAAGCCGTCGCCGGCAATGCGATATAGATTCTCTGGCGTCAGAGCGGGTGGCGCGGGGCAGGGAATTGATGATGGCGATTCACTCTGTGCGATTTCCGCGTGTCTTTCAGAGTTATCCACAGCGGGCGGCGTCTTTACAGTTTGAGTTTCTTCTCTGGTGTTTTGTGTAAAGGGCCGGAAGTTTTCCGCTGGCTGGTCGGAAGAAAGCCCACGTTTTTCAAGCCAGTCATCAAGGCTGCTGCACAGATCGGAACTGGCCTTCAAATGGGCGTTGAGCCGCTCCAGACCGAGACGGCTTAAAGCATCGCTGCGTGGCCATTTATCGAAACTGGCGAGAATCTTGACGATCTCAGGATCTTTGATAGCCGAGGAGGGCAGGGCGGCGATGCACCGTTTCATGTGACGCAAACGAAGGGACCGAAGATCCTTCAAAGCGCGCAAATGCCTCCGTTCCGCACGGAGCCGATCGCGAAGGGCTATGAACTCTTCCAGTCGCGCGATCAGCGGAGTCAGTATCAAGCCTAGGCCAGCGCGACCATAGCGGGCCCCATTCGCCGCGACACGTTTCACGATCAGCCCAAGCTTGGCCAGCGCGGCCTCATCCGTTCGCAACTGGCGCGACGTCTTGCCAAGTTCGACCGCTGCGAGATCTTGCGCGCCAAAAAACACCGGTTCACGATGGGGAGAG
This sequence comes from Sedimentitalea todarodis, assembly GCF_032595355.1. Taxonomy (NCBI): domain Bacteria; kingdom Pseudomonadati; phylum Pseudomonadota; class Alphaproteobacteria; order Rhodobacterales; family Paracoccaceae; genus Sedimentitalea; species Sedimentitalea todarodis. The sequence continues at coordinate 55,384 of NZ_JASMWN010000021.1, read as the reverse complement.
GTCCAGTCGGATGCGCGGGTGCGCCCGATGATGTAGTTCAGAACTGCCAAGCGCGCCGGGCGCAGGCCTATATGCGGGGCAACCTCTGAAATTAGCGCCATGACAGCACCTTTGGTCCAGCCTTCCGGCAGGGTGAGATGGGTTTGGATCACGTTCACTGTCTAGTCCTTGTGAATTGGAACAAGGCTGCAACAGGGCATCCGTGTCCCCGCGAGCGACACGTTTTTTCATTGCCTTGACTGTCGGGACTGCTAGAACGAGATCACAGTTTGATTTGATCTGACGGAACGCCAATTCCGTTGTTCTTTGAGCCCCTCGCTTGGTTGCCGCCTTGCGGGGGTTTCTTCTTTTTTATCGTTTGCCTGTGACTGTTTGAGATCAGTAGTTGACTTGTTCGAAGCCATAGGCGCCCTCAAAATCCTCCCAATCGACGAACACAGCACGGACCCAGATATCGGGGCAGTTCTGGCCGTATCGCTCGGCCCCTCGGAAGGCTGGAGGAAGGGCACTTATCGAGCTGTTTTGCCACCGGAATTGGCCGTCTTGATCATACGTGCCACGCCGCACAGAAGCATATCTGTTGCAATCGTCACGGCCCTCCCTCTGACGTGCCGTAACCTGAAAGACATCTATGGAGCGGACGAAATCAAAAGCAGGGTCCGTCACATCGATATCGGCGGCACGCCCGACAGCTTGGGCGAGCTGGAGCGTTTCTCGCTCTCGGGGCAGGGAGACTGCTTGACCAGGATTGAACCCCGCCAACCTGTAGAGGCGCTCAACCGGGTTCGGCGCCTCGAACTCAGCACGCATTGGACAACGCCAGATCTGCAGCGGTGGTTCGACTGGCCAGGGCGTGATCCGGCGGATGAACTCCGCGCGCGCACGGGCGCAGGGAACCGACGCAGGCCAACCGCCTGCGAGGCACAGGAGGATCGCACAATCGATCTGGTAGCCTTGTGCGGTGGCAGGTTTGGCAGCAAGCGGTGTAAGCCCGATCGCGATGATCGCGGCAGTTGACACAAGCCGCCTCATGACAGAGCGCCGCCGCTAACCTGTTGGCGTATAATCAGACTTATGTTAATTGTGTCATAATTGCTGACATATTTTGCGCGTCGTTTCATTGGAACATCTCCTGGTAAGCGTCAAGCACAAGACGGACTTCGGCCTGCGCGGAAGCTGATGCTGCGGCGAGGCAATTCAGATAGGTTTGTGCCTCATCGAAGTAGGTGTTGAACTCGGCTCTGATGTCGTCGCCGTACTCGTTCAGGAGCGCAGGCGAGGCCGCCAGCTCCGGCCGCAACGGCAACACGCAGTCCATCGCCAGCGTCTCGGCGGTTGCTGGGATCGCTAGGGCGATGAATGTGCTACATGCCAGCAACCGCGACATCTGGTGGTCTCCCGACAATCTGGGGGCGAATCGTGTGTCGGACCTATCACTGAAAAAATATCTTAATCAATCAAAAGATATCTATTGACCATCTAAAGGATTTTCCGCTACGTCGCCGCATATCTTGTGACATGCACTGTTTGAAGCGGTGCAAAAGCAGGTTACTTCCGTAGGAAATTCTTTCCTTCGGAGGCAAAATGGCAGGAACAAAATACCCCGTGATCCTAACATCGCACATGCAAGAGGCGATCGAGGGTGGGGCATGGATCGAGGTGGAATGCGTTGAAGCCCCGGAAAAGGGCGGCAACACGCATAGGGGTGGCTGGACGGTTTTCGTCTGCTCCAATGACGGTCAAGGCGGTGTGCACCGGTCGGTCTATGTGACCAACCGGGATCTTAAACCACGCGTCTTCAAGACCGCAGCAGGGCTCATGAGCTTCTGCCTGGAGCTCGACGCAAAGGTATTCAGCTGCCCTCTCCGAGAAGGTGAGAGAGGCACGTGGGAGTTTGAGACGACAAGGTATCCTACCAGCGGCTAGCCTCGTTCTCTGGGGGCTTTCAGGCCCTTCCACTTATGCACAATCCGTTATCGATCTCGATGCTCCAGACCGTGTTGGTCGACTGACCAGTAGCGTTCTCGACTTTGCAAGACCCCAACCCGAGCAAAGCGACGGTGTCGCACGCTCTGAGGTCGTCCCTCTCGATTCACCACGCCTGTCTCCGCCTCGGGTCCCATCGGGCCGCCCTTCGATCGAGACTATGATCCTTGATGTGGGGTCGGTTTACGTGGACCACCCGGCCCTGCGGAGAGCCGGGATGTCCTCTCGCGATTGGCTCGCATTCTTTCGCGCGAACATCGCTATTGAAAGCGCATTTGATCCAGGCGCGCGATCGCATGTCGGCGCAATCGGGCTTGGGCAGTTGATGCCGGACACTGCGCGCGTGCTTGGCGTCGATCCGCATGATCCTGAGCAAAACCTGCATGGATCCGCCCGCTACTTGCTGACACAACTTGATCGTTTCGGCACGCCGCAGCTTGCGCTTGCAGCCTATAATGCCGGCCCCGAAGCCGTGGCGCGCCATGGCGGGATTCCCCCCTACCGCGAAACCCAAGGCCATGTCCGCAAGGTCATGGCCGTCTATGCCCAATCCATCGGAGACCAGATATGAAACGCATCGACTATACCCGGGCGGCATTGGCCGCGTTGCTGATAGTGGCCGCCGCCCCGGCGCTCGCACAAGACCTTAGCCCGGTCTCTGACATGATCGACAACATCATCGACGCGGTGACGGGTCCGATCGGCCGTGGCCTCGGCGTGCTCGCTCTTGTGGGGTCCGGTGTCATGATGTTTTTCGGGCGTCTCAACTGGCCGATCTTCGTCGCCGTGTTTGTCGGCGTGGTGCTGATCTTTTCGGCCGAGACCATCATCGACGGCTTTGCGGCTCCTTGATCTGACCGGCCGCAGAGACCTTCATGCGCGACACGCCACTCTTTCTGGGGCTGACCAAGCCGCCACGGATATTCGGTCTCCCGATCGGATATTTCGTGGCGCTGGTCTTCGCATCCGTGATCCCTTTCATTCTGGTTGACGACATGCGGTTCCTGCTGGTTTTCCTCGCGGGCTACCCACCGCTTTGGCTGGTCGCAGACCGCAATCCACATCTGTTCCAGATTTTGAACGTGGTGATGTCGCGCACACCGCGAACGAGTGTGCGATCCCGCGATGGGGGCGATCTCTATGTCGCATGAGTTTCGGGGGTTGATTGCAAACAACGCTGTTCGGGATGCACTTGGGGACAAGGTCTTGAAAGCCGAGCGTCTTGGGCGGCACCTACCTTACATTGCTGCGGTGCGAGACAATGTCATCCTGACGCGGCAGGGTGATCTGATGGCGTCGGTCACGCTTGGCGGGATCGACAGCTTCACCAGCGATGACACCCGGATCGATGAGATCAGTGAAGGCTTTGCCCGGATCGTCAGTCAGTTGGGCGAGCGTTTCGGTTTCCACATCAGCAAGGTATCACGCCCGGATGTCGCGGACCTTGCTGCGCCTGACGGTATGCCTTTTGCAAATGCGGTAGACGCGGCGTGGCAGAGAAGCCTGCGCGCACGTGACCTGAAAGCCCGCACCTTGATGCTGACAGTATTGATGCGTCCGTCGATGCCGCAGGCATTCTCGAAGGTTCTGGGTGCCCTAGGCGGGGGCCGCGATTTCCAGAAAGACATCGATACGCGAATTGTTGCCCTAGAAGAGGCCATGACGCTGCTCATGGCGATGTATTCCGACGCAGGCGCAGCGCGCCTGACAGTCTCGAGCGGGGACTGGCTTGCAGTGTTGGCCGCGGTACACGGACAGAGCTACGGCAAGATCATCGCGGCCCCCGGGCAACTGTTGGCTGACACGATGAGCAATTTCGACGTCAGCTTTCAAGGCAAAACCATGCGGCTGGAAAGCGGCGACAGCGCACGATACGGCGCGATTTTCGGGATAAAATCCTATCCCAGTCGCACCTGGCCAACCATGCTTGACGCGTTGGAACTGCCCTATGACATCACGATCACCAACTCTTTCACGCCGCGGCGCGCCAATGAGATGGTTGAGCGCATTCAACGCACCTTTCGCCAGCGGGGTGCCTCCGACGATGCTGGTGTCAGCCTGACAGAGCAATTGATCGAAGCCGCCGACGCCGTGGCATCCGGCCGGTCGACCTTTGGGACACACCATGCATCCGTGCAGGTCTTCTGTGACAGCGCCGAGGAACTGGAACAGGCAGCTTCCGAGATCTGGCGGGCGGGGCAAGAGACCGGTGCCGTTCTGGTAAGGGAATCCTGGGCCGCAAAGGCGCTCTATTTCGCGCAAGCGCCGGGAAACTGGGCCTACCGGATCCGTGACGGGATCGTTTCGTCGCACAATTTCGCGGAACTTGCAGCGTTTCACAAGACAAGGCCGGGGCGCGGACCCGAGGCCAGCCCATGGGGCAAGACGATCACGGCCTTCCCGACCGTGACCTCCAGCCTCTACCGGTTCAACTTTCACGAAGCGGGGCGCCGGACCGATGAGCCAAGCGTCGGGCACACCCTTGTTCTGGGCCGCACCGGGTCCGGCAAGACACTCGGCACGGCTTTTCTCATGGCACAGGCCCGAAGAGTGGGTGCGCGAGTCATCGTTTTCGACAAGGATCAGGGGTTGGAGATGGCGATCCGCGCTTTGGGTGGCAGCTACAGCGAAATCAAGGTGGGCCAGCCCACCGGCTTTAACCCGATGACCACGGAGACCGATGCGCGGGGGGCCGCCTGGCTGACAGATTGGCTCGGCGACATTCTGGCCCGTCACCGTCCATTTGAGACGGTCCAGACCGCAGCACTGAACGAGGCGGTTCGTCAGATCGCCGCCGCGGAGCCGGGCCTCAGAACCTTCGACGGTTTGGCAAGTCTCGTGGCCTCCACCGATGATGATGGCGACCTGGTGTCCCGCGTGCGGGAATGGACAGAAGTCGGCCGGTACGGTTGGCTTTTCTCAAGGCCCAGTGCCCAGGCGATTGCCATTGGCGAGGATGTCCTTGGTCTCGACATGACCGAACTTCTGGACCAGGACGCAGAACGCTCCGCCCTGCTCGCCTATCTCTTCCGCCGTATCGAGCGCGTGATCGAGGATCGCAGACCAACAATCATTGTGATCGACGAGGCGTGGAAGATGTTGGCTGACGATATCTTCGTCAAGCGCCTCCATGACTGGCTGGTTACCATGCGCAAGCGCAACTGCGTGGTGATGATGTTGACCCAGACACCGGGCCATCTGGACCAAAGTTCGGTCGGCCAGATCATCGCGGAAAGTGTGGCAACCCAGATCCTGTTTCCCAATCCACGGGCAAATCCGGAGGATTACAGCATCCTGCGCCTGAACGCGCGCGAGGCGGATTTTCTTTCCAGCCCGACAGCCGGGTTGCGGCTGGCATTGATCCGTTCTGGCGCCGACAGCGTGTTCGTCAATACCGATCTCGCAGGCTTGGGCGGTCTGGTTACTGTTCTTGGTGGCGGCAAGACCGGCGAGGAAAAGGCGCCTGCTGATTGGCGCAAGAAAGAAGAATTCTGGAAGGACATGATGTGAAAGCACGATTTTTTCTGTTGGTCGCCATGACGGTCCTGAGCGCTTGCGAAGGTGCATCAACAGGCGTGCGATCGCCCTGTTTTGAGCGGCCCGTTATGGCGTTCTCGGCCCCTGCTCCCGACCTTGTTTCACGGAATGCGCATTGTGATTTCCAGAGCTTCTAGAATGGCGATTCCGTTGGCCTTGGGTCTTGGCTCGCTTGCCTCCGCGCAGGGCGTGCCAGTGATCGATGGCTCCAACCTTGCCCGCGCTGTGTCTCGCGTCGAAGAGCTCGCACGCGACGCCTTGCGGCAGGGCCAGAAGCGCGATGCCCGCGAGGAACAAGCGGATATCTATCAAGAGCAGCTTGAAGCCTATGAGCGTTTCCTTGCGGAGACCACCGGTGTCACCGACCTGAGTGGGTTCGAGGCTGGTGGGCCTGGCTGGGCGAGCGCTGCAGAGACTTACCCAGCCCAGGAAGATCATCCTGATGCCGATCGCCTCTTCGGTGAGCCAAGCGACGTGGAGCGCATGATCATCACGGTGGCGCGGCGCTATGAGGGTCATCCCGGTGTTGCGGCCGCCGGTCTGACGCCACTGACATGGCGTATCTTGTTTCAGTCACTGATCAAGCAGGAAAGTCGTTTCAACAATGCAGCCGTCTCCCACGTGGGTGCGCGCGGTTTTTGCCAGCTGATGCCGGGCACAGCATCGGATCTCGGTGTGAACCCGTATGATCCTTGGGAAAACCTGGACGGTGGCGCACGCTACATTCTCACGCAACTGAACCGCTTCGGTCGGATTGATCACGCTCTGGCGGCCTATAATGCAGGCCCCGGCCGTGTTCTCGAATATGGTGGTGTGCCTCCTTTCGAGGAAACCCAGACCTACGTCCGGCGCATCAACGGCTATTACAACGACTATCTTGGCACCATCACCGGCGTCGACATGACGGGGTCACTGGCGGGCTTCGATGGTGCCTCGGCCGCCTGGGGCAACTGGGCGGATGCCTCGGTCGGCTATGGCGCCTACATGGGCACCCAGATCGATCAGGCCATGACGAGGATCGCGGCGCTTTTGCGTGAAGATCCGCCCGATAACGCAAAAGAGGCGCTGGACCGCTCCACCTATATGCTTGCTGAACGGGCGCGGCTCATGGCGCTGACGCTGCGTCTGCGCGCGGCCCACGTGAAAGTCGAAGCGGCACAAGGTTTGACCGAGGCCGCCGATCACCTGGAGCAATCCACTTTCTGGAGGTATTCCGATGAGGGCTGACACCCGCATTGCCGCAATTATTGTCGCGGGCACGCTCATGGCGGCACACCCGCCCCCAGCCTTCGCTCAGGGTGTGCCTGTGATCGATGGATCGAACCTCGCGCAGAATATCGAGCAGCTGCAGGCCGCGCTGCGCGATGCGGAAAACCAGCTCCAGCAAATCGAGGAATTGCGTACCCAGATCGAGCGCCTCACTGATATTCAGGGCCTTCTTGATGACGTCCTGGGTTCAATTACCGGCCTGAATGAAATCGCAGCCCTCTACAACGATGTGGAGGACCTGCGTGCCCGTGCCCAGAAGATCACCGATCTATCGGGTTTCATGGACAGTCTGTCGCTCGGGGATTTTGACAGCCTGCTGGACGATCTGCTCGATGGCGACGTCACCATGGGTGAGCGCCGCGCCGCAGATGCCATGCGCGAGACCATGGCCAGTGCGGGGTTCACCTCGGAAAAGCTCACCGAGCTGAACGACGCCGGGAACCCGCAAGGCGCTGCCATAGCCGATCTGGCGGCTGCCAATGCCATGGTTATCGGGCAAGCCCAAATTTCCTACGAGGAAGCCGCCCAGAGCATCGAGCGTATCGATGGGCTGGTGGAAGCGATTGGCGAACAGGAAACGCTCAAGGAATCGATCGATCTCAACACGCGTATGGCCGCGGAGACGAATTACATGCTGGGCCAGATGTGGCGCCTGAATGCCGCCCAAGGCTTGGCGCAAGGTCAAAACGGCATTGATTTCGCGGCCGAGCAGGCCCGCACACGCTCCTTCTTTGATTTCTCCGGCGCCGAGGACTGACCCTTGAATACATCACTCAAAGCACTTGCAGTTTTCATCGCCCTAGCAGGCAGTGCCTGGGCGGAAGACTTGCAAGACCTGCCCGACGATACGTTGCTCGGGGAGGTCGTCACTGCCACCGAAAATGGGGAGGAAGAGCGCCTCCTCGATCTCATGCGCGAGGTACAGGCAAGAGGGCTCTTGATGTTCCCGAAGCCGCAAACCTGCACCTTCAGCTATCCGGACACTGAGTTTTTCGGCAACGAGATTTTTCGAGGAGCGGTTCGGTGGGGCTTCGGCACCGACCTGAGAGAGCTTGCAATGTCGCAGGGCTTCTGCGGCTGCATCTATGATCTCGGGTCGCTCGATGCGTTTACGCAGGAACGGATTGGCAAAGCGGCGCAGGATGCAACTACCAGCGATTTCAGCGTCTTTCGCAAATACCGTCGCAGCGATTGGTCAGATGTAAACGAGCGCTATCAGAACTTCCAATTGGAGCGGTGTGGTAGTTAAGGATGGCCATAATCGCTGAGGTTCTGGCATTGGTAGATGCCACTGTCGCGGGCGTGGCAGCTGACACGTATGCTGATACGGTTGCCGCAGTACGCCCGGTTGTACAGACCGCATCTGTGTTGGTGGTCGTTCTTGTAGGCGCAAATGTGGGTCTGCAAGCCGTGCCGCTCTCGGTTTCCACAATCGTGTCGGTAGGGCTGCGCATTGTGCTGGTCAATGTGTTTTTGATCTACGCAAACCTTTCTGTTCCGTACGATGCGCTGACAAATGCTCCTGCCGAACTTGGTGCAGGTATTCTCAACTCCCTCTCAGGTGGTGATGTCACAAACCTTTATGACGGCATAGACGATCTCTACTCCCAAGCCCTGAATGTCGGGCAGGCGATCAGCCAGAATGGAGGCTGGCTGGCCGGTGCCATGACCAGCGTGGTCATGTTTCTTGTGGCCGCCGCCATGGCGACGATCACCATCATCGTTCTGTCGGCCGCCAAGATCATGTTGGCGGTATTGATCGCCATCGCACCTGTGGTCGTGGCTTGCACATTATTAAAACAATCGGCGCCGCTGTTCGAGGCATGGGTCAAACTCGCCATCGGTTTTTCCTTTGTGCCGCTGTTAGTGGCTGCCATGGCTGGCTTCACCATAGCGACGGGTGAAGCTGTCGCACCTGATAGCCTCGACAGCGTCGAAACACTCGGGGACGCGATTTCGTTCGTCGTGGTGATGATGATCGGCGCTGGCCTGATGTTGCTCGTGCCAACTTTCGCGCAAGGGGTTGCCGCCACGAACATCGGCCTCGCCTCGATCGGTGCAAATGCCGCGCGGATGCCCGGGAACGCGTGGCGCAATACCGGTGCCGCGATCCGGGGCGGAGATGACATGCGACGGGGCTTCAATGCAGGACTTCAGGGACAAGGCGTCTCCGACCGATCGTCCAGCGCGGCCCGTGCCGGGAGCTATGCGGGCGGTGCGGTCAAGCTCGCCGGAAAGATGAAGAAGGGATAGTCATGAGTGATTTCGATATCGATTTGGTGATGGGTCCGCGCCGGGCAGCGCGCGCCGCATGGATCGTTGCGGGCTGTTCCTGCGCCGTATCCGTGCTGTTGGCCCTGACCATTACGGTTATGTTGCCCCTGCGCGAAACCGAAGTGTTTACCGTCCTCGTCGACAGCACGTCGGGTGCAGCAGAACGCATCTATCAGGTTCAGCCGACTGGTATCACCGATGAGGAAGCGATCAAGGAATCCCTGCTTGTCAGTTATATCAGCGACCGCGAAAGCTATTTCAGGAACGGCATTCAAGAACGGCTCGAAAGTGTCCAGCGGCGCTCCAGCGGGCCCGCCCGCGCCTCGCTGATAGAACTCTGGACCGCGGGGGCCGAGAATTATCCACCGCGCAGCTACGGCGCGAATGCGCAGGTCGATGTCCGCGTGCGGGCGATCACCTTCCTGCAGGACGAAGTGGCTCAGATCCGGTTCGACAAACGCCTCACCCGACCCAACCAGACCCCCGTCACGCAAACATTCATCGCCACCGTAGGGTTTGAATTTGCCCCCCGCCGCGAACGCTCCCTGACACGCGTTTGGGAAAATCCCCTTGGCTTCTCGGTGACCGCTTACCGGGTCGATGCCGAAACACTGACACGAGAATAGTTCATGAAAACCTTCATAATTGCCATCGCAACGGTCGGCGGGTTGCTCGGAACGCCCGCCTTGGCCGAGCGCGCACCGGTCACCATGGGTCAGGACGCCCGCGTTCGCCACGTGACCTTCAACCCTACGGATGTGATCCGGATCGACACCCACCTTCGGGTAAACACGTCAATCGAACTCGGTCCCGGCGAACGGATCAATCAAGTCCTGATCGGTGACTCCGCGTCCTATGAAGTGGAGGTTCTGTCAAACCGCAATACGATCTCGATCAAGCCTGTCGAGGCTCGGGCCACGACAAACCTGACGATCTTTACCAACCGCCGCGCTGTCGCCTTCTATCTGACAGAGGGACGCTCGCGGACACAGTCTTTCCGGGTCGTCGTAAACTTTCCCGACGAGCGCCCCGCCGGGCGCCAGCTTGCGGCTGGAGGCCGAGATACCGGCTATCAGTTCGCGGGCAGCGGTGCGATCCGCCCGGTGAGGGTCTGGAATGATGGGCGCTCGACCTTCTTTGAATTCCGGCCCGGCGTGCGGCCCTCGATCTTCGGCTTGAACGCCCAGGGCTACGAGATCACCCAGAACAGCCAGACGCAAGGTGCGGTCGTGCGGGTCACCGGCGTGCGGGACGCCTACACGATCCGCATGGGCGACGATCATATCTGCATTACCCGTGAGACTGGTGGGTTCACGACCGAGGCTGCTGCCGTGGCCGCCCTGCGTGGACGGGAGTTCTGATCATGAGCGACGAGAAAACCGGGGAAAAGGAATACAGCTTCGCACCCAAGCGGCGCGCATCTCTCGGGCTCAGGCTTGGTTTGGGTGCATTGCTTGTGGCAGGGACCGCCATCATTGCCTACCCGCTTGTGCAAGGCAGCGGCATCACTTCTGCCGTTGAAACATCGAAAGCCGACGACTTTCAGGATCAAGTTGACGGTGACGGGTTTGGCCGCATGACAGCCGACGCTGAACCGACCGAACAAAGATCAGAGCCGAGGTTCGATCCCGGACCAATCGAGGATGAACTCGCGGCGCAGCGCCAAGCTCTCGAGGAACAGAACGCCAAGCTTGCGAGCGACGTGGTCGCCCTACAAGCCCAGTTGGCAAGACTGGCCGAGGCCCCTGCCCCCGACAATTCCGCCGAGCTGGCCGAAGCGCTGCGCTCGGTCCAGGAACAGAACACGGCGCTCATCGCCCAGATGCAAAGCGAGATGGACACCCGGTTGGCAGAAGCCGATCTTGAAGCGCAAAAGCGTATCGCTGATGAGGTTGCCGCACGCGCGCGTGTTGCCGATGGCCGGATGGAGCAGTTGATGGAGCAAATGCTCGGACTGCAGCGCCAGAACGACGCCCTGCAACAGCAGATCGATGACGGTATGAGTGACGCTCTACGCGCGCAAACCGAGAGGGATCAGCTCGCCGCCGAGGAAGCCGCGCGGCGGGCTGAACTGGACCGTCGGCGTGCCGAGGCGGCGGCGCTGCGCGACACACAAATTCGGTCCGAAGGGGTGATCTTTGATGCGGGCGGCCAGACGGGCAGTCCGGCATCTGACCCTGAGAGGGGACCTGCGGTCGGAGATGCGGCGGCGCGCGCCTTCGTGTTGGACGGTGCCCAGCCCGTTCAAGTCGCAACAGCGGAGGTTATCGCCAATCCTTCCAATACGGTGCTGCAGGGCACGCTCATTCAAGCGTCACTGGAAACCGCCATCGAATCCACATTGCCCGGACAGATTACCGCCATCGTGAACTACCCGGTCTGGAGTTTCGATCAGTCCCGCGTTCTCATTCCCGAAGGCTCCCGCCTCTTCGGGACCTACAATTCGAATGTCTCTTTGGGCCAGGCCCGCATTCTGGTTGGCTGGTCACGCATCGTCACACCCGAGGGGCAATCGGTTCAGCTCGCCGCATTTGGCGCGGACGATCAGGGCCGCTCGGGCGTGACGGGCTCCGTGAACTCCCGCTTTGGGCTGCGCTTTGGCGCAGCCGCATTGCTCTCGATCATCGGCGCAGGACCGGCAATCGACGCATCCGAGGCCAGCTCCGAGACCAGATCAGAAATTGCCGAGGATGTCGCGGGCAGTTTTGCGCAGGCCACCGATGCGGTGATCGGCGAATTTGCCACCCTGCCTCCGGTTATCTCGGTCCAGCCGGGCGCTGCGATCAGTGTGATCGTCGACCGTGATCTTGAGTTCTATTAAGTGCGTTTCGGGTTCGACAAAACATTCAGGTGTCGAAACACGCGTTCGACCGAAGGGAGAGGCCGCGTGTCTCAAAGCAACACAAACCTGAAACGCACAGGCGGCCACCCATGAACCAGGCGGCAGAAAAAGCCAGTTTTCTTTCGACCTATCTAAAACCTCTGGCTGCACCGCTCGCCGATCCCTGCGTGGTCGAAATAGCGGTCAATCCCGATGGAAAGGTCTGGGTGGAAACCCGGGGGGCTGAGCATATGGTCGGCCTCGAAGGTGTGTTTTACTCCCCTTCCCAAGCTCGGGACCTTGCAACATCCATTGCCAGCGCCACCCACGGACAGATCAGCGAGAAAAAGCCGCTCGTCTCCGGCAAGATCGAGATGAACGGCAAGCCGATCCGGGCACAGGTCGTCTATCCACCGGTCGTGGATGGCGGGCCGTCGATCACCTTGCGCCGCTACAGTGAAGACCAACTCACCTTGGGCGACATCGGTCTGTTGCACGGTGCACTGGTGGATTTGGATGCCGAACGACAGGCAAAAGCCGAACGGGTGATCGCACTGACGCAGGCGGGGGATATTCGAGCCGCCATGAAACTCTGCATCGATGAGCGGTTGAACATCATGATCAGCGGCGGGACGTCCACGGGCAAAACGACTTTTGCCCGGGCACTTCTCGCGCTGGTGACCGAGGCGGAACGTATCGTGACCATCGAGGACGCATTCGAGCTCTTTCCTCCACAGCCCAATCGCGCGATGCTCAAGGCTGACCGTATCCCCTCAAGTGAACGCACCGCGGCCAAATTGCTGGAGACCTCTTTGCGCATGCGTCCTGACCGGATAATTCTTGGCGAATTGCGCGGCGATGAGTGCAAGACCTTCCTCGACGCGATCAACACCGGCCATTCCGGCTCTTTCACCACAATTCACGCCGATACCGCGCAGAAGGCGCTCGACCGCCTTGCCCTCATGGTCATGTCGGTGGGCATCAATATGAGTTTTGAGGAGGTAAGGCGCTATGCCGCCTCCAGCATCGATGTCGTGGTGCAGCTTGGTCGGAAAGACGGAAGACGTGGGGTCGAACAGGTGTGGGTGCCTGGTATCTTAAAATCAGAAGTGACCAGCTGAGGGATGTTTGGAAGGGTGCGCATTGAGCACTATCGGACGGTAACCTCTCCCGTCTTGTCACAACATGAACGCGTTTGCGCTTGATCGCATTGATTGCGATGATTACACTCCTCTCAGGAGGACATCATGGCAAGCATTACCATCCGGAACCTTGACGATGACGTGAAGCGCCGCCTTCGCATCCGCGCAGCCGAACATGGCCGTTCAATGGAAGAGGAGGCGCGCGAGATCTTGCGCCACGTCGTCGGCGAAGCGAAGCCCTCCCACGATCTTGCCGCGGCGATACGTGCGCGGGTCGCGCCTCTGGGCGGCGTTGATCTGGACCTTCCGCAGCGTGAGGCCATGCGTGAACCACCCGCGTTCGACCGGGCCTGACGCATGATCATCCTCGACACGAATGTCATCTCCGAGCTTTTGCGCCCGGCCCCGGAGCCCAAGGTCGAACACTGGTTGTCGGCTCAGGAAGGGCTCAACGTTTACCTGACCTCGATATCGGAGGCGGAACTGCGCTTTGGCCTCGCAATCATGGGGAACGGCAAGCACCGCGCCGCGCTGGTTGACGCCGTGGACCGCATCCTGCGCGAAGACCTGGCCGGGCGCATTCTGCCCTTCGACAGCAACGCCGCGCAGTCCTTCGCTACCATAGCAGCGGCACGACGGTCCGCCGGGCGACCGATCGCTCAGGCCGATTGCCAGATCGCTTCCATTGCCCACGCCTGCGGCGCCACCGTCGCCACGCGCAATACGCCTGACTTCGAGGGTTGCGAGATCGACCTGATCAACCCCTGGACAGCCGCATGAACGCCGTTGAAATCGAACAAGCTGTTTCCGAACTCGCCGAGCAGCCCTTTGATGCTGCCGAGTTCCCATATGCCTTCCTCATGGCCTTCGGCAACAAGGACACGACCATCAAGCGGCTGCGCACCGGCGCGTCGAACAAGTCCGACCTCGGCGGCGTCCTGCAGACCAACAACATCCACCTTGCGACCTGTGCGCCGGGCGATATCGCGGCAACGCTCACCGCCTTGCGCGACAGCCCAACCACCACCCGCGCTAAGGCCAAGTTCATCCTCGCTACCGATGGCATTGATCTGGAAGCCGAAGATATCACCACTGGCGAGACCATCGCCTGCCGCTACACCGATTTCCCCGACCATTTCGGCTTCTTCCTGCCGCTCGCCGGTATCTCCACCGTCAAGCAGATCCGCGAAAGCGCCTTTGACATCCGGGCGACCAGCCGCCTCAACCGGCTCTATATCGAGCTGATCAAGGACAACCCCGACTGGGGCAGCGCGGAAAAACGCCACGACATGAACCACTTCATGGCGCGGCTGATCTTCTGCTTCTTCGCCGAAGACACCGACATCTTCGTCAGCGACAACCTGTTCACCGCCACCATCGACCAGATGGCTAACCGCGACGGGTCGAACACGCATCAGGTCATCGGCGAAATCTTCCGCGCGATGAACACCGCCATCCCCAAACGGGCCGAGGCCAAGCTGCCCCGCTGGGCCGACACCTTTCCCTATGTGAACGGTGGGCTCTTCTCGGGGTCCACCGAAGCCCCGCGGTTTTCCAAGATCGCGCAGCGCTACCTGTCCCATATCGGCAGCCTCGACTGGACCCAGATCAACCCCGACATCTTCGGCTCCATGATCCAGGCCGTCGCGGATGAGGAGGAACGCTCGGTCCTCGGCATGCACTACACCTCCGTGCCGAACATCCTGAAGGTGCTGAACCCGCTCTTCCTAGATGACCTGCGGACGGAACTGGAGGCGGCGGGCGACAACGCGCGGAGGCTCTCCAATCTGCGTGCGCGCATGGCCAAGATCCGCGTCTTCGATCCCGCCTGCGGGTCGGGCAACTTCCTTGTCATCGCCTACAAGGAAATGCGCGCCATCGAGTATGAGATCAACAAGCGCCGGGGCGAGCCGCTGCGGCGCACCGACATTCCCCTGACCAACTATCGCGGGATCGAGCTGCGGGATTTCTCGGCCGAGATCGCGCGGCTGGCGTTGATCATCGCGGAATACCAATGCGACGTGACCTATCGCGGCCAGAAAGAGGCGCTGGCAGAATTCCTGCCTCTGGACGCGCAGAACTGGATCACCTGCGGCAACGCCCTGCGGCTGGATTGGCTGTCGGTCTGCCCGCCCACGGGGACGGGGGTGAAGTTTCAGGCCGATGACCTGTTCATGTCCCCGCTGGATCAGGCGCAGATCGACTTCGCGAATGAAGGGGGCGAGACCTATATCTGCGGGAATCCGCCCTATCTTGGGTCAACCTGGCAAAGCACCGAACAGAAAGAGGATTTGCAGCGCATTTTCGACGGGCGCACGAAAAGCTGGAAATCGCTCGACTATGTTGCAGGCTGGTTCATGAAGGCCGCCGATTACGGGCTGCACACGCCCACCGTGTCGGCCTTTGTGTCCACCAACTCGATCTGTCAGGGGCAGCAGGTGCCGATCCTGTGGCCGCTGATCTTCAAGACAGGGCACGAGATCGCCTTTGCCCATACGAACTTCAAATGGGCGAACCTGGCCAGCCATAATGCTGGCGTGACCGTGGTCATAGTTGGAATATCAAACCGCGCTGGTCACACCAGAAAGCTGTTTTCGTTAACTTCGGACGGTGAAACCGAAGTCAAAGAGTCCGGATTCCTGAACGCTTACTTGATCAATGGTGCAAACGTAATCGTAGAGAAGCGGTCAAAGCCACTATCCTCGCTGGCCGAAATGACATTCGGTAGTAAGCCTGTTGACGGGGGAAATTTGCTGTTTAGTTCAGACGAAGTTTCAAGCTTGGCTCTAACCCCAGAACAGCGGCGAAAATTTATTCGCCCCATTCTTGGTTCTGAAGAGTTTATTGCGGGGAAGCAGCGATACTGTCTTTGGATAAAGGATGCCGAGGCAGAACAGGCCAAAGAAATCCCTGCAATTGGGAAGCGACTTGAGGCTGTGCGCGCAATGCGCCTCGCCAGTACAAAGTCGGCAACACAGAAAGGGGCTAAGTGGCCCCATAGATTCGATGAACGTCGCCAAACGGGCGATGAGAAAGTGATCGCGATCGCAGCGATTAGTTCCGAGAACCGCGACTATCTCCCATGTGGACCTCTCCCTGATGGAACCATTATTTCCAACAAACTTTTTGCCCTCTACGACGCTCCGCTCTGGAACATGGCGCTGATCGCCTCGCGTCTGCATTGGGTCTGGATCGGCACGGTTTGCGTGCGGATGCGAACTGATTTCAGCTATTCCAACACCCTCGGCTGGAACACCTTCCCCGTCCCGAAACTGACCGAAAAGAACCGCGCCGACCTGACAGCGGCGGCAGAAGGCATCCTTCTGGCCCGCGAGGCGCATTTCCCCGCCACCATCGCCGACCTCTACGACCCCGAGAAAATGCCCGCCAACCTCCGCGCAGCGCATGACCACAACGACGAGGTTCTGGAACGCATCTATATCGGCCGCCGCTTCCGCAACGACACCGAACGGCTGGAAAAGCTGTTCGAGATGTATACGAAGATGACGACGAAGGTGAGCGTATGAGCAACTTCAATAGCATGACGCTGATGGCAGCGGGCGAGATGATTGCTGAAATGTCGACGCAAGCCGCGTTCTCATCTCTTATTTTAGGGTGGGGTGTAGAGGAATTCTGTGGCTCTGGATCGGTAGCATCGAAGGCCAATGATTTGGTTAGGTTCGCCAAAAGCAGTATGGGACAGCGTTCTGTTCCGACGGTCAATGGGAACTGCGACCTGCGTAGGGCGATGGTTGAACATGCAACTACCGCGTCCGATCGAGACAAACAAAACAAGCCTGACGTCTGGTTGCGTCTTGTTGCTGGTCTGAAAATGGATGGCTTCGAACTTGTGGAAGAAAGGGTTCCGGATCCGATGGGCGGAACTTCAATCTTCGACGATGCTCCAAGGATGATCAAAAAAATCGTCCTAAGGCGGATGCTACCTGAGGATGTGCCTGAGGCAGACTTTCGTGAAGCGACAAGCGAAGTTGAGGCTCTGCTTGATCGGCATGGGTTTAATGTGGCCAAGGGACACTTGGCGCAAGCAACTCAGAATTTTTCGCAAGGGAATTGGTCATCTGCAAACGCGATGATCCGAGATTTCTATCAGGAACTGCTGGACAAAATTGCGGAGTATTTTGGATGTGATCCTAAGGTTAGTGATGATGCGAAGAGGCAATATCTTGCAGATACAAAATCGGGACCATTCCTACTTCACGAATACAATGAGTGGGAGAACGACAGAGGCAAACCCGCATACGTATTGGGGTTGTGGGCAAGATTGCATCCGCACGGCAGCCATCCGGGTCTATCAGATGAAGAAGATTGTGCTTTTCGGTTTCAAATAATCCTGATCACAGCCCGCATATTTTTAAGACGTTTTGATAAGCGAGTGAAAGGTCAATGATCAAAGGTTTTTCCTCCATTTCGATTATTTATGCCACCAACGGTAGCCCGGCCAAGCCGAACGATCAGCGTCGGCGGGCAATACAGGAATGCGCCTACGAGAAACGCTGCCCAGGCGTGGTGGGTCAGAAAGTGGACACACTATGACCCTTGACCCTGTCATGAGCGCGGAACGCACCCGCAGGTTGGTGGACGATCTGCGTGCCAAACCAGCGGAAACCACATGGATCGAGTTCAAGGAAAACAATGCCGACGGGCCGTTGATCGGCAAGCTGATCTCGGCCTTGTCCAATGCCGCACGTCTGGCCGATCAGCACTTTGCCTATGTGGTTTGGGGGGTGCGAGACGGTGATCATGCGGTTGTCGGCACGAGTTTCGAGCCGACCGTGAAAAAGGAGAAGGGGCAGCCGCTCGAACTGTGGGTGGCCAACCACCTCCAGCCGGGCATCGAGTTCCGGTTCGAAGAGGTCGAACATGACGGGCAGCGCCTGATCCTGCTGACTATCCCCGCCGCCGCAACCGCTCCGGTAGAGTTTGACCGGACCGCCTATTTGCGCATCGGCAGTGCCACGCCGCGCCTGTCCGACCATCCGGAACGCCTGCGTGCCCTCTGGAGCAAGTTGCAGCCCTACGCTTGGGAGACAGGCGTCGCGGCGCAGTTCCTGTCCGGCGACGACGTTCTTGCGCGGCTGAATTACGCCAACTACTTCGATCTTACGGGCCAGCCCTTGCCGGATAACAGGCAGGGGATCTTCGACAAGCTATTGGCAGATCGTCTGATCCAGAAAGATGTAAGCGACCGCTGGAACATTACCAATCTGGGCGCAATCCTGTATGCCAAGAAACTTTCCGATTTCGGCCCCTCTGTAGAGCGCAAAGGCGTCCGTTTCGTGGCCTATGCTGGCACCGGACGTGCAGATGACGTGAGTCACCGCCAGGATGGCCAGCGCGGCTATGCAGCGGGTTTTCAGGGTTTGGTGGACTATATCGACGGTCTTCTGCCCCGCAACGAACTGATTGGTAAAGCGTTCCGCGAGGAGCGACCGCTTTACCCGTCGATAGCGATCCGCGAATTGATCGCCAACGCATTGATCCACCAAGACATGACAATCACCGGCGCAGGACCACTCATCGAGTTGTTCAGTGATCGAATGGAGATCACGAACCCGGGCGCCCCCTTGGTTAGCCCCGACCGGTTTTTGGACTCGCCGCCGCGTTCCCGAAATGAAGCCCTTGCGTCGTTGATGCGGCGGATGAAACTTTGCGAAGAACAAGGCACCGGCATCGACAAGGTGATCTCGGCGGTTGAGCTGCACCAGTTGCCTCCACCGGATTTCCGCATGGAGGGAGACGCCGTGCGCGTGGTTCTGTTTGCACCACGCCGATTTGCGGACATGACACCGGAAGAAGCCGTGCGAGCGTGTTACCAACATGCCGCGCTCAAATACGTAGGCGGTCAAAAGATGACGAACGCGACACTTCGGGAGCGGCTTGGCATCGACGACCAGAACGCTGCGCAGGCATCGCGGGTTATTCGCGCAACGCTGGATGCTGATCTGATCCGTCCTGCGGATGCTGAACGCCCTCGGGCCGGATATGTCCCCTCATGGGCGTGACAGGGACAACATTTGATCGGGTTTTGATTGTGCGTATGTGGGCTAGAGGGCGTAAATTGGAAAATAAATATAAATCATACTGTTACGATAGGCAGGGTGCGGTATCGCTACTTGATCGGGTTTTGATTGCCTGCCCCAAAGCGAATGATTCCGCGCCCCTCAGAAGGAAAACATCATGACGCAGCAGGTTCCTTCCGTCTCTGTCAATTACGCGGCCAATGGAAGCTCGACCAAATCGAACGAGCTTGGCATGCGCGAAATGCAAGAGGGTGCCTATGAGAAGCGGGGCGAGCAATACCTGCTGATCAAGTCGCCCCCGGCCTCGGGCAAGAGCCGCGCGCTGATGTTCATCGCGCTCGACAAGCTGCACAATCAGGGCCTGCGCCAGGCCATCGTCGTGGTGCCGGAAAAGTCCATCGGGTCCAGCTTCAACGACGAGCCGCTGAGCAAGTACGGCTTCTGGGCAGACTGGACCGTGCAACCGCGATGGAACCTATGCAACGCTCCCGGCGGGGATGACGGCAAGGTCGGCGCTGTCGGCAAGTTTCTGGCGAGCGACGACAAGATTCTGGTCTGCACCCACGCGACCTTTCGGTTCGCCGTGGACAAGTTCGGGATTGAAGCGTTTGATGATCGGCTCATCGCGGTAGACGAGTTTCACCACGTCTCTGCCAACCCTGATAACAAGCTGGGCACGCATCTGGGCGCACTGGTCGCGCGCGACAAGGTGCATCTGGTTGCGATGACCGGGTCCTATTTCCGCGGCGATGCCGAAGCCGTTCTGTCGCCCGAAGATGAGGCAAAGTTCGATACCTTCACCTATACCTACTATCAGCAGTTGAATGGTTACAAATACCTCAAGACGCTCGACATCGGGTATTTCTTCTATTCCGGGTCCTATGCGGACGACATCCTCAAGGTTTTGGATCCGACCGAGAAGACAATCCTTCACATCCCGAACGTGAACTCGCGCGAAAGCACTAAGGACAAGCATCGCGAGGTCGAGCATATCATTGACGCCCTGGGCGATTGGCAGGGAGCGGATCCCATCACAGGCTTTCAGCTGGTCAAGACGCCAGACGAACGAGTCTTACGCATCGCCGATCTGGTGGACGACGAGCCATCCAAGCGTGACAAGGTTTCCGCCGCGCTGAAAGACTCCACGCAGAAGAACAACCGCGATCATGTCGACATCATCATCGCCCTGGGTATGGCGAA
This sequence comes from Sedimentitalea todarodis, assembly GCF_032595355.1. NCBI lineage: Bacteria > Pseudomonadati > Pseudomonadota > Alphaproteobacteria > Rhodobacterales > Paracoccaceae > Sedimentitalea > Sedimentitalea todarodis. The sequence continues at coordinate 35,114 of NZ_JASMWN010000021.1, read as the reverse complement.
AGAAGGGTTCGATTGGATCTGGTGCGAACACGCCCTGACGGTGGGTTATCGCGCCAGCCTGACGGAGATCGTGCAGATCATCGGCCGCGCCACCCGCGATGCCGAGGGCAAGACCCGAGCGCGGTTCACCAACCTTATCGCGGAGCCCGACGCCGCGGCCGAAGCCGTGACCGAGGCAGTCAACGATACACTGAAGGCGATCGCTGCAAGCCTGCTGATGGAGCAGGTGCTGGCCCCTCGTTTCAACTTCACGCCCAAGACCGTGAAAAGTGGCCCTGTCGAAGGGTTCGATTACGGCGAGGGCGGCTATGACCCCAACAAAGAGAACGTTGGCTTCAGCGAGGCCAGCGGGCAGTTCCAGATCGAAATCAAAGGTCTGGTCGAACCCAAGAGCAAGGAAGCCAAGCGCATCTGCCAGGAAGACCTCAACGAGGTGATCACCGCTTTCGTTCAAGACAAGACCACGATCGAACGCGGGCTCTTCGATGAGGAGCTGGTGCCCGAGGAACTGACGCAGGTTCGCATGGGCAAGATCGTGGGAGCAAGGTTCCCGGAGCTGGACGCCGAGGATCAGGAAGCCGTGCGCCAGCATGCAGTGGCCGCGCTGAACCTGACCCAGAAGGCGAAGGAGATCGCTCTGTCGAGCGGCGATGACACAGAAACAACCGGCAATACCGCCTTGATCGACGGGGTGCGCAAATTCGCAATGGACGTGCGCGAACTCGACATCGATCTGATTGATCGCATCAACCCGTTCGGCGAAGCCTACTCGATTCTGGCAAAGACGATGAGCGAGGAAAGCCTTCGGCAGGTCCAGGCCGTCATATCGGCGAAAAAGGTGCAACTGTCACCGGACGAGGCGCGAGATCTGGCGAAACGCGCCGTCAAGTTCAAGCAGGAGCGGGGCCGTCTGCCTTCCATCACATCGCCTGATCCGTGGGAGAAGAAAATGGCCGAAGGCGTCGCCTATCTCGCGCGCATGAAGCAGGAGGCTGCCAATGGCTAAGGGTTTCACGGACGAAGACGACGCCCTCCTTACTGAGCTTGGCGTCGAGGTCGAGGTCAAGAAGCAGCTCAGCCGCACACCACGCGAAGAACGCATCATCGCAGGTTTCGAGGAACTCTTGCGATTTGCAGATGAGCATGGCCGGCCTCCCCAGCACGGGGAGGATCGTGATATCTTTGAACGCCTCTATGCGGTGCGTCTTGACCAGATCCGTCAATTGCAGGAGTGTCGCGACTTGCTGGGCCCACTGGACGAGCACGGTCTCCTAACAGACACCCCTCCGCCTTCAGCGTCAGACTCCGATGACCTCGATGACGATGCCCTCCTCGCTGAACTGGGTGTGGAAGTGGCTAGATCACCCCTCACGGAATTGAAACATGTCCGGTCGACAGCCGAGAAAAAGGCTGCCGATGAAGTCGGAAACCGCGAGAAATGCGAGGATTTCGCGACGTTCAAACCCTTGTTCGAGCAGGTCCAGAAAGAACTGGATAGCGGCTTGCGCGAAACTCGCCCGTTCGAGATGAAAGCCGAGATCGAGAAGGGACGCTTCTTCATTGTCAGCGGTCAAAAGGCCTATGTCGCCGACAAGGGCGAGACCATCACCAACGAGCAAGGTCGCACGGATGCGCGTCTGCGGGTGATTTTCGACAACGGGACCGAGAGCAACATGCTGATGCGCTCGCTTCAGCGCGCGTTGAACAAGGACGACGCCGGACGGCGGATCACCGACCCATCGGCAGGGCCACTTTTTTCCGATCAGACAATCGATGGCGACGAGGCGAGCGGGACAATTTATGTGCTTCGCAGCAAGTCCGATCATCCACTTGTGGCCGAAAATCGCGACCTCGTACACAAGATCGGCGTCACCAATATGAGCGTTGAAAAGCGGATCGCTGGCGCACATCTGCAACCAACGTTTCTGATGGCGAACGTCGAGGTGGTTGCGACTTATGAACTCTACAACATCAATCGGACAAAACTGGAGAACCTGATCCATCGCATCTTCGAGCCCGCGCGGCTCGAGATTGAGATCATGGATCGCTTTGGTAGGCCCGTGATTCCGAGAGAGTGGTTTCTCGCGCCAATATTCGCGATAAAGGATGCAGTTGAACGGATCAAGGACGGGACGATTTCGGGCTATGTCTATGACCCGAAACAGGCGCGATTGGTATCTGTCTCATAGCTGGCGCATGGCAGAACAGCACAGCCACATTCGATTTCCAGATCATCCCCTCGCCTTTGCGTCCGAAGAGCGCGCCCGACCACCGAAACGTGTTTTCTTTGGCTTTGCCCTCGCGGCTTCTGCGTATCCCTGTAGCGCGCCTGTGTAGGTCTGCACCGCAGTCTCGAATTCCTTGTCGCCCATGGAGATCGCCGCGGGTGCTGCGGGTTCTGGTTGCTCGAGGGTGATTTTCTTCGGCCTGTTCGAGACTGGCGCTGCAGCAGGAGGATAGGGCAAGGCATGCCCCTGCCGTGCTTTGTCGATCTTCTCAAAATGCCGGTCCGCATAGTAACGGATGTGATCCGCCTTGATGGGATATTGCCCCTCGGGCAGGACAAGGACCTTGTCGAGCGGGAAACGCAGCAATTCAGCGGGGGATACCAGCGCCCGTTCTTCCGAGCGACGGCTGATATTTGCGCTTTCCGAGAGCTTGCGCACGGTTGCCTGTGATCTGGTCTTGCCCACGATCGTGCGCTTGCCCAGGGCTGCGGACAGCACGTCGGCGGTGCGATCATCCTGCGGGGTCATGTAAATCTGTACACCCGCACCGGCCTGTAGCGCACGACGGTCGGTTTCGCCGTAGATGCCCTCAAGACCGGGGATCGACTGCGAGATGATAAAGAGCCGCCCGCCATAGGAGCGGATCGTCTTTATGCTCTGCAAGACCAGGGGTTGTTTGCCCAGTTGGTCGAATTCATCCATCAGGAACATGACGGGATGTGCCTCGTCCGGTCCGGGATGCGCGCGCTGCAGACATGCGATGGCATCGGCGAACAGGAGCCGGATCAGGGGGGCCAGTGTTTTCAGGTGCTCCGGCTGCACGACAATATAGAGCGACTGTGGTTCTCGTCGGAACGTGCCGAAGTCGAAATCGCTTACCTGTGTCGCCCGGTCCACCGCCGGATCGAGCCAAAGCTCCAATCCGGCCCCGCGGATCACACTGACATAGGAATCGAGAATCTTGTCCACTTCGTCGGCCATGCTCAGGAAAATCTCTGCCACCACCGGGTTTGCGGTCTGCATCGCGGCCCGTTTGTAGAATTCCTTTTTATTGCCGCCGCCAGTCATGATCCGCAGCGCCTCACCGATCGTCGGCTTGCCGGTCTCGATGGCGTAGAGGCAAGACGCCACGAACAGGCTGCGTCCGGCCTGGAAAAAGCTCTGCGCGTTCACGCTTTCGACGATGAGGAATAAGTCCGCCATGGTGTTGACGGCGGTGTATTGCTGCTCGGGGCTGGGCAGATCGGCAATGCGCTGGAGAGGATTGAACCGGTGCGTGCGGGTCAGGGCGGGCCCGTTCTTGCCCTCGGGCTGAACGTAGTCATAGGGCGAAAAGTACCAGACCTGATTGTTCAGCGCCTTTTGGCGGTGGATGGATGTCTTCTCGAAATTCTCGCCCTTGACGTCGAGGATCACGGCGCTGCCCTGGAAGTGCAAAAGGTTCGGCAAAACGAAGCCTACCCCTTTGCCCCGGCCCGTTGGCGCGATCATCATTGCGTGCGGGAAGCGATCTGGCGTGGCAGACACGAAAGGCGCGCGGGACGCAGGTGACCCGAGCTTGCCGAACAGAAAGCCGTTCTGGGAAAGAGACGCCGACATACGGTTGCGGCGGAGCTCGGGACGCGACTGGAAATGTGCATCATCATAATCGGTGAGCGACCCGCGATGAACGGATGTCGCTCCTGTCGCCGCCAGAAGCAGGGCAGGAAGTGCCGTGATGAGCCACGCAGTATGTTCCACCGCAGGGTTTGCCTTGATCCGTGGATCAGACAGATTGAGCAGCCAAAGTTCGAAAATATCGAACCCACCCAGGTCTTCGCCAAATCGCGCCATCAGATAGAGCGTGGCGATCGCGGCACCGATCCAGGTGCCAACACCGAGACCGAGCAGGATGGCGATCGGATACCGCCAACGGCTTTCCATTGCATGCAGCATGTTTTGAATCCTCTAGAGGCCGTAGTCGCCACTGGTATCGTCCCGGTCGCGCCCCCGCTCCTCGGCGCGCTCGAAAGCTTCGATCCGGGTCCGGTAGGTGGCGGCGGGTTCGCTGTCGCGCCCGGCAATGTCATCATCCGCATCCACTGCGGCGATGGCCTTTAGCTCCGAGAACACGGCTTGTCGCAGACCAGGGTCTTCGATGCGGTCCATGAGCGGATCGATCCGGCCCGCTGCCAACTGATCCATATCCCCGTCGCGCAGGTCTTGCCGCAAGTCGGAGATCAGCTTGTCCAGCGTGGCGATGTCGGCAAGGCGGCTGCCCTGCCCCGCGTCGAGAATGTCCTGACGCGCCAGATCCGCCAAAAGATCACGATCCATGTGCAGCCCCGCAAAAACATCACGCGCGCGCGCCTGCAGGTCGCGTTCGAGCCCAAGCCAGTCCGAGCGCTCCTGTGCGTCCACTGGGCGTGAGGCTTCGAGTTGCGCCTCGCTGCGATGGGGTGCGGTGAAACGGGCAGCAACTTCTTCGATGCTGCTGCCCGCCTCCTCGAGCCGTGACTCCATCGGTGCCAGAACGCGCGCCAACTCCGCTCTGAAACGACCCAGTGCAGCATCGGCCTCGGCGACGAGCGGATTGCCCTCCTCTGCTGCCCGTGCAGCCAGCCCCGCTATCCCCTGCACACTGTAGGGATCGCGCTCGGGCGATACCGATGAAGAATGGTCCGCAAGAAAGTCGCGGCCCAGAAGCGTGCCCATTTCGCGGGCCTGCCCCGCAAAGAGCTGTTCCAGTTCGACCTTTTCGGCACCGGACGCCATGTCCTGAATGGCGCTCCACGCGGTGTCGGCTTCCGCTTGCAATGTCTCGCGGGCGGCGATCAGACGACCGATCACATCCGCTCCGGCAGCGGGGATATCAACCCCTTCGGCAAACCCTTCTTTCACCGGCATTCCTTTCATCAAGTTGGTGGCGGCAAGCTCTGCGCTCTCCGCGATGCGCCCCATCCATCCATCCGGATGGGTATCGGACGCCAGGCCCATCCCGGCAAGTTGCGCCAGCTGCCGATACCCCTCGGCGTGCCTGCGTATCTCGGCCTCGCGCAGAGCGCGGCTTTCAGGATCCAGCGGGGCAACCACTGGCTCCCGTCCCTCCTTGCGGGCCGCCTGCAAATCAGTGTCCCGCGGGGCGTTTTCCATGATGCCGCGCGACAGACGGGAAGAGGCGTTCAGCACCAGCCCGTGCTCGCCCGCGATCTGCGCATGCAGCTCGCGCATCATGTCATAGCTGATCTCGGAATGGCGGCTGATCGAGAGGAACTTGCCGTCCTCCATCCCGACCTTGTCGACAAGAACATGAGCATGCACATGATCTGTGTTGCAATGGAGGGCCGCCACATACCGATATCGATCCCGGTAATCCCCGCCGAACACCTCTTGCGCCCATTCGCGCGAGATGGCTTCCGCCAATTCCGCCTCGGTTCCCTTGGGAAAGGACAGGATGATGTGATCGGTGTGACCCCGTTTCGGCGCCCCGCACCAGGATGCACTCCAATCGGTAATGACATTTTCCATGCCGCGCTCGCCAAAGACACGATCGATGCCGATCTGGTTCGACCAGGCTGCGATCCGCGCCTCGTCGCGCAGGATGTATTTCATCTGTCGACGTAACTCTTTGGGCGAATGACACCCGCCCGTGCCGACCCGCTTCACCACGCTTTGCGGCACCCGCAGCGCGTTCCAGGACATTACCGCAACCGTCCCGCCGGACGCGCCACGCCGACGGCCCGGCGATACGCGCGCCTCGCCCGCCATGGCTGCAGACCGCCGCCCCACATGAGGCAGTATCTCGCCCAATACCGCCTGCTGGAGGGTGCGTGTTTCAGCCATCGCGCTACCCCTCCCCAACGTCCCGAAGATCGGACACCCGGACGAAGGCCCCGCGCAGCGAGGCCGCGCGCAAAGCCTGCACGGCCCGAGCAACCTCTTCGGCCCGGTCCGCAAGCCGACCGACCATTGCCGCGTCGCGCGCGTTCCACCGCAGCTTGCCCGCATGGGCAAGCTTCAGCATCTGCACAAGATTGCGCGCCAAGGCATTGAGCTGATTGGCCGACGCCTTGAGCGCCGTGACCTCGTCCCGGCGAAACGCGACAATGCCGGATGAGAGACGGATCATGTGCCGGAGCAAACCCGACGTGGTCATGCCCGTCTCAGCCACAAGCGCCTCGAATGCTTCGGCCTCACGGGCGGACACCCGAACCTGCAGCACGCGGCCCTTTGTGGTTCGATCCGTCACCACACCGCGCGCCCGCACGCGGGCGACAGTGGGCCGGGAGCAGCCAACACGCACGGCGATCTCCTCATCGCCAAGCCCTTGCGCGGCAAGCCGGAGAACCTCCTGTCGGGCTATGGTGGAGAGGCGTTTCGACATGGGCGGCAAGATTTATCATTAGATAGTTTTTGTAAACACGAAAACTCTAATGAGTCGCCGCACAAGTTTTGTCATACACAATACCGTTCCTGTCAACGTCCCTTCGGTCCGTTGTCGCACCTTCGGTGATCAGCAGGCAGGGCCTTGGCCATGCCTGCTGTAAACCCCACGCGACAACGAACAGACCGAAGGGACACCGCCTCCCCCGCGCCGCGATCCGGGACGTAGGCCCGGATCCTGAACAGGCGCGGGAATGACGTCGGCGCAGCCGACACGATATCCCTTCATTGGCGTTGAATGCTCAAAGGGGTTTTCCCGGAAGGAGAAGAAGACCTTGTGGGATTGGAACGCCTGCGCAGTACCGCGCGTATTACCTCGGCGCTGATACGGATAGTCGATGGTCAGGTGACCCGACACCTCGAAGGCTGATGGCAGCATTGGGAAATTGTCACAACGACGCGATGGAGAAAAGAATGGACGCTGCAATGAGGGTCGGCGTGAGTGACCTGCTGACCGATTGACCGAACGCGTACACAGATGATCGCCGAAACAGCACATCGCCACAGCAACTGCACATCTGTCCGACCCAAAGGTTGAACGCCTGTATCGCGCAAGGTCTGGACGCCATCCCGAGGCATCGCCATAACGGCACAAAACATACGTTATGGAGACATTGAATGCTTGTTGTGACGGCCATCTCCGCGAAGGGCGGATCGGGAAAGACAACTCTCATACAGATGCTTGCGTCCGCCATGCTCGCACGCGGCCGCCGTGTGCATGCCATGGATGCGGATGCTGACAAGCAAATCCTCGAATGGGAATCAAAAAGCGCGCGCGCCGACTTCGGTGATCTGCCACGCCTTCCATGGCCCACAGGCTTGACCGTGGCCGATGCCCCCGAGACCGTTGAAGGCCTTTACCACGCGCTGGACGGCTTTGAGGCTGAAGGTGTTGATCTGGTTCTGATCGACACCCGCCCCGGCGAACACCCCGACACCGAAACACTGGCGCTGGCCTGCGACATGATCCTGGTGCCGGCCGTGCCGGTACAATCGGATTTCGTGGCGGCCCTGAAAACCCTGACATGGGTAATGCGCATGATCGAGACCCTCGGACCGGATGACCCCGCCCCGCTGTTTTCCGCGGTATTGATGAACGCGGACAAACGCGCGATCGATTTCGTGACCGCAGGCGATGACTTTGAGCGTGATGCGGCAAGACGCAGGGTTCACCGGCAGGACCTTGAGGTCTTCGAGGTGATTTCAACCCTGCCGCTCCTACCAACGCCGGTGCCCCATCTCGCCGCGATCCAGCGCATGCCGTTGACCGGACCGCTGGGATACGTGCGGGACATTTATGAACAGGATCTTCGTCATCGGTTGCAGGCGGGGCATCTTTCCTCAGCCCTGACACTGTGCGGCGATGTCCTTTGCGACATCGAGGCCATGGTGGACTCCGCCAATGGCTAGGAAGATTCCAAGCCGGTCCGGGACCGCTGTCTCGAACGAAGACAGGCTGGCGCGATCGCGGCAGTTCGCCACGAGCACCACGAAATATGCCGCGTTCGATCAGAGTACGGCGGAAGCGGTCGCGACAGAAGGCCCAGCGGTAAAATCAGTGGTCAAGAATGAACCCCGGAAAGGGGAAAAGGCAGCCGCGGCTGAAACGGCGCGCATCAACTCGGGGGTATCCACCCAGCCGGTGGCGGATGATGCTTGCAGCACTCGCACCGAAGGGCAGTCTCGAACCTATTACGTGCGCATCGGAGCTGAGGATCAGGCACGGATTGAGGCGCTGGCAGAACGATCTGGCCTTGATCCGGACTACGTTCGGCGTGCCTTGATCAAAGCGGTTCGCGCCCGCATGCAAAACCTGCGCGACACCGCGACCTGGCATGAGGTTGCCTCCGCTGCACGACCACGCCTGGCCGAGTCCAAAGGCACTGGTGCCCCCTTCATGAAATCGATGATCAGGCTCGACGCCGCCCATATGGCGGCGTTGCAGACAAGCATTGATGACCCGCTCAACGTCTATGGGGTGACGCTGCTGTTATCCGCCTTCGGTAAGGCGCTGCTGCACTCCGAGATCGAAGAGCTCGCTCAAAAGATCAGCGGCATCGAAGCCCGGGCAGCGCGTCCTGATCCAGCGTAAAGGCATCGCGTGCGGTCACGACAGCAATCTGACCGCCCGCCTCGATCATATCGATGAGCTGTGCCCATTCGGCAGGATCAGCATCCCGTTGCGTTGCGATCCCGTCCTGCACTGAAAAGGCAGCCTGCTCTCCGGTCGCCGCGAGAAAGACAATGCGTTGTGGCGCTTTGTCATCGCTGGGACGCGACAAAAAGTACGCATGGCTCTCGTTTGGGTTGTAGACACGGTCAGGATCGCAAACTAAGAGCAAGGTCCCGTCGTTTGCAGTCGCAGCATAGGTCTCCAGACCTCGCGACAAGCCGATCTCCCACTCGGCAGCGACAGCCGATGAAGCCGCGCCCAGAAAGAGCGCAATATGTAGAGGCCTGTAAAGCAAGTTTGTAAACTCCGTTTTGTGTTGGCCAAGCATATATAGGGACAGGCAGATACCTGCCACCAGATTACTGCGGCTCCGACCAAATGGAGGTCAGGAGAAGAGCATGAAGAAGTATGCGGGATACCCCGTCGAAGTCATTTGGACGACGGTAAACGGTGAAGACGTCGAGGTCGGCGTCGTATTCCAATGGAGCTGCGGCATGCGCCGTACCAGATGGTCCGATGACTTTGATCAGGCGGACGGCGCGAACCTGAGGTACGAGCCCTATGAGGACGCGGGATAGACCGCCTCCAGCCCTAAAATGCTCGCAAGCGACCGGAGCAGGACACGATTGTGATCCGGGCCAATGACACCGAGAGAGGGAACACGCGGGGCAGAGATCGTTGCAAAGGCGACGACGGTTTGTAACGCTGCCAAAGAAGACCGATAGGAGACCCATGAGATGAAAGAGATTTTCAACGTTGGCGAGACAATCTTGCTGGACGGCGCGCCGCTTGCACTGGTGACCCCCGATGGCGTCAAGGCCTGGATCGAAGACGGCGTTCAGCACAGCTTTCGCTATGACCAAGTGCGCGATCCGCTGAGCGGCCAGATGAAATACCGCTGTCTCTACGAGAAGTACGGGTCGGATATGCCGTTCGTGCTGGTAGGCAACCCTGACAGTGAAGAAGGCGCGCATGTTATTCTTTTCGACCAGAAGCCAGACGCATAGCCCTTCGGAATCATATGCCAAGTGGCGAACACTAGAGCCCCTCGGCTTCGCCTGGCGGCAGCGTCCGCCTTGCAAGAGGGATGCAGACCCGTCAGAGCTGAAAGCGGATCGTGATGGCGACCATGTGACAAACGGCTTGGGGTGGCTCAGGATGAGACAGACCAAGACGTATTGGCACAGGAAGACAGCAAGGTCGGAATTCAGGGCGGAGCCTCAGCAGCCCGACCCCGCTTGCGGGGCTTGCCCATGTCGAAACCTTCACCATCACAGTCACGCACATCGCAGCATGGAAGCCTATTTCGCAGGTGCAGTATTGTGTTCGGCCCATAGCCGACATCCGAACCCTGTCGGTGCCGCCCGGCGATATACCTGAAAGCGGACACCCAACTCTTGCGGAACGGAAAACCACCCGATCCGTAAGACACGGCTGCCGCCGTCGGCGGATGCGTGCGGTTCAAGCTGTGCAAAGCGCCGTTCTCTCGGTATCGTTGGCCAAGGGCGTAAGGGATGTTCAATAGTGCAAATAAGTCGACTTAAAATATCAAACTTTCGCTCTATCAAAGAGGCAGAAATTCAGTTTGGTGCGGTTACAGTCCTTATAGGGACCAACAACGCCGGGAAATCGGCAATACTGGAAGCGATCCGCATCGCGCTGACCAGACGGTGGGGACAGCGCGGAACCGGATTCACTGAATATGATGTGCATCTATGCGACGGCAGGCCAGATCCAAAAGTCGGCGATCCAGTTGTTATCGAGGTCGAGCTCCAGGAGGCTGTAGCCAACGAGTGGCCCGAGGACCTCCAAGGCGAACTAGAAGACATCATCCAGCTCGACCCGGTAACCGGCCGTGCGTCGATCATCATGCGCGTCAGCTGCTCATGGGACGCGGCCGAAGAGAGTTTCGTTCCACGATGGGAATTCCTGAACGTCGACAGGAACCCACTCGCCGGGCGCGGCGCCCGCGCCGTCAATCTCCAGGAATTCTTCCAGTTTCTGCCTGTATTCTACCTTGAGGCGCTTCGCGACGTCACAGACGAATTTTCCTCAAGGAGCCAATTCTGGGGCAAGTTGCTTCGGACGGTGCAAATTCCCGAGCCTCTCGAACAGAGATCAAAGCGTATTTTCGATCTCTTGAATCGACGCCTACTCGATGCTGATCCGCTTCTGACCAATCTTGCCACCGGTCTTTCCCATATCAGTAGTGTCGCCGCCTCCGACGCACCGGGTCAAGCTGACTTACGGCTGTTGCCCCTCAATACATGGGATATCCTCTCGAAGGCGGAGGTCATCTATCAGACGGAGGGCGGCAAACCGTGGCTCCCGTTGGCGCGGCACGGTCAAGGTGTGCAGAGCCTTTCTGTGATGTTCCTCTTCAAAGCATTCGTTGAACTGATCCTTAGCGACCTGTATCGGCCTGAAAGCACGGCTGTCTTGGCGCTGGAGGAGCCGGAGACACATCTTCATCCGCAGGCGGCCCGCAGCCTTTGGCGTCATATCAGTGAACTGCCAGGCCAGAAGATCGTAACAACACATTCGCCGTACTTCCTTCAGCACGTTCCCTTCCGCGATATTCGCGTTGTCCGTGTCGAGGCCAACGGCACAACGGTGAGCTCACTCCCTCGGCAATTCCGCGCGCCCGTTCCGCATGTTCCTCAGATCGACGCCATCATCGCCGACTCTGGCGGAATCATCACCTATGACCGCAGCCTCAACGAACTCGTTTTATCCGGCACGTTGCCCGAAAACCAGTATCGCAATCTCCTCGTGGCCTATGCCGGACGCCCCGACACGCAGGGCATCCACGCTGCACTGCGAAAAGCATGCGATGCATCGCAGGAGTTTATCTCTGACGCAGAATTGGAGAAACTCGGGACATTTGCCCGGCGAATCCGCGGCGAAATTTTCTTCGCACGCCGATGGCTTCTCGTTGAAGGGCAATCCGAATACCAACTTGTTCATGGCATCGCCAAAGGCTTGGGCTATGATCTCGATGAACACGGCGTCGCCGTCATCGATTTTCAGAATAATGGCAGCCCGGAAATTTTTGCGGTACTTGCACGAGCGCTGGGTTATCCATGGCTTGCCGTCGTAGACGGAGACCACGCAGGGCATGATTACATCGCCAGGATCACCGCCAGAAATTTCTCTGCCGCAGAAATCGCACGACGTACCTACTCTTTGCCTGCCGGATTTCTTGAGCAGCAGCTCGTAGAAGATGGTCTGCAAAACGAACTAAAAGCGATCCTCGTCTCTTTTGGAAATGCAGCGGCGACGGACTTTGACAATGAAACGTTGATTTCGGCACTCGAGAACGACAAGAGTGGCTATGCTGCTGTTCTCGCGAAACAGTGCGCCGAGAACCAGGCGCTGGCTCAGCGCATGCCTGCACCGTTCCGCGATGCAATCCTGGCACTCAGAGGCCTCACATGACCGATTCCTCCCTCAGCGTCGCATTGTCAGAACTGACCGAGGCTCAAAGCGTTGCTGTCGCTTGGCGCGATGGCCCGATGTTCGTTCTCGCCGGCCCCGGCTCCGGTAAGACCCGAGTGTTGACAACACGTGTCGCCAAATTGCTCGCCGACACGCCGGATCGTTCGTTCCGCGTCCTGGCTCTAACCTTCACCAACAAGGCCGCTGACGAAATGTCCGCCCGCGTCACTGCACTGGTACCTGAACAGGAGCGCCGTGCTCTCATCGGGACCTTTCACTCGTTCTGCATGCAGATGCTGCAACAGCACGGCTCCCACATTGGCATCAACCCTGATTTTGCGATCTACTCGCTCGACGTAGATCGTCAGGAAATTCTGCGCGACGCGATCAAACAAGCGGGCCTGAGGCCAGACGACGTTCGGCTGCTGTCTACCATTGACAAGCTTAAGTCGCAGCTCATCCAGCCGGCAGGCTCGGCCCGATACTTTCGTGATCCGTCTGATGGCTCACGCGTGGAGCAGGTATACGCCGCTTACGAGGCGGCGCTCACCCAAGCCAACGCCCTAGATTTTGGTTCGCTCATCGCCCAAGCTCATCGGCTAGTCACAGCCTTCCCCGGCATTGCTGGACGCTATCGCAAGACCTATGCCTACTGGATGTTCGACGAGTTTCAGGACACTACCGACGGGCAGTACCGACTAATCCGCGCGCTTGCCGGCGAGGATTTCAGGAATGTCTTCGCCGTTGCCGACGATGACCAGATCATCTACCAGTGGAACGGTGCGAGCTACCAACAGATCCAGCGGTTCCGGGCCGACTTTTCCCCGCAGGAATTGCAGCTTCCTACAAACTACCGTTGTCCACCTGCAATTGTTTCTGTCGCCAACCGTCTTGTGGTCCACAATCTGCAGCGCACGACTGCCAAGCAGCCGCTGGAGGCGGGCAAAACCTCGCTGAAGTATCCCGATGAACAGCACATCTGCGTCCTACGCTATTCCACCGACGACGTGGAAGCCGCGTCGATTGCGGAAGGCATCGCCAAAATCGACCGCGCTCAATGGGGAGAGGTCGCGGTACTGGCCCGCACGCGCTACATGCTCGAAAAGCTTCAATCCGCCCTAACGCAAAAGCAGGTCAACGCGGTCATTTCTCAGCGCCGCGATGATTTCAGATCACCTCAATTCCTATGGCTCGCTGCCGTACTTCGCCAAGGGCTGCGTCCGCTTGATCGACGTGCGCTGGAAATCCTGACCGGCGCTTTCAATCGTTGGTTTGGCACTGACGCCCGTGTCGATCTCATCGTTACCGCCACCGAACTGACCGAACGCTCCCTGCTCGATGAATGGGCGGTAGCGGTCAAAGCCGGGCTTGGAGATGACGTCAATGGCAACGCTCTCGTCGACCTAGCTGCAACCTTCGCAAAGGAGCCCGCGCGGTTCAGGCAGTTTGTTGATGCAGTCCTCGCGATGATCCCGGCGCAGGACGATGAAGCCAGTGACATTGCAGAAGACCGGGCGGCTTGGTCCGATCTTGTGAGAAGTATCGGTAAAACCATCGGCCGCGATGCGCCGCTTGAACAGTTTCTTCAGGAACTGGCCATCCGCTCAAAGGAGGCCCCAGTCGGCAGCAATACCGTGACCCTTATGACGATCCACGGCGCCAAGGGGAAGGAATTCGATCATGTTTATGTGGTCGGACTGGCGGAGGACATCTTGCCGAGCTTTCAAAGCCTGAAAGCAGGCGAGAATAGCGCTGAAATGGAAGAGGAGCGGCGCAACTGCTTCGTGGCTATCACGCGTGCGCGAGAGTGGCTCTGCCTCTCCTATGCCGACAACTATCGGGGATGGAATAAGCAGCCGTCACGTTTTTTACTTGAGATGGGTTTCTCGTTGCCCGATCAACCATCGCAGTGAAGCTCTGATCAATTCAGCACCAAGTGGCTGGCACGCAGGACAATGATGACGACCCTAGGAATGTCCGCTCAGGTCATTGCACCAAGCCTCCGGCGCAGAAGCAGCGAACAACTGGAAGGTCCCACAAAGCCGCCCGTCACTCGGCCTTGCTGAACTCCCGCGCGAGAATTTCCCGCGCATGCGCGACCCCTTCTGGGGTCAGGCTCAGCGATTTCGCCTTGTTTTTGGGATCAAAAATCAGGCCTTTCTCGAAAAGCCGGTTGGTGATGGCCCAATCGATTCCCTTCCAGACCTGATCGCCGTAATGCAGCGTCAGGCTAAGGATCGCGAGAGCCGCATCATCGATCTTGTCAGTGTCGAGTGCCATCTCCCCCTCGTTTTCCTGTGTCTGCCCGCTTTTCGAACCGCGGCCGCGCATCATGCATAACCCCGCCGCTTCTTTATCGCCGCAAGTTTCATCAGCGCGGTTACGGCGCGCCCTTCATCTGGATGCTGCTCAATCATCATCTGCCCGCGCGCGCCAATGCGGCCCCATTCGCGCACCAAGCTGGCGCCCCCAAAGAGATCGAGCTGAATGCTCATGCGGTAAAACCGCCGCATGTTGCAGGCTGGATCGATCCGCCGCATCTGCAGGTCGGTCGGGAACACCTCAAGTTGAGCGACAGAGTGAGACATATCGTGATCCAGCAGGCTTTCTTCCAAAATATCAGGTGGAAGCCTGCTCTTCCACCTCGATTTCCCCGCGAGAGGAAAAGGGGGCTCATGCCCCCTTCTCGAACTTCATGACCGGGATGCCGAGCTTTTTGGCCTTGTCAGCAAGGTTCTCCTGGATGCCGGTGCCCGGAAAGACGAGAACACCCACGGGGAGCACATCCAGCATCGCGTCGTTGCGCTTGAAGGGCGCGGCCTTGGCGTGCTTGGTCCAATCGGGCTTGAAGGCCACCTGTGTAACGCCCCGGGCCTCGGCCCATTTGGCGGCGATGAGCTCTGCGCCCTTCGGGCTACCACCGTGCAAGAGCACCATATCGGGATACTTGGTGCGGACCTGATCGAGCTTGCCCCAGATCAGGCGGTGATCGTTGAAGTCGGTCCCGCCGGTGAGGGCGACCTTGGGGCCTGCGGGCAACATCACCTCGGTTTCTGCGCGGCGCTTGGCGGCCAGGAAGTCGCGGCTGTCGATGAGCGCCGCGGTCATGTGCTGACGGTTCACCATCGAGCCGGTGCGGGGCCGCCAGGTCGATCCAGTGTGATGGACGAACTCGGTGGCGGCGTGATCGCGCATCATGTCCATGCAGTTCCGACGTTCGATCAGGGTCAGGCCTTCGGCCGTCAGGCGTTCGAGTTCGGTGGATTTCACCTCGGAGCCGTCCTGCTCCCGCTGGAGGCGGCGCTGCACCTGCTCGTTCTCGTCGAGCGACCGCTCAATCCTCGCCGTGGCGCGGTGAAAGAGGTTGACCTGGCCCCAGAGCACCTCTTCGAGGTCGGGTTCCATGCGGGTGTCTTCCAGGGTCGCGACGAGGGCATCGAAAATGTCTGCGACGGCGACCGCAAGGCGCTGCCCATCGGGCATTGGGCGCGGATCGGGCTCATCAAAGGGGCGGTAGCCGTAAAGCTGCAACTCGTCGAGCGCATGGGCGGTCTGGGATGCGGTGTGGGCGGGTTCATACGTGTCGTCGTGAGTGTGGATCGTCATCAGTTTCTTGCCTCCGGGCCTGTCTCATCCGCGCGACAACCCGCGCGGCCTTCATGGGCTGCGAAAGCTGTCACTGGGGACGCCCCCTCACCCCGCCTTCGGGGCCGGAACGCATGTGGAGGAGGGCGGCAGGCAAGCTATTTGTTTCGCGATGCAAAGCGGGGGCTCGTCCCCCGCGGCGGAAATAGCTTGCCTGCCGCCCTTGATGGGGCGTCCCCTTTGACGGCCGCCTGCCCATCTCTTGAAGGCCGCTCGGGTGTCGGGTGGATGAGATTTACCCCGGAAGAGGCAAAGGTGATGATCCACACCCGCGACAGGACTGCAGGACCCCTACCCCGTGCCCCTGACCGCCCCCTGCGCGATGCTGCTCAGCCTGACAGGCGCTGCCGATCCTCAAGCCCGATCTGCCCTGCCAGATGCTGGCGCAGCGCCTCTTTGCCGTTCGCCCGGAGATCATCGTTGAAATCCCCGAGTTGTGGCTCGAGCACATGGCACCCAATCCCGACCTCTGTGGCTCTGGCGATCAACCTCTCTGCCGCGCGTTGCCCGGCCGGATCGCGGTCGATCGCGATGTAAAGGCGCTGCAATCCCTCCGGCAACAGGACCGCCCCGAGGTGACCGGATGAGAGCGCCGCCCAGACAGGCAGGCCAGGCACGGCTTCGACCAAGGACAGCATGGTCTCGATGCCTTCGCCGACCACGAGGATTTCATCATACGGGGTCAGCCTGACGGCATTGCCAAGGAGGTGACCCATGGCACGCCGCTGCGTCTCGACAGCCGCCTTCCCCTGTCCGTCAGGTGCCAGCCAGGTTCGATGCACGCCCTGCAAGGCCCCTGCCCCATCGGTGACCGCGGCGATCAGCGCCGGTCTGGGGATGCTGCTGGTCTGGCCCTCATCCCGATGCCAGCACTTCGGATGGAAGCGCAGCGCACTCGTCATGCCGCCTTGGGTCAGGCCCCGGGCGCGAAGGTAGGTATCAGCAAGTGTGCCTGCGACTGGCATAGAGGCTGCAAACAAACGCGCCGCCGCCGCTGGTGTGCCGCCGGGGGCCTGGGCCTTCTTCGGCACTGGCCTATCCGGGAGGACCGGCTGGGGACGGCCAAGATGCGCCCGGGCCTCGGCCAGAAGATCGGGAAAGCGCAAGATCCCGGTTCGCTCGCGAATGATGTCGAGAAGATCACCATGCAGTCCGACAGCCGCGTCCTGCCATTTGCCACGGGCTCCCGGTCCTGATGTGGGTCCAGTCAGCCGCACGAAGAGCGACCGGCCGGGGTTGTTCTGCAAATCGCCCACGATCCAGTAGGCCCCTTCCCGCCGTCCGGCGGGAAGGTAGGCGCGACACACGCCTTCGGCGTTTTCCGCGAGAGCGCGGATCACATCTTCGGTCTCGGAATACATGGCTCAACACCCTCCGCGTGCATGTAGTCCTGTCACAGGACAACGTGCAAGCAGACGATCCAGCACTTTGACCCCGCTCGCATCCGTCGGGCAGAAGAGGCGCAGCTTCCAGCTGATGATCTCCGAGAAGAACCCATCTGCCTTCAGCCGGTCCTTGGCGGCACCCAAAAAGCCCGACAGTTCTATCCGGTTGACGCCCATGACGCGCGAACGGTGCAGCTCCATCCCTTCGGCCAAGCGCACCACGGTCTTGCACTCCAGAACGAGGGCATGGACCTGCGCCGCCGTGAGCTTCGGCGCATCGGCGGCAAGTGTGTTCGCGACCCACGACGGCGAAACGCGGCGACCGATGATGCGCTGACCGTCATCGGTCTGCAGCCGGTAGACGCGGGTTTCATCCTGGGGGAGCTGCTTCCAGATCGGCAGCAAGAGGCCCGCCACGATATGCAGGGTGGTTTCCGAGAACTCCGGCACCTCGGCCAGTTCCGCGGTCCATGCGGCGGCGAAGGCCGTGCGGTCGGCTTCCAGCCAATGGGTGTCTTCCATGATCTTGGCAGGCACGGTGCTGGCCTCGGTCGGCCGGATCAGCCTGAGGCGCGGCTCGATAGTGCCGTCGTCCATCATTAGGCTGGTGGCGGGCGCCTGCACGGCAGACCGGCCCGAGCGGCTGTTGACCAGCAGGCGTGCCTTTGGATCGTCGAGCCAGTCGAGCGCATCCGCCAGTGACAGCGGTGTATTGCGCCGCTTCTCCGCGATGGTGAGAAGCTGGGTTTCCGCGCCGGAGCCGGGATGGGTGTAGATCACCCGGGCATCCGTGACGCGAAAGCTTTCGGCGCGCAGCGTCTCGAGCCCGAGGTCGTAGACCCCGGCCGCGATGGCCCCCTCGATCCGCTGGTCGAGCAACTCCTCGAAGGCCGAGAAGAGCACGGCCTGCATGTCGATCGTCAGCGCCAGCAGGCGATTGAGGAAGGTCGTGATCGGGGGCAGATCATCCTTCAGCCCATTCTCATCGGTCAGGCTGAGACCTGTGGCATCCTCGAAAGCGCCAAGTGAGCACCCCGCGACATCGCCGCGATAGATGCGGCGGTAAAGCTGGCGCAAGGCATCGCGGGCATAGGGAGACTCCAGATTGTCCTCGGGCCGGAACAGCCCCTGCCCGCCGGTTTGACGCTGGCCGCGCGTGATCGCCCCGAGCGTGTCGAGGCGACGCGCGATGGTGCTGAGGAAGCGTTTCTCTGCTTTCACATCGGTAGCAACGGGCCGGAACAGCGGTGGTTGCGCCTGGTTGGTGCGGTTGGTGCGGCCCAGTCCCTGAATGGCCGCATCGGCCTTCCAGCCCGGTTCCAGGAGGTAGTGGACCCGCAGGCGCTGGTTCTTCGCCCCGAGATCGGCGTGATAGCTGCGCCCCGTGCCGCCGGCATCCGAGAAGATCAGGATGCGCTTCTGGTCATCCATGAAGGCGGCGGTTTCTGCGAGGTTGGCAGAGCCCGCCCGGCTTTCCACGACCAAGCGGGCGGCAGAGCCCTCGCCTTTGCGCACGATGCGGCGCGAGCGGCCCGTCACTTCCGCCACGAGATCGGTGCCGAAGCGCTGGACGATCTGGTCCAGCGCGCCGGGCACCGGCGGCAGCGAGGCCAGATGCTCGATCAGCGCATCGCGCCTGCGCGCCGCCTCGCGGCATTCCACCGGCTGGCCGTCGCGCGTGACGGGCCGCGAGGACAGGTTGCCTTCGCTATCGGTGAACGGCTCATAGAGCTGCACCGGGAAGGAATGGGCGAGGTAGTCCAGGCAAGCCTCTCTTGGCGTGATATCCACCCGCACATCGTTCCACTCGTCCGTGGGGATGTCCGACAGGCGGCGCTCCATCAGCGCCTCGCCTGTCGAGACGATCTGGATGACGGCCGCGTGGCCCGCGGCGAGATCGGCGTCGATGGCAGCGATCAGGGTGGGGGTTTTCATGGAAGTGAGCAGATGGCCAAAGAAGCGCTGCTTGGCGGACTCGAACGCCGAGCGCGCGGCGGATTTGGCCTGGCGGTTCAGCGTACCGCCGGATTCGCTAGTAATGTTGGCCGCTTCCAGCGCCGCGGACAGGTTCCGATGTATGACTCCGAAGGCGAGCGCATATGCATCATAGATCCCGCGCTGCTCCGGCGTCAGCGCATGTTCCAACATCTCGTATTCGACGCCGTCATAGGACAGCGAGCGCGCCGTGTAGAGGCCAAGCGACCGCAGATCGCGGGCCAGGACCTCCATCGCGGCAACGCCGCCAGCTTCGATAGCTTGCACAAATTCCGCCCGCGTCGAAAACGGGAAGTCCTCGCCCCCCCAAAGCCCAAGCCGCTGCGCATAGGCGAGGTTATGCACCGAGGTTGCGCCGGTGGCTGAGACATAGACCACGCGTGCATTGGGCAGCTTGTGCTGCAGACGCAGGCCGGCCCTGCCCTGTTGCGACGCCGTGACATCGCCGCGCTCGCCTTTCGATCCGGCGGCATTGGCCATGGCATGGCTTTCGTCGAACAGGATCACCCCGTCGAAATCAGCCCCGAGCCAGTCAACGATCTGGTCGACGCGGGACTTTTTTGCGCCCCGCTCCTCGGAGCGCAGCGTGGCATAGGTTGTGAAGAGGATGCCCTCGGAAAGCGGGATGTCGCGGCCTTGTGCAAAACGCGACAGCGGCGTGACCAGCAGCCGCTCTTGGCCAAGGGCAGACCAGTCGCGCTGCGCATCCTCAAGCAGCTTGTCGCTTTTGGAGATCCAGAGCGCTTTGCGCCGACCCTGCGCCCAGTTGTCGAGCAGGATGCCGGCGGACTGGCGGCCCTTGCCCGCGCCCGTGCCATCGCCGAGGAAGAACCCGCGGCGGAAACGGATGGCGTCAGCGGCATCGTCCGGCGCGGCCGAGACCATGTCGCCGGTTTCATCGACAGTCCACGAGCCGGCGAGATACGCGCCATGCGCCTCGCCCGCGTAGATCACGGTCTCAAGCTGCGCGTCGGACAGCAGGCCACAGCACTTGACGGCGGCGGGCAGCTTAGGGCGATAGGTCGGTTTCGGGGGAGCGACCGAAGCCATGGCGGCAGATTGCACCAGCTTGGTCGGGTGCGGTTCCGCCCCGGGAATGTCGATCGCCTGCAGCCGGAAGGTCTCATAAATGGCATCCGACAGGCGCGCGCTGGTATCATCCTCGGTTGCATCGCGCAGGCTGTAAGCGAGGTCGGCGGCGGCAGTCGGCGCAGCGGTGTTGGTGGCGGGTGTTGCTGGCGTGGCGCGCGATGTGCTGATGGCTGCGCGCGTGGTGCGGGCAAGATTTCCCGGAAAGGGGGAAGAGGGGCCCTGCCGGGCTGGTGCGACCTGCGCCAGCGCGAGGCGCGGGGGGACGTGGGCGATAATCAGCGACAGCAGGCTGGCGACATCAGGCGAAATCGGGCGCGTCAGATCGGCTGTGATGCCGCCCGGCTCGCCGCCGCGGCAATTGTCGAAGACAGAGATACGGGTCTCGAAACTCGTGCCGTGCTTGGCGAAGGCCGCACCCGACACGGCACCTGTAAAAACCAGATGCGCGGTCTCGGTCAGGCGGGCGAAGGTTTCCGCCCAGGCAGGGGCGTCGGGCGCGAAACTCGCTCCCGTGATGGCAACCAGCCGTCCGCCGGGAGCCAGACGCGCAAGCGCGGAGCGCAGATGCCGGGCTGTCGCCTCGGTGGTGCGGGTATCGACATTGGCCACGACCGAGAACGGCGGGTTCATCAGGATGACGCTCGGGCGCAGGTCCGCGTCGAGATGATCGTCGATTTGCGCCGCGTCAAAGCCCGTGACAGGTCGACCCGGAAACAGGCGGCGCAGAAGATCGGCGCGGGTGTCGGCAAGCTCGTTCAGCGCGAGGCTGCCGCCCGCGATTTCTGCGAGGACCGCCAGAAGGCCCGTCCCAGCCGATGGCTCCAGCACCAGATCGCGCGCGGTGATCTGTGCTGCAGCCATTGCGGCCAGCCCCATAGGCAGCGGCGTCGAGAACTGCTGGAACCGCTCCATCTCCTCGGACCGCCGCGTATGGGTCGGCAAAAGTCCGGACACCTTGGCAAGGATCGGCAGCAGCGCTGCGGGTGATCCAGCCCGCGCCAACAGCGCGCGGCCAAACTTCCGCAGGAACAAGACCAGCGCTGCCTCACCCGCCTCATAGGCCAGTTTCCAATCCCATGCACCCTCCGCATCGGAGCCACTAAAGGCGCGCTCCATCTCAACGCGCAGGCGCAGCGCGTCGATCTGGAACCCCTGCGCCAGATCCGGCTGCAACGTTTCGGCCACAGCGAGGATCGCAGCGGCCGTATAGAGGGACGGGATGGGGGCGACAGGCGCAAGGGCGCGCTCGGTCGCAAAATGGGCGAGATGGGTCATCGGGAAACTCCGGAATGAGGGACAGGATCAGGCCCGGACACCCTCTTTCGGGCACCCTCAGGCCTGACCTTCCCCGGCCATCCTCTTCCTCTCAAAGCCCATGATTTCCGCAGGCGGCTTGCTTTTGTTCCTGTTATGTTCTATTTTACGAGCCAAGCTAAGAAGGGAGATCCCCGATGGAAAGCACCACTTACGCCCTGCCCGCGACGCCAAAGCAGATTGCCTATGCGCGGTCGCTAGCCCTGCGCAACCAGACGCTTCTGCCATGGGTAGTTCAGCAAGATCGGCGATCCTTGAGTGCCTGGATCGACGCACAAGCCAAGATGAACCCGGGCGCGCAGGACAGCCGCCCGACATCAAGGCAGGTCGCCTTCGCCGAACGCCTCGCCCGCATCAAGCGCCGCGCCGTGCCGGATGAGTGTTTCCGCGACAAGGGGCTGATGTCGAAGTGGATCGATGGGAACAAGTGAAGCTGGGCAGACCCTGCGGTGATCGAGACTACTTCAGCCGATCGACAACCGATGCCCCGCCCGACCTGGCAAGCGCGATCAGGCTGGACTGGATCTTGGATGTGAAGACGGAACTGAACGTGCCGATGGGCGTGCGGTCCTCCCAGACATAGGACCGCTCCAGAATATCGGTGTTGATCTCGTCCAGCATGACCCATTTGCGGACATGGGTCTCTAACCCCACGCGCTGCGACTCGATCTGTGGCACCTCGATAAACTTGCGCGAGGGCAAAGGCGGCTGCGTCGTGATCGGCAGGATGAACACCACGGTCTCGCTATCGGACTTGGCGACAGTGACGGCGATACAAACAGGTCGCGTCTTGCGGCCCTCGGTCTCGCCCGCCATCTGTTCGCGTTTCCACAGGAACGGATAGCGGAAAACCCCTCCCGCGCTCGGCTTAGTCATCCGCCTGCGTCAAGTCCCGCTCGAGCCCTTCTATCATAAGCGCCTTGAGATCCTCGGGCATCTCGTCGATCATGTGAGCCTGCTGCGTGGCGCCGCGCGCGAGCTGCTGGTACTGCTCCATGCTCATCAGCACGAACTTGGGCTTGCGATGCTTGGTGATCGCGATCGGCGAGCGAATGGCCGCGTCAAACAGGTCACTTGTGTGCCGCGTCAGGTCGGCCGCCTTGAACTCGGGAAGCTCATGCATGATTGGGGTCTCCATTTGTGCAGAATGTACATACATTCTGGATATTCTGCAAGAGATGGGTTGAGCCCTCCGATGTGTCATGCGAACCGCCGCCCCCCTGCGGTGAAGGTGTATTCATTGGCGATGATGCCGTCCTCTACGGACTCGTTCGAGGTAAGGTGGTCGTATTCGCTCTGAAGCTGGCGGTAGAGCCAGCGGGCGAGATCGCGCAGCGCCTCGGTCACGATCTCTTCGGCATCCTGGGTGGGCGGCTGCCAGGTCAGGCTGTCGCGGGTGACGTCCACGGACATGCAGTATTCGTGGTAGTAGCGGCCCCGATGGCTGACCTCGGCGGCGAGCTGGTAGAAGTTGCGCCGCTGGACGGCCTGCAGGCGGTCAGCGATGCCGTGCAGCGTCGCGTCCGTCGGGGCGTAGTCCCGGATGCGCGCGGTCGCGCCTTTGGCGTGGCCGAGGTATGCTTCAAAACAGGCCCCATCCCCCTGGCTCCAGAACCCTGAAAACCAGATGCAGGGTTTGGCCCGCGTCCCGCCGCCCATTAGCCGCACAGGCGTGGTTTTGAGCCGGACGCCGAGGATCTCGCAGATGCGCTCGAAATCTTCGTAGACCGCTTCCCACCAATCGTCGTGAGGCCCAAGCTCGCGATACCAGCTGCGCGCCTTTTCCTTGGCGACGTCGGAGAGTTCAGGGAACTGGTAGACTGTTGTGCAGATGACCTCAGGCATCGAAATCCACCCCGTTCAGCGCGGCGGCCAGCCATTCTTGCGTGCTGGTCCAGCCGATGGATTTGCGGGCACCGAGATCGATGATATGCGCACCGCCGCCGAAGGCGTCGAGGCGAGGCCGGGAACAGGTCAGCGCGTACTGGAACCCCCAGAGGCCGGTGAGGTCGAGGTCTTCTGCAAGGCGCAGCACGAAGCGGATAACCGCCTCGACATCGCCGTGCTCGTCGTCATGGATCCAGAGCGTGCTGCCCTCGGGCGCGTCCTGGCGCTCAAGAGTGAAGCCCGAGACCTCCGGGTCATCGGCGTCCTGATCCGCGGCACGCAGGTCATGAAACAGCGCGAGCGCGCGGGCGGCCTTGTCGGGGGTGCCGACGTCGAGCAGGCAAGAGAAATGGGTGAAGTAATCCGCCATGGGGACCTCCTGAGATTGAGAAACCCGGGCCTTGGGGCCGGGCGCTGGATTGGGATGAAGGGTTGGTTGGAAGCGATCAGCCGGCCGGATTGTCACCCGATGCCTGCCGCGCGGCATGCGCACAGAGCATCTGCCGGTAGAAGCGCTTGCGCGCCGTCCGGAAGCTGCGCACGGCGCGGGTGTCGGGGTGCAGTGCCCGGACCGCCGCGCGCAGAACTGTCTGAGGCGATGCCGTCGGCGGCAGACCGAGGCGCAAGTATGCGGGATCAGTCATATCAGCTGACCTCGACCACGGGCGAGGCGAGATGCGGATCGACCTGCGCCTCAATCCGCTCGGACCGGCCCATCCAGGGTTCGGGCCGGATGGCCTTCACCCAGTCGGCGAAGCTTGGGATGAAGCCGAGGTCTTCCTTGACATGCTGCTCGCCGACCCAGCGGGTCGGAATGATGCGCCCGGTCGAGAGGGTGAGGGTCGAGTCGAAGATCGTCTCGGCCATGAATATGCCCTCGGCATGGTGCCGCAGGGCCCGGTGCCGAAAATCGGCGGTGATCTCCTTGCTTTGGTCGAACCAGGCATGCACCGAGATGAAATCATCGACAGTTCCGCCCCATTTCTTCACCGAGGAGAGGGCGTGGTGATAAGGATGTGCCATCGCAGCCCCCTCAGAAGTCGTGGGTGGTGAGCTCGGACGAGGTGAAGCGCTCGTTGAACTCGAGATGGATGCAGCGGGCCGCGGCGTCGAAGCAGAACTCGCCGTAAGCGCCGTCGTTGTTTTCCCAACCGCCATGGGTATCGGAGAGGAAGTCGTAGGTGAGCTGCTCGACAACATCCTCCAGTGATAGGCTGCGCATCTCGACCTCGGGATCATCCCACGTCAGCGCGGCATAGGGGATTTCAGTCGCGGGGAAGTCGACAGCCGTCTCACCCGCCCAGGCGCCGATGCTTTCGATCTGGCCGCTGTCACCAGCACCGTCGAAGGTCACGGTGACATGGGTGATGCCGGCGGCCATGAGGCCATCGAACAGGCGGTCCTTGTTGCCCGGGCGCAGGGCGAGGGTCCGGGCGGTGCGTTCGGCATGTGCGGCAAGGATCGCCCCGAAATCGACGGTGGAAGGCCGCAGCGGTGCGGCCAGAGTGGGTTCAGTCTGGGTCATGGATATCTCCGTTCGGTGAGGACAGGTCAGACCCCCCGGGTGGCGCACTCCTCTGCCCCCCGAAGGCTCAAACCCTTCCCATCCCTCCTCTGTCTCTCGGGCGTCACGCCGCGAGCTGCAGCGCCCGGGCGACAAAGGCGCGCCAGAGCGGGTCGACAAGACGGGCATCCAGCAGATCGGCACGGTGACGCAGCCGCTGCGCCAATTCAGGCTCGTGCCAGTCAATGGCACGGCCAGCCTGGGCGCGAAGTTGAACCGCCTCGGTCACGACGGCCCGCGCCTCAAGAGCATTGGCGACAGGGTGGCACCAAGCCACAGCGCCATGACTGGCGGCCCCGGCAAGAACCAGGCGCTGGTCGCAATCAAGGATGGCCAGAAGCTGCGGCGCTGCATCGGGGCCGTTGTCCTCGGCAAGCTCAAACGTCCCCTGCATGGCATCAGCCAAGGTCGCAAAACGCTCAACGACCACGGGGGCAGCGGTGCCCGACATCAGGGCTGTCGGCGTCCGGTGCATCCGCGTCAGCGCGAAAGGCAGGCTGGGATCAGAAGCGACAGTCGGGCCATTTGGGACAGGACCCATCAGGCGCGCGCTCGGTTGGATCGGCAGGGGAAGGTCAAACATGGCAATATCTCCAACGGCGCGGGAAGCCTCTCTCCCCGCCTCATCCGTCAAAGACCAAACCGCCGCCCTCTTCCTCGAAGGGGCGACGGCAGCAGGTCTGGTGCCACGATCAGAGCTTGCCGAGGGCCCGCAGGCTCAGCTCCGTCCCGGCCCCGACGATGATGTGGTCGTGCAGCGTCAGGCCAAGATACTTGCAGCCCTTCTGGATCTCCTTGGTCATGCTGAGATCGGCCTCAGACGGCGTGGGATCGCCCGACGGGTGGTTGTGGATCAGGATCAGGGCGCTGGCGTTCAGCATCAGTGCCCGCTTGATCACCTCGCGCGGATAGACCGGGACGTGATCGACCGTGCCGATCGAGAGAAGCTCATCGGCGATGATGCGGTTCTTGCGGTCGAGATAGAGGACATGGAATCGCTCGATCGGCCCACGCACGGTCAGCGCGCAATAATCCATCAGCGCTTTCCAGCTCCCGATCACCGGGTTCTGGCTGAGATAGCGGCCAAGGATGTCGCGGGCCTCAAGGATGACGGTTTCTTCCTGGGGGGTCATGGGAGTTCTCGCTGAAATGCGCACACCGACGCCCCCTGCCCTTTCGGGGCAAAGCCAACGGCGTGCATGTTGAGAAATAGCTGCAGCGACCGCCCCGGTGTCGGGCGATCGCTGCATGGGTGCTTGGTCAGCCGACCCGGTCGAGGAGCTTCTTGGCGCGCCCTTCCATGTCGAGGCGTGCGTCCTGCTGGGTCTTGTCGCGCGCAAGCCGCGTGATGCCCTGCACAAAGTCGAAGATCGACTCCGGCGGGCGGCCCTCTTCCATCAGCACTTTCTCGATGATCTTGCCGGACTCCGCCTTCGAGAAGCCCCGCTTGCGCAGGAAATCCGCGCGATCATCATCGCTGCGCGCCACGATCTGCTGCCGCGCGGCCTTGATGCCGTTCACGAACCCCTGCGGCGAGGAATTGGCGAAGCGCGTCAGCGCCGGGGCCGCCTCATGGGCAAAGCGCGAGGCGGCGTATTTCGAATGGCGGATGCGGATCTCCTGAAAATCCTCGACGCCCCACAGATTCCTGTTTTGACACACCGCCCGCAGGTAGAAGCTCGCCATGCCGAGGGTCTTGGCACCAACTTCGGAGTTCCAGCAGTAGAAGCCCCGGAAGTAGAGATCGGGGGAGCCGTCAGGCAGCTTGCCGGCTTCGATCGGGTTGCGATCGTCGACCAGGAACAGGAAGACGTCGCGGTCCGAGGCATAGAGCGTGGTCGTGTCGCGGCTAATCTCGACATCGGGGTTGTAGACCCCGGTCGACCAATCGAGCACGCCTGGCACCTTCCAGCGCGTGTCGCCGGTGCCATTGCCCGCGATGCGCTGCACCGCCTCGACCAGCTCGAAATCGTGGATGCGGCCATAGTCGGGGCCGGTCACGGCGCGCAGTTCCGTGCGGCCGTCTTCCGTCTCGAAGGTCTTCACCTGCTCGGCGCGATGATTGGTCAGGCCATACTGCAGATTGATCCCCGCCAGCGGCGCGGGCAACTGCCGCAGATAGGACGCCGGAGCGCCGACGATACTGGCAAGTTGGCCAAACGCCCAATGCGTCGGCGCAACAGGTTCATGCGCTTTCGGCAGCATCAGGTGCAACCGCTCGGGGTTGTCGCGCGCAGCCTCGACCCGGATATCCGCCGTCTGTACCACCCGGCTGCGGCTGCGTTCCGACCGGCCCTTCACATTGGCCCAGAGATCGTCGAGCGACAGATACCGCTCGTCATCGGGCCGGTTGAACCATTCGGACGACACCCGCCCGTTCCGCTCACCCCGGCTCACATCCACTTTCCAGCCACCAGCCCGCGTCGGCTGTACCGGATCCAGAACTTCTACAACGCCCATCGGCATTCCTCCGTGACAGGCGCCGGGAGCCACTCTCCCAGCCCTCAACCCGTCACCGGGAAACCGGCACACCTCTCACTCTCGAAAGCTTGGCATGATCGGCCGCAATGCGGACGAAGTGATCTTTCGCTGCATTTGCGCCAATGACCGCACGCGGTTCTTTCGGAGTGACGCGGGCACTATGCACGACTTGTTGAGAATTCAGCAAGCAGAGAGCTTCTTAAGGATTTGGCGCTAGCGTAGGGAAATGGATTTTACACGAGTCGCCTAGATGCCCACTACGACAACATCGACAATGTTCTTTCTCGGCAATTTCGCGGACATGGACACCGACGAATCCGATTGGGACCTTGAAAATACCGGCACCGTACTGGGCAACCATGATGATTTGTCGCTGGTGGATGTTACCAACCATGACCAGGACGATGACGGTGCGATCTTTGATGATGACGATCCGGGCGCGACCTCTGATTTCATAAGCTACGATACGGGCAGCGGGCCAACCTCAGTCTCTGTAGATTCCTCCTCGCTCTACAACGCGGTTATCACTTTGGGTGATGGGTCAACTTCTAGCATTCAGGTTATCGTGGTGCAGGCCGCGAATGGGGATGTGTTCCTCGTTGATTTCAACACTGAACTCGACAACTTGAATGTGCAGTCAATCGAGTTAACCAGCCATGACAGTTCAAATTATGCTGGTTATTCAACATCGAGAAGTGTTGAGAATTCTGCAGTTGTTTGTTTTGCTGCCGGTACGCAGATTACCACGCCTGAAGGTGAGGTCGCAGTTGAAGATCTGCGCCCAGGTATGCTCGTCACGACAATGGATCATGGGGCGCAGCCAATCCTTTGGATCAACCGAACCAACCATTTGAAGCCGGGAAAACAGGCTTCGATTACACTCGAACCGGGGTGCCTTGGACCACGCACACCCGCGCGTAGGTTGCGCGTGTCACCACAGCACAGGATCTTGCTGCGTTCCGCCATAGTGGAGCGGATGTGTGATACGGCGGAGGTGCTGGTCGCTGCCAAACACCTGTTGCCCTTGGATGGCATCACACAATCGCTTGGTTTTTTGCCGGTACAATATCATCACTTCGCTTGCGCACGTCATGAGGTTGTCGTTGCCAACGGTGCCGAAGTTGAAACGTTCTTTACAGGCACACAAGCAATGAAAACCATTTCCGACATCGACTTGCGCCAAATGCGGCGTCAGATTGCCAAGGCACAATTTGAATCCCTTCGCGAACCGGCGCGGCCTTTTCTAGTAGGCAAGCGTCTGAAGCAAATGATTGCTCGCCATCAAAAAAACCGGCGCGATTTCGTAGAGCCAAGCCATATGCGCGACAGAGTTGGATAAAATGACCTAACGTTTGAAGCCATGACGAGCGCACGAAATTTCTCGCGATCCTCGATGATCAAGATGAAAAACCGGACATTCGGGCAAGATGCAGCATCAGACAGTATGGGCTCGAAGCTGCCTTGCGGCAGTGCCGCGAACCCGGCGGGTTGCCCCGCCGGGCCCGAGGGGGAGACCCCGTTCCTCAGAACGGGATCTCGTCGTCGCGGTCGACCAGCTCGGGGTTTTCGTTCTCGGCCGACTTCGGGCGGCTCAGGAAGTCGACCTTCTCGGCGATGATCTCGCAGCCGTAGCGGTCGTTGCCCATGCTGTCGATCCACTTGCTGTAGTGGATGCGGCCATGGACGAGGACCTTCATGCCCTTTTCGCAATGCTCGGCGACGGTCTTGCCGAGACCGTTGAAGCAGGTGATGCGGTGCCATTCCGTGTCCATGACCCGGTAGCCGTTCTCGTCGCGTAGGACGCGACCTTCCGAGAGGCGGGGACGCGAGGTGGCGAGGCTGAAGTTGGTGATGTTGGTGCCGCCCTGGGTGGAGCGGGTTTCGGGTTTCTGACCGATGTTGCCGGCGAGGATGACGATGTTCTGCATGATTAGCTCCTGTGTTTCCTGTCTTCGGGACCGTCCCTTCGACAAGACCCGGAAAAAGCCCGTCGGGTGACGCGTGCACGGTGGACAGCATGGACACCGGAAACCCCCAGAGGACCGGGGTGGAGCGGGCAGGACGCCATAGGCGGCCAACACGGCCCGGGCTGACGCGGGGTTGCGCGCAGGAGGCCGAACGGGATTAGGGGATTGTCAGTCGAAGGGATGGCCCAGAAGTCAGAGAGGCGCGGGGAGCCCATGCCAGACCCTGTCATCCTGCCAATCGGCACTGCCTGAACCCAAGCCCAGCACCCCACTAGCGGCCAAGATTATGGTTCAACCAACCCTCGTCACCTGCCCCCCAGCCTTCCGGGAGTTGCGGCGCCTTGCATCGACGGGCTATCGATACCGGATCATTCAGGACACGGACCGCACCAATGGCTGATTACGATCTCGAGGCACTGTCGCTCAGCGAGCTAAACAAAATGAAGAAGGACGTCGCCAAGGCGATCTCCACGTTCGAGGATCGGCAGAAGGCGGAAGCCCGCGCCAAGGTGGAAGCAGTCGCACGGGATCTGGGCTACTCCCTTGCCGAACTCGTGGGCACCAAAACGAAATCCTCGCGAGCGCCTGTCGTGGCGAAATACCGGCACCCTGAAAACCCGGCACTCACCTGGTCCGGCCGAGGGCGCAAACCGCAGTGGTTCGTGGAAGCACTGGAAGCGGGAAAGACCGCGAGCGACCTCGCCGTCAGTTAAAGGCTTGACCTACGCGATCGACCCTAAGCTGCCGCTGGTCGACCCAGCCAGGTACTGTGGTGCCGCCCGTCGAAGCGGTCATTCGCTGAACGTGCTAAATTGGACCCGCTGACCCGACTGCTTTTAAAAGCGAATATTCATCTGATCTTGTACAGCCGTCATCGCAAGTTGGTGGCCCACACGCCTGCAATCCGCTAATGATCTGGTAGAGTGTCATGGACACAGAAGGAATAGGTTACTCCAAGTGCAAGACCGTTATGCCGGAGATGTTGGCGACTTTGTAAAGCTTGGCCTGTTGAGGGCCCTATCCCCGGGACGGCAATTGGGCGTCGCGTGGTACCGGTACCCGGACGAGAGCCACAACGGGGATGGGCGGCACATCACCTATCTCGTTCAACCGCAACGGTACGAACACTTGGACCCGGTCCTGTTCAGCCATCTTCGAAACATTACGAGGGACGCGCGCTCGATCAACTCGTTGCTGCCGGTGATGGAGGGTGCGATTTCATCTGACGAGAACGTAGACAGTAGTATGGTAGCACCGCGTGAACGCCGCAACTGGCGCACCGCTTGGTTCCAGCGTGTGATGGAGAGGCTATCCACGTGCGATCTCGTATTCGCAGACCCGGATAATGGTATCATCGATGACGCCAATTGGCGAAGGGGGCGGGCGAAGTTCGGCAAGCAGATGCCCCTCGCAGAGGTGCAGGAGTTGGCCAAAGGTCGATGCGCTGTAATCTACCATCACAATACGCGGCGGCGCGGCGGCCATGACGCTGAGGTTGATCATTGGCTAGGCGAGGTCGGGACGCCGGGCTTGGCGGTGCGGGCGACCGCTTACAGTCCAAGGACATTCTTTGTGCTGAACCCCAACGAAGAGATCGAGGCCCGAATTGATGAGTTCTGCCAGCAATGGGCTGATTTGAAGGTACATCTGCATAGAGCGGGATAGCTTAGCGACGCACGATATCGGCCCCTTGCGTACCACGAATTGCGCAGATGGCACACAGGGGTACCAAGATCGGCATCGCCGATCACTCTGTGGGCGATAGGCCCGGAGGCGCACCTGCGCCGTGCCCAGGCCCTCGGGAAGTGAGGCCAAAGCCTCACCCGAAGGGATCGTACTCCGAGACGATCACGACCTCGTCGCCGTCGATTTCATCGGCGGGGACGGCGCCGAAGGTTCCATCCCCTGCCTGGAAGACGACGATCGAGACCATGAGCGTGGCGGCGAGGGAGGCGGCGAAGGCGTGTGCATCTTTGCGGGACATCTGTTTGGCTCCTGTCTTGGAGGCGGGGGACCATCCCCCGCGCGACAGGACCTCGAAGGCCCGAAGACTGGCTGACATCATCGGGTGCGTTCGGCTCGTCCGAATCCGCCCGGCGGCACGGGCTTGCCCGTAGTCCGACCCCTTGCGGGTTGATCTCGAAGACAGGATTCGGGCCAAGGAAGGGAATGGCGAGCGGGGGATGGTGCCCTGACGACTGGAGCCGGTTGTCCCGCTGATGCTTTTGCCTCCAGCCTCCCGGCCAAGATCTTGGTTGAAGACGTCCTTGCTTGGGGATGGCTCCTTTGGCGCCCCGCGAACTCAAAGGACAAGGTTGTGATGGTTGAGAGGCCCGCGATGTCGCGGGCCCCTCGGTTTCAGTTGGGCTCAGGCGGCCAGGTCCGCGCCCCCTGCCCTTTCGCCCTGTTCATCGCCGACGATTTCAAGCCGCGCGTTGCGGTATCCTTCCTTGACGATCCAGAGCTCGGCCGCAGTAAGGGACTCTGCCAGATGCAGCAGCTCCGTGTTGCCGCCGAAGTCGAGAAGCACGCGCACCTGCCCGGGCTTCGGCTCCTCGGCCACCTCGAAGACCAGGGCGCTGTCAGCCGAATGGCTGCGCATGATGGTGACGAGGATGACCCCGTCAGAGGCGAAATTGCCCTCATGCAGCGTGAAGGAGGCCGGTGCCGTCCAGGTCGCGTAAGGCCGGGGTGGCTCCTTTTTTACAAGACGGCCGACACCGTTCGAGCGCTCCCAGGCTGCCAGCTTCTTGGTGAAGCGTGCTGGCGGCTTGGGACTGCCGTCGGTGTAGCGAATGAGCGCCCCGAGGTGTGCAGTGTCGATGATGGTTGTTGCAGACATGATTCCTCATTCCGAATGCGAGTAATCGCACTCATCCTTCTGATATTGTTACGTTATATGGTGATTGGGGGCGGAATCTCCGCCCCCCGCTGGATCACGTTATTCCGCGGCCAGCATCGACGCGCCTTGAGCAGGCAGGTCACCCGTCAGGAATGCAGGAAGGTCAGCTTCACTGACGCTGTCGGCCAGTTCGGCATCAACATCCGGCCCCTGCCCTTCGGCACAGTCCTCACCGTTCAGCGCCACGAGATCGTTCCGGCGCAGGACCTCGGGCAACCAGCCGCTGCCCTTCAGCAAGCGCTCGGCCTCACTGGCCATCTCGCCCTTCTTCAGGTGATCGAGAAGCTGGGCAGTCCCCTCCCCTTTCGCCTCACGCACCGCCTCGAGGATGCGAGCCTTGGGCACGCGGTTGAGATAGGTGTCCACCGTCGGCTCCCAGCCCGCCTCGACCATATCGAGACCTGTGGCGCGCGCCACGAGATCGGCATGCTCCATACGCCGGGTCAGTCCGCCTGCAGAGATGCCTGCCCCGTAGGGGTTCACCTTCTCATGCAGCGCGTTGATCCCGAGGCTGAGGCAGTGCGCCAGCAGAGCCAGACGGCTGCCCTCGTCGAGGACCGTCAGATAATCCCAGAGTGCCGCATCATCGCCAAGCGGCAGATCGGCTTCCCATTCCGCATGACGCTCCTCGACCAGCTTGGCCACCACGCTGTCCTTCAGATCGGGCGCTTGCGCTGACATGTAGACCTGACGCACCGAGGCTTCGAGACAGCTTCCCGAAGCAGAGGAAGTGCGGAAGGTGTCCGTCACAAGCTTCAGCAGAAGCAGCGTCAGCGCGACATCCGGCGAGCGCCCGATCGCTTCACGCAGTGCCAGCGTCCGGTGGGCCGTCAACTCCATGACCAATCGCTCGGGCAGTGGCTTCAGCGCCCCGTCATCCTCATCCTCCGGCAGGTCGCCACCAATCGGCTGGCCACCCGACGTGATGACGGTTCCGCCATGAGCGGCACTGCCATGGCCATTGGTGAGATCACCATCAGCCCTCTGCCCCGCCAGCGCA
The DNA here is from genome assembly GCF_032595355.1 of Sedimentitalea todarodis. Taxonomy (NCBI): domain Bacteria; kingdom Pseudomonadati; phylum Pseudomonadota; class Alphaproteobacteria; order Rhodobacterales; family Paracoccaceae; genus Sedimentitalea; species Sedimentitalea todarodis. Next base: position 1,621 of record NZ_JASMWN010000021.1, on the reverse strand, counting down.
GGATCAGCACCATCCTGGACCGCAGTCTCCTCAACGGGCTCATCCTCTGGACGCACGTAGCCGCGATAGACTGCCAGCGCGCCGTAGCGGTCGAGCGTGACGAACGCCCCAGCCCGCCCGATCTCCTCCGCGTCGAAGATCAATGGCCGGGTCTCGATCTTTTCCATCTCCGTTTCCAACACGCCAAGCCGCGTGTCGATCTCGTCGGGGATTTCATCCTGTCCCGCGTATTCGTCTTCCAGCGCCCGATACTCGGTGAGCAGCTTGGCATGAGCCGCTCCTTCGTCATCCGTCATTGGCGCCGGATCACCGGACAGGGACCGCAGGCCGTGGCTGTAGCCGTAGGGCAGGTCAAGCGCGACCTCGATCCATTTCCAGCCCTCAACCGCGACTGTCTCAGCCTCAGCCTGAAGCTTTTCTGTCACCAGCCGATCGAGCAGGGCAGGGTCCTCGAGCCAACCGCCGTCATCGCCCTGAAAGAGATCATGCAGCATCGTGCCGCCCGCCGCTTCATAGGTCTCAACACCCACGAAGACCGCGCGCCGGTCGGACGCCCGGACCGAGGCCTCGGTCAGCATGCGCCGGATCTGGAATGGCTCCTTGTTCCAGGAAGAATGGATCACATCCCAGACCTGAACCTGACGAGCGTGATCGGGGTTCACGGTGAAGGCCATGAGCTGCTCCAGCGTCATGCCATCCTCGGCATAGATCTCAAGCAGGGCAGGGGCGACGGAGGCAAGTTTGAGGCGCTGCTTCACGATCTGCGGCGTGACGAAGAAGGCGGCAGCAATCTCTGCATCGCTCTGACCCTTATCCCGCAGGGACACAAACGCGCGGAACTGATCGAGCGGGTGCAGGGCGACGCGCTGCATGTTCTCGGCCAAGGAATCGTCCTCGGCCAGGATGTCGGACGCAGCATCGCGCACGATGCAAGGAATGGGCGTCGTCTTCGCCAACCGCTTTTGCTTCACCAGCAAGGACAATGCCTGGAACCGGCGGCCCCCGGCCGGTATCTCGAACTTGCCGGTCTCGGTACCATCGTTAGCCAAGACGGGCCGCACGCTCAGGCTCTGCAAGAGGCCGCGGCGGCCAATGTCTTCGGCCAGTTCCTCGACGGACACGCCAGCCTTGATGCGCCGCACATTGGACTGGCTCAGCACCAGCTTGTCGAAAGGGATATCCCGTGAAGGGGACAGGGTGATTTTCTGGACAGCTTTGGTCATCAGATCTTCTCCACGACGGGCGCCGGAAGCCACTCTCCCGATCTCACTTCCCGTCACCCTCAAACCAACACTCCTTTCCCTCTCGCGGTTGTTCTTGACCGCGGTCAAGAAGTTCATGTGGGAGCAAGTTGTGTGCGTAGGATCCTTTCGAAATAGGCGTCAGGGTGTTTGATCGTGTCTGCTCGTGCTATCAGGTAGTCGAAGACGAGAAGCAGTTTTCCCGCGCCAGCTTTCTGGATCCCATGCCGCAGTTCGTCTTGGCTTATTCTAAGCAATCGACCGAGGTCGTATAGAATGCGGGTGAGGGCTTCTCCTGTACGCGGCGGTTCTGGGAAAAATCCCGCAACATGGGTGAAATCTTCCCATGCCATGCGTGCTGGGTCTCGGTTCATCGTCGG
>NZ_JASMWN010000020.1:0-111082 GCF_032595355.1 Sedimentitalea todarodis | reverse complement strand
ATCCGGAGGACGCCGACGCCTCAGACAGCGAGGCGTCAACTGATGAACTCTTGGGTGGACGTGACGTCGAAGAAGGCCCCGCCGACGATCTTGATGACCTGCTGGGCGATCTGGGCGAGGCCGAAGTTCCTGATGCCGCTGTGTCAGAGGCCGAGAAGGTACCCGCCGACGATCTTGACGACTTGCTGGGTGACCTGAGCGAACCCGCCGCCCCGGTTCTTGATCTCAACGATCTTCTGGGCGAGACGCCGGTTGAGGATGCGGACGAGGATGCAGGGCCTGCGGGCGAAGCGGAATTCGCGTTTGGCGTGTTGACGGGGGAACGGCCCGATGCCGAGAAGCTGAACCGAAAACGCTTTCGCATTGCGTTGATGGGAGATTTTTCGGGGCGTGCCGCGCGCGGACAACTTGAGACTGGCGACGCGCTTGCCGCGCGCGAAGCGATCCTGCTGGACCCGGACACAGTCGAGGACGTGATCGAGGGTTTCGCGACAGCGCTGGTGCTGCCCATCGGCAAAGAGGGTGCCGGCGTAGAGGTCAAACTGAATGGGCTGGATGATCTGCACCCGGACGAATTGTATGAAAAAGTCCCGGTCCTGACTGACTTGCAGGGGCTTCGATCACAGCTTTCAATCGGGTCCACCGCCGCAAACGCGGCGCAGCGCCTCCAGGCATGGGGAGAGGCCTATGGGACACCTGTTGCACCACCAAAAACGCGGTCGGGCGGCATCGCGGTTCCGGCCAATCTGAAACTGTCGGAGTTCCAGAAGCTGATCGGCGACACAAACGCGGAAATGACTGCGGCAACACCGGTCGAGGACATGATCGCGCAGATCGTAGGACCGCATGTGCGGGCCGTGGCCGATGCGGATAAGGTTGCAATGCAAGCGGCGGTGGATGAGGCGTTGTCGACCGCGATGCGGCTGATCCTGCATCATCCGGAGTTTCAATCGATCGAGGCGCAATGGCGGACATTGGACCTGATTGCACGCAGTATCGAGACGGATGATACGCTCGAAGTGATGCTGTATGACATATCGGCCGAGGAAATTGGCGCGGATCTGGCCGCGGCAGAGGATTTGACCCAATCCGGGATTGTCCGGCTGTTGACCGAGGCCCCGCTGGATCCGGAGAATGGGCGGGGAGGCTATTCCGCCGTCATCGGGCTCTATACCTTCGAGGAAACGCCACCGCATGCAGAATTGCTGGGGCGGATCGCGCGGGTTGCGGCGCATGTGGATGCTCCATTTCTTGCGGCGCTCTCGCAGAGCTTCATGGATACCGAGAAAGAAGAGCGCCATCCGTTGGTGGCAACCGCCTGGGACACGTTACGCGCGATGCCCGAGGCCGGGTATCTTGGCCTTGCCGCGCCCCGGTTCCTGCTGCGTCGTTCCTATGGCGCGAAATCCGAGCCGATCTATGAATTCGATTTCGAAGAATTCACGATGTCGGCGGGGCTGCGCGGGATGCTTTGGGCCAACCCGGTTGTGCTCGTGGCGATCCTGCTGGCCAAATCCTACAAGGAGAACGGCGCGCATCTGGGACTTGGTTCGGTCATGTCGCTGGGGGACAGGCCCTATCACTTTGTCACCGATCAATATGGCGATCAGGTTGCCTTGCCTTGCACCGAGCGTAACTTGACGCTCGAGAAAGTGGAAAAGGTCATGGCGCGAGGTGTGATGCCAGTGGTATCGATCAAGGGCCGCGATGAAATCCGGCTGGCCTCGTTCCAGTCGCTCGCCGGGGGCGACATCCTCGGTCCGTGGTCAGATGTGCCGCCGCCGCCACCATCGCCACCGAAACCCGCGCCGGTTGCCGCGCCCGAAGCCGCAGGCGATGTGACAGACGGGGAAAGCGATGATCTGGGGCTGGACGACCTGTTGGCCGGATTTGACGATGACGCGACACCGGATGCAGACCCGGGTGATGTCGATGCCGACCTCGCAGCCTTGCTGGAGGATTTATAGTGAAGAGTTTTGATCCTGAACCGTTCGCCATGCGCGACCGGTTTTATTCCGAAAGGAAGAATGATGCCTAGTTACAAGCCGTTTGCCGACGCTCGAAGCTGGATTTCCGGCGAGTTTTCATGGCCCGGAAAGGGCGAGGAAGGCCCAAATTTGTTCCAGGCAGTTGTCAAGGAAGGGCTGAGCAAGCTGACCGAGACCAGCGTCCTGATCCGGAGCTGGTCAGAAGATGCCGATATCAGGGGGGTCGTGGGGCGGAACATGCGGGTGCATGTAAATACCGAGGACGAAAGCGAACGTGTGTTCAGTGGTCTTTGCGTGTCGATGGAAAAGCTCGGCTACTACCAGGGGAATTGGTATTACCTCGCCGAACTGCGCCCTTGGTTCTGGCTTTTGACGCGGAGCCAGAATTGCCGCATCTATCAGGAAAAGAGCGTTCCCGACATCATTTCAGATCTGCTGTCGACTCATGGGCTGACAGATTTCGAGGACAAGCTGACTGGCACCTATGACGTCCGAACCTACTGTGTGCAGTACCGGGAAACGGACTATGCCTTCCTGTGCCGGTTGATGGAAGAGGAAGGGATATATTTCTACTTTCTGAATGATCTGGATTCCGCAGTTGTTGAAAAGATGGTGCTTTGTGATTCAATCAGCGCCCATTCCGAGGTGCCGGGCCATGCGACGATTGCCTATCATGCGCGCCAGACAGACCGGGGCGCAGAGGCCGCGCGTGAGGATCACATCGCGGAGTGGACGGAAATCGAGCGGGTGACCAGTGGTAAGGTCACGCTCAACGACTTTGACTTCAAGTTGCAGAATGCCGATCTGAAGTTCGATCACGCCATAGAGTCCGGAAGCCATTCGCACAAGAGCCACGAAATCTATGACTATCACGGTCATCACAGCTATCCGGGCGTCTTTGGCGACGACAAGAAAATTGGTGAAAAATATGCAACCGTCCGGATGGAAGCTGAGACCGTTCCATTTAACACCTTTCGCGCTGCGTCGAACGTGAGAGCCCTTGCCGCAGGTCAGACCTTTGCCATGGAGAAACACCCGGACAAGGCGGCCAATGCGAACTATCTGATCGTTTCCGCAGAACACTACGTACAGGATCAGAATTTCTTGAGCGCGGAAGAAGACAAGGACGCGAGAGAGGCGCGCAAGATTCGCAGTGACATGAAGCGCACAGGTGTCGAGCAGTTCCTGTTTGATCATCTGACCCAACCGGAACGCGAGCAGCGACGCGATCTTTCGATGCTGGATCCGGCGTTTCCGAAGGTGATGGAAAAAGACGCGTTCGCCTCGACCTTTCGGGCAATCCCCAAGACAACCCAATACCGGGCACCGATCAAGACGCCTTGGCCCAAGATATCGGGGCCGCATACCGCCACCGTCGTGGGCAAGTCGGGCGAGGAAATCTGGACCGATGAATGGGGCCGGATCAAGGTTCAGTTTCACTGGGACCGCCTTGGTGCAAAGGACGAGATGTCGTCATGCTGGGTGCGGGTCATGACCCCGTGGGCGGGCACAGGTTGGGGCATGGTTGCGTTGCCGCGCATGGGGCAGGAGGCGGTGATCGAGTTTGAAGAAGGCGATCCGGACCGGCCGATCTGTACCGGGATGATGTACAACGACTGGCAAAAGCCGGCCTATACCTATCCCGACAACCCCACCGAACTGGGCATTCGCACGCGGTCCTCGAAAGAGGGCAGTGACAAGGAATACAACGAACTGATGTTCGATGATCTGAAAGGGTCCGAGAAAATGCGTGTGCAGGCGCAGAAGGACCACCAGATGCTGATCAAGAACAAGTCGGTGGTGACCATCGGTCTGGACGAAGTGGATGCGGGCGCCAAGGACGAAGATGGCAGTCTGAGCGAAGTGATCAAGCAACATGTTACGCGCGTGGTGCAGGAGGGCGACAACAGCCTGACCATCGAAAAGGGAGACGAGGAGTACCTGATCAAGACCGGCAGCCAGAACATCGAAATCAAGACGGACAAGACGCAGAAGATCGAAGGCAAGCACACCAAGACCATAACCGGCAATGACGCCAAGACGGTCAAGACCGGCAACATGACCGTGGATGTGAAATCGGGCAAGATCACGATGACAGCCGCTCAGAAGATCGAGCTGAAGGTGGGCGGATCGTCGATTGTCATCGATCCGGTTTCAGTGACCATCAAGGCCACCATGCTCAAGTTCGAAGGCAAGGCGATGGCCGAACTGAAATCCAAGCTGACCACAGTCAAGGGGGATGGAATGCTGACCGCCAAGGGCGGCATTACCATGATCAACTAGGTGGTGTCATGAGCGATAGATTCAAAGACCTGATCAAGTTTCCGCAGGAACCTGCGGCCAAGGTGCTGTCGCAGGCCAATATCCGGCTGGATACCCTGATTGATGCGCCTGCAAGCGCCTCCGCAGACGTCGTGCTCGCGGAGTTGCAGGCCAAGGAGGAGTGGATCGACATGCTCCTGCTGTTGTCGTCCCTGTTGCCGGTCCGCGAACGGGTCTGGTGGGCCTGCCTGGCGGCGCGTGACTACATCGGTCCAAAATCGCACAAGGACCCGCCCTCGCTGGCGGCATCGGAAGTATGGGTGTTCGATCCGACCGAGGAAAACCGGGAAACTGCGCGCGCGACACTGGATCACGCCTATGTCGATGATGACACCGTAAACTGCGCGGTCGCGGTCCTCTATTGCGACGGCACATTGGGGCCCGGAGACCTGGCGGAATACCCGGCACCGGCGGGGGCATCGGAACTGGCGGCGTTTGCCATGAATGTGGTGGCCTTGGGGGAACTATCTGATAGGTTTGACGCGCATGTTCAGGTGCTTATCGACCGGGCGCTCGATATCGCACGGGGTGGGAGCGGTAAGGTCGAAATGGCCGAGACTGCCGAGGGAGACGCATAGATGGGTACGCCGCAAGCCAGAATTCTCGATCTGCACCTGTGTTTCACGCCGGCTCCGCCGCCGGCTCCGCCGTTGCCGGTTCCGGTCCCGATCCCGATTGCATCGCCCTGTGCGGTGCCGGTGCTGGTCGGCAAGATACCAGCCTCGCGGATCACCGATCTTGCCGGAATCCCGTTTCCGCATCCTGTGATCAAGGGGTCGGCTACGGTGATCATCCAGAAACTGCCGGCCGCACGGATCACCGACAATTGCGCCTGCGGTGGCCTGATCGTCAAAGGGCAGGTCAACGTGCTGGTGGGTGGGTAACGCTCTGCTATGCCTGTTACCTTGAAATTCCAGTCATCCGGGACAGTGCCGGGCAACGCCCAGCCCGTGCAGATGCGAGGCGGCAGCCTGACGGTGGGGCGCGGCGAGGCCAACGATCTCGTCCTGCCCGATCCCGATCGGCTACTGTCCAAAAACCATTGCGTGATCGAGGATCATAATGGCAACGTGGTGATCGTTGATCTGTCGACCAACGGGACCTACCTGAATTACAGCAAGATACCCCTTGGCAGGGTGTCGACGCCTCTGAACAGCGGTGATGTTCTGGCACTCGGAACCTACGAACTCGTCGTCGACATCACCTCGGATCTGGCCGACGTCGATAGCGGGCCTGCCGATCCGCTGGCGCAGGGTCCTGCGTCACATGGCGATGCATCCAAGGCGCCGGATCCGCTTGCCTTGCTGGACGATGCGGGGCCGGGGGGCGACTTCCTCGACGACCTGTTGGGCGCCGAAGCCGGCCCGACCGGGCCGTCACAGATCAATCCGGTGGATCCGATCGACGAGTTGCTTCCGCCGCTGGGCGAGGACGACGAGGATCCGTTCTTTCGCAAACCGGATGATGGGCGGCAGGGCGAGGGCGCGAGCGCGCCCAGCCACAGCGCCTCGGCACAGGACAGCTTTACCCCGCAATCCTCGGGTGGTGGCGGGTTGATCCCGGATGATTGGGATGATCTCTTGGACGGGGGCCCGCCAGATGCCGCGCCGGATCCGCAACCGGAACCCGAGCAACCAAAAACCGTGGTTCCCACGCCCGCTGCTGCCAAGCCCGCGCCAAAGCCTGCCGTGCCCGCGTCAGAGGCGCCGACGTCGCCGGTGGATCCGGATGCGCCGGTCGATACTGATGCCGCGCGCGCCTTCTTGCGGGCAGTCGGTGTCGAAGAGGTCAGGATCGATGACGCGGATATGGTCAACACCATGGCGCGGATGGGCCGTGTGATGAAGACGCTGGTCACCGGCCTGCGCGAAATCCTGATGACGCGCACGTCAATCAAGGGCGAATTCCGCATCGAGCAGACGATGATCAGCGCGGGTGGCAACAATCCCCTCAAATTCTCGATCAGCCCGGAACAGGCGGTCGAAGCCATCGTCAAACCCGGCGCGCGCGGATATCTGAGTGCCGAATCTGCGGTGGAAGAGGCACTCACCGATATCAAGGCGCACGAGATTGCAATGGTGACTGGCATGGAGGCCGCGCTGAAGGGCGTGCTGCTTCGGCTGGATCCGCAGGAACTGGCGGGCAAGATCGAAACCAGTGGCGGGCTGGGCAGCCTGCTCAAGGGCAAGAAGGCACGCTACTGGGAAGTGTACGAAAAGCTCTATGCCGACATATCCGATCAGGCGGAAAACGATTTCCATGACCTGTTCAGCCGTGAATTCGCGCGGGCCTACAAGGAACAACTGGACAAGCTGAAATAGCGTCCGAACAGAAGGAGAAGCCAGTGTCCTGGGACAGCAAGGTGCTTTGGACCGAGGGGTTGTTCTTGCAGCCTCATCATTTCCAGCAGTCAGACCGCTATGCCGAAGCCTTGGTGACCGGGCTGGCCCGTCGCCTGCGCCCTTATGCCTGGGGTGTCAGTGCGCTGGAGATCGATGACGAGGTGTTGAAGGTCGGGCAATTCGCATTGAAATCCTGTGCCGGGCTGACTCAGGACGGGACCGTGTTTCGCGTCCCCATGGCCGAAGACCATCCGCCCGCGTTGGAAGTGCCCGAAACGATCAAGGATTGCGTTGTCTATCTGACGGTGCCGCAACGGCGACAGGGAGCCGCCGAGGTCGATCTGAGCGGCGCCGAAATGTCGGCAAGCCGTCTGCGCCCCGGCGAGATCGAAGTCACTGATTCAATGGGCCAGCAGAAAAAGCCCGTGATGCTGGGTATCGGCAAGATGCGCCTGCAATTCGCGCTCGCGGTGGATGATCTGGCGGATCGGTTGGCAATCCCGGTGGCGCGGATCATCGAGGTGCGCCCGGACAAGGAAATCATTCTGGATCAGGCGTTCATTCCGAGCTGCGTCGATGTGCGGGCGGCACAGCCGCTGGACGGTTTCACGCGCGAGCTTGAAGGTTTGCTGTCGCATCGGATGCAGGCGCTGGCCGGGCGACTCTCAGAAGGCAGTGGCGCGCGCGGCGTGGCCGAAGTGTCCGATTTCCTGCTGCTGGCGGTCATCAACAGAACGATCCCGGTCATGCGCCACCTGTCGCGGATCGAGAACCTGCACCCCGAGGACCTGTATCGGGTCTGCGCCGGGCTGGCGGGCGAGTTGTCGGTGTTCATGACGTCGGAGAAGCGGCCACCAGAACTGCCGCCTTATCGCCATGACGATCTGACCGGCAGTTTTGCCCCGGTCATCCGCTTGTTGCGGCAATACCTGAGCTCGGTGCTGGAGCAGACCGCGATTCCGATCAAGCTGGAAGAGCGGAAGTATGGTATAAGCGTGGGGGTCATTGCCGACCGCAAGCTGTTGGGAAATGCCGGGTTCGTGTTGGCGGTGGATGCGGATATTCCCGCCGAGGACGTGCGCCGCCATTTTGCGGGGCAGGCCAAGATCGGACCAGTCGAGGAAATCCGGCAACTGGTCAACTCGGCGCTGCCGGGGATCACCTTGCGCCCTATGCCAGTGGCGCCACGCCAGATCCCCTATCATGCGGGGGTGGTGTATTTCGAAATGGACGCGGCCAGCCCGTACTGGGGCAAGATGACGACGTCTGGCGGGATCGCGGTCCATGTGTCCGGCCAGTATCCGGGTTTGAAAATGGAGCTTTGGGCGATCCGGAACGGTTGATGAAATGGTATGAATGATGGCTGACAACGACCCGTTTGCAGAACCCGATGACACCGACAAGACGGTGATCAAGCCCAATCCGGGTGGTCGGCGCAATCCGGCTCCGCCAGCCGCCGCGCAACCGGCGGCCGAGGCTCCGGTCGATGCGTTCGGCGTTCCGACCTCGGCAAAGCCTGCACCCGCGCCCAAGGCGTCCGGGCTACCTGATCCTGGTCCAACCCTGACCGGGATGAACCAGCTTGTCGCCTGTGCAAGTACGTTGTTTTCGCTGATCAGCCGCATCCGCAACCGTGCACAACATATGGACCCGGACAAACTCCGCCAGAGCGTCGTTGCCGAAGTTCGGGCGTTCGAGAACCGCGCATTGCAGGCTGGCATATCGGCCCAGACTGTCAAGGTCGCGCGCTATGCGCTCTGTGCGACACTGGACGATGTGGTGCTGAATACGCCTTGGGGCGGGCAATCAAGCTGGGGTCTGCAATCGATGGTGGGAACCTTCCATCGCGAAACCGTGGGTGGCGACCGGTTCTATGATCTTCTGGCACGGCTCGAGAAGGAGCCAGGGCAGAATATCGACCTGCTGGAATTCATCTACATGTGCATGTCACTGGGATTTGAAGGTCGCCTGCGCATCGAACAGGGCGGGCCGGAAAAGCACCTGCAGATACGCGGAGCGCTGGCGCGCATCATCCGGGCGCAGCGTGGACCGCTCGAACGGGATCTGTCACCGCATTGGGAAGGTGTCGAGAAGCCGTTCAAGCCCCGGTCCCTGTGGCGGTTGGTCTGGATTGCGATTGCGGTAACCGCCGGATTCTTGACCTTGCAGTTTGCCGGGCTGTCCTATGCGCTTTCGACCTCGACAGAGCGTGTGGTCGGGCAGCTTTCGGTGATCGACAGTGGCCCCTTGGCAGAATTGCAGCGCCGCGCGCCACCGCCACCACCGCAGCCCACGGCAGCGACGGCCGAGGAACAGCTGAAGAAAGTCGAAGGCTTCCTGCAGCCAGAGATCGACGATGGAATCGTCGAAGTCTTCCAGAAAGGCAACACGTTGATTGTGCGGATCAAGGGCTCCGGCATGTTCGGCTCTGGCTCAGACAGGCTGTCGCAAAACTTCCGCGCGCCCGTGGATCGCGTGGCCAAGGCGCTGAATGACGAACCGGGTCCGGTGATCATCGCCGGACATTCCGACAACGTGCCGATCCGGTCCTCAAGGTTCCCATCCAACATGGCGCTATCGCTGGCCCGGGCGAAATCGGTGATGGAACGCATGTCCAATGCACTTGATGATCCTGCAAGACTGTCTGCCGAAGGGCGCGCTGACAAGGAACCTATCGCCGACAACGGCACCCGCGAGGGGCGTGCCCGCAATCGCCGGATCGAAGTCTTGCTGGTGCGGGAGGACGGAACATGATCCGCAAAGTGTTTAGAATCTTGTTCGGGACGATCTATTCGATTCTGACCCTCGTGGCGATCATCCTATCTCTCTGTACCTGGTATTTCGCGCCCTATCTGGGATGGGGCGAGTGGTATCCGTTTGACAGCTTGACGAGCAGGATCGCCACCATTGCCGGCATCTGGGTGTTCTTCCTCTTGCTTATGGGTTTCATCTTCTGGCGGCGCTGGCGCAAGGCGCGGGCGATGACAGAAGACATTGCCGAAACGGTGGAAACCAATGACGACGAGGTGATGAACGAAGAGTTGAGTGCGCTGAAAAGCAAGTTCAAGACCGCGATCACCGAACTGCGAAAATCCAAGAATGGTCGCCGCCATCTGAGCGAATTGCCGTGGTATATCATGATCGGCCCGCCCGGAGCGGGCAAGACCACCGCCATCGTGAATTCGGGTTTGCAGTTTCCATTGGCGGACAAGACCGGCAAGGCGGCCGTCGGCGGCGTCGGCGGCACGCGGAACTGTGATTGGTGGTTTACCAATCAGGCCGTACTGATCGACACGGCAGGGCGGTATACCACGCAGGAGAGCGACAAGGATGCCGACAACGCCGGCTGGTTGGGGTTTCTTGATCTGCTGAGACGGCATCGCAAACGTCAGCCTATCAACGGAGCGATGATCGCCATCAGTCTCAGTGACCTGTCCCTGCAGGATGAGGTCACACAGAAAAGCCATGCGCTGGCTGTTCGGCGGCGGTTGAACGAATTGCGCGAACGGCTGGGGGTGCGGTTTCCGGTCTATGTTCTGTTCACAAAGGCCGACCTGATCGCCGGATTCAGCGAATTCCACGATAATCTGGGCAAGGAAGACCGCGAGCAGGTCTGGGGGCTCACCCTGCCGCTGGATCAGAGCCGCGGAGATGCCTCGCCCATGGGGGCGTTTGACGATGAATTCGCACTGCTTTTAGGACAAATCAATGCCCAGTCGCTGGAGCGGATGCAGGCGGAAACCGATCACCAGAGACGTGCGCTCATCGCCGGTTTCCCGAGCCAGGTGGCCTCGATGCGGCGGGTTGCGCGCGAGTTCCTGAACGAGGTGTTCCAGGACAACCGCTTTGAAAAGCGGCACATGTTGCGCGGCATCTATTTTACATCCGGCACCCAGGAAGGCACTCCGATCGACCGCCTGATGCTGAACATGGCGCAGACATTCGGCATCGGACGTCAGGCCATCGGCACCGGTCATGGCACCGGTCGCTCTTTCTTTCTGACCCGGCTGTTCGAACAGGTGGTGTTCACAGAGGCCGGGCTGGTGTCTTCCGATGACAAGGTCGAACGGCGTTATCGCTGGACCCGCGCGGCGGCGATTGCGGCGACGGTTCTGGTGGCCTTGACCACCGGAACTCTTTGGGTGCGCAGCTATCTGGGCAACGCCGAGATTCTTGCGCAGGCCGAGACGCATGTGCAGGCCTACCAGGCTGCTGCGGCCACGTTGCCTCCAAGCCCCGTGGGCGATACCGATCTACCGCCAGTTGTGGCGGCGCTCAACATTCTGCGCGACATGCCCGGAAATCCGGTCCTGTCTGATCCGGAACCGGAACGGCGGGTGACCTATGGCCTTTATCAGGGCGAGGTGGTCGGCACACAGGCGGCACAAACCTATCGCGCGGCATTGAACCAACGCTTTCTCCCACGTCTGCTGTTGCGGCTGGAAGAGCAGATGGCCGCCAACATGAACAACACCGAACTGTTGTACGAGGCGCTCAAGATCTACCTGATGCTGGGTCTGCAGGGACCGATGAATGGCGATCTGATCAAGGAATGGATGCAGATCGATTGGTCACTCTCCTATTCGGGACCGGCACGCGAACCGTTGCGCAGCGATCTGACCGACCATCTGGACGCGCTGCTGTCGCAGCCAATGGAAGAGATTGCGCTGAATGGCCCGCTGGTCGAGCAGGTGCAGGGCCTGCTCCTGGAAATGCCACTGTCGCAGCGTGTCTATAACGGTATCATCAACAGCCCACAGGCGACGAGTTTGCCGCAATGGCGCATCACCGAGGCAGGCGGCCCTGCAGTTCAGCGGGTACTTGTGCGATCGTCGGGCAAACCACTCAGCGACGGTGTCGAGGGGATTTTCACCTATGACGGATTCAACAATGTCTTTTTGAATGAGGCCGTCGATGTTGCCGCCCGCGTGGCGCGGGAAAGCTGGGTTTTGGGGCCGCGCGGGGAGGCGGAACAGACCGAGGCGGCGTTGATCGCGCTCAGCCGCGACGTTCTGAACCTTTACTACAACGATTATGTCGCGCGCTATGATGCGATACTCGGGGATATCGACATCATTCCGATGGAGAGCCTGTCACATGCGGTCGAGGTCACCAATGTGCTGTCCGGTCCGACCTCTCCCATCGTCAATATCCTGACCGAGATATCGAACGAGACCCGATTGACCGAAGATCGCTCGGTGGTGGACACCAGTGAGCTGAAAGCGGGCGCAAGTGCGGCTGCGGCCATCGAAACCCGTACCTCGCTGAGTGCGCAGGCGCAAATCATGCTAAGTGCCCTGTCGCGCGCAGCGGCGGCCAATACCGGCGAACCTGTCAGGCCACCCGGCGCCTATGTCGAAGATCGGTTCGCATGGCTGCATCAATTGGTCGACCGGCCCGAAGGGCAACCTTCGCAGTTGGACGCACTGATGGGCTCGCTGACAAATGTGTATCAGGAACTGAACAAGATGTCGTTCAGCGGCGTCAGCAACAGTTCCGAAGGCGGTGCCGCGATTCAGCAGTTTCAGCAGGCTGCCAGCCGCATTGACGGCCCGGTACAGCGTTGGGCCTCGCAAATCACCACCGGCTCGTCTGGCATTGCGGCGGACGGCACGCGCGCGTCTATCAACGCCAGTTGGCAGGCCAGCGTGCTGCCGTTCTGCCAACAGGCGTTGAACAACCGTTACCCCTTCAACCGCCGGGCGGGTGCGGATGTGGCGATGCAGGATTTTGCCAAACTGTTCGCACCGCAGGGTCTGATCGACTCCTTCTTTAGCGAGAATCTCGTCAGATTTGTCGATACCCGCACGCGGCCCTGGTCGTGGAAGCGGGTCAATGATGTTGATCTCGGAATATCGCAGTCGGTTCTGGAACAAATGCAATACGCCGCTGAAATCCGCGATGCCTTCTTCGCTGCCGGGCCAACGCCCGCAGTGCAGTTTCAGATCACGCCCGAGGCACTGGATCCCAAGGCCAAATCGGTATCGCTTGAAATCGATGGTCAGAAGGTCGAGTTTGCCCATCGCGGCGGCCAGCCAAACCCGGTTGCCGTGACATGGCCGGGCTCGGTCGGGTTGGCGCGGGTGACGTTTCAGCCGGCAAAGAAGAACATCGAAAGCACCCTTTCGCGGGACGGCCCGTGGGGATGGTTCCGGTTGCTTGATGCGGCCGAAGTCCGCCGCACCAACGTGTCGGACCGCAAGCGTGTGATATTCAACGTGGGTGGGCGTATCGCGATCTTCCAGCTGCAGTCAGGATCGGTCATCAATCCGTTTGCGTTGCCGGCGTTGGCCAAGTTCAACTGTCCAAAGTCGATGTGATGACGGAGGGGTTTGGCGCTTTCGGCAAGATACCGGCAGTCGGCGATTTCTTCCGGCTGATGCCGCCAGCGGGGTTCGTATCGGTGTGGGATGAGTGGGTACAACGCACCATTCTGGCCGCGCAGACAACCCTCGGTTCGGGGTGGGATGATCACTATATGTCGGCACCGATCTGGCGGTTCAGCCTGTCTGCCGGATTGGCAGGGCCGCACAGGATTATCGGCGTGTTCATGCCGTCCGTGGATCGTGTCGGGCGGCGGTTTCCGCTGACGCTGATGACGGCGGTGGTGACATCGCGATCAACTGCATCTGACCACTTTCGCGCGGGCGCGATATTTGAAAGACTGGAGGCGCTTGCACTGGACGCATTGGAAGACGACATGAGCCGCGAAAAGCTGGAACAGAGGCTGACGGAGATTCCGCTGCTTGCATCACCGACAGCACCTCTATTGCGCAAGTCAGGCCATAGCCTGGTGATGGAGCAAGACGATGTCCTGCCCGATCTTGCCGCAGAATACATTGGAAATGGGTGGACGCGCCCGAGTTTGTGGAGTGCAATGGTCGGCGATGCGCAGCGCCTCATGGTCTGTGATGGGCTGCCCGAGGGGCTGGAGGCGCAGGGACTCTTTCATCTCGACGCACCGATCTGGCGGACTGGGCAGGCAGCATGAGCGAAATCCGCTACAACGCCAAGAGCCATGTTGGTCATAAACGCAAGATCAACGAAGATGCGGTTCTGGCGCTGCCGGAGCAGAATATCTGGGTGGTTTCGGACGGGATGGGCGGACACGACGCCGGGGACTATGCCAGTCGCCTGATCGCCGACAGGATCGCGATGATCCCGGCAGGACTAGAACCTACAGAACGGATGCATGCCCTGCGCGAAGCGATCAATGAATCGCACCTGTTGATCCTCAAGGAGGCCGAGGCGCGCGGTCGTGGTATCATCGGGGCCACGGTGGCGGCCTTGATGGTCGCTAACGGTCATTTTGTCGGCCTCTGGGCCGGGGATAGCCGTATCTATCGGTTGCGGGACGGGCAGATCGAGATGCTGACCACCGATCATTCTGCCGTCGCGGAACTGGTTCTGTCGGGTCAGATGACGTGGGATGAAGCAGAGCAGCACCCACAATCAAACGCGATTACGCGCGCCGTTGGCGTGGGCGATGCGCTCGACCTTGACAAGATCCGGGGCGAGGTTCTGCACGGAGACAGGTTCCTGATCTGCTCTGACGGCCTGACTAAATACGCCACGTTCGAGACGCTGCGGGCCGTCTTGGGGCGCGAGCCGCTGGAGACCGTTTCCGGCAGGTTGATCGAGATTGCACTGAACGGTGGCGGCGCAGATAACATCACGGTGATCGTGCTGGACGTCCTCTGACGATTCAGGGTGCGGCGGTCGTCAGGATGCGGCTATCGAGCGACAGAATGCTGGCCTGATTGGTTTCCACATGATCCTTCAGTGCCGTTGCATATCCGCTCGCGGATTCCGAAGTCGGGCGCAAGCCACCGAATAGTGGCTCTTCCGAGTGCAGGACAATCACCTTGCTCTTGCCCAGTGAAGAATCGTCGACGGTGAAACCGATGCGATTGTTCCTGGCCGCTTCGTCAACGCTATAGGCAACCCGCACGTCGACAGGTCCTGATTGTCCATCGCGCAGCTTTGCGACCGCGTTTTCCTGCCGGTTCAGGTTTGGCAGGAGGTGATACACATTGCCGGACACATCCAGTATCGACACCGTCAGGTATCCGTCGACGACATCGGCAGGAAGCGTGATATCGATGATCGGATTTTCGCCCACAAAGAAGCGACCCGAAGGATTGTGTTCGTTCCGGTCCCCAACGATAAAGTCGACACCAATGCCGCCGGGGGGTGCATTCGGTAAATTGCTTTCGATGAGGCAGAGCGTGGGGTTCAGAACCTCGACATCCACCACCACCTTGCGTTCGCCTGCAATCGTGCTCAGTTCATCGAACAACCCGATGCGAGTGGCCGTGTCTGCGACCTTGCCTGCGACGATGATGTCGCTTTGTGGCCCATAGCCGACAGGCGTGACGCCCGGTGTCGCGAGCGGACCGCAATCCGCGAGGTGATCAAGCACGGCTTCGACCTCGCTGGCAGCGAGGAATACGGGGATCAGGTCGATTGCGGCACTGCCCTGCAGGGCACCGGGCAGACCATCCGCAAAGGTCTTGATCAGGTGGGCATGCAGGTCGGCATCCGAGGTTTCGCCGGTGACCTGTGCGGCATTGCCGTCAAGGGCCAACCGCCATTCTTCGAGGTTGCGCAGTTCCGAGAGGGTGGCCATCACATCGGTCCCCCAACTGTCTGCGATCGCGCCCGTGGCCATGGTCAGGTCCGCGGTGCCGGACAGGTCGGTCATCAGATTGCTCATGGCCGCGCGTGTTTGCTCGGAGGGGACATGGCCAATCGCGTGTGGTGCGCCATTGGCAGGCTTGTCAACGGTGAGTTGATAGGGATCTGCGACGGGATAGCTGGGGCCCACCAACCCGTCAAACAGCCCGCCGAAATACCCGCCGACACCGCCGAGGATCAGCGCAAGCACCAGAATGAGGCCGACACGCCCGCCAAGCGACTTGCGAGGCGGTGCGCCTGCCGGTGCGGACGCGGGTGCGCTTTGTGGCAGGTTTTCGGGTGCGGGTTTTGCTTTGGGGGTCGGAGTGCGCGGAAGCGGGAAAATCACCGTCGCGTCCGGGTCCGTTTCGCCTTCGTGTTCGCGCAGATAGGCAAGAACCTCTGCCGCCGACTGAAACCGCGCATCCGGTTCCGGCGCGGCCATCCGGTCAATGAGCGTCTTGAGCGGTTCGGGGACGTCGGCCGTATCAAGTCGCTCGCCCTTTCTCTTGACGACCTCCATGGGGTTATTGCCGACATCCGGCGATTTTCCGCGAAAGTTCGCCAACAACATGGCCCCAAGCGAATAGATATCCGAGCGCGCATCGGTTTGACCGCTCAATTGTTCAGGTGCGGCATAGGCATACTTGCCGGCGAATTCGTTTCCGACAATGGTCTGCGCACCGGGGTTGGTGTCCTTGGCGATCCCGAAATCAATGATCACCGCCTCGGCCGGGTCACCGCCGCGCAGGATAATGTTGTCGGGGCTGAGGTCGCGATGGACGATATTTCGCTTGTGCGCGGCCTCGAGCCCTTCAGACACGCGGCGGCACACGGTCAGCAGATCATCCGCCGGCATCGGCCCTTCGCGCAGCTTTCGATCGAGTCCCGGTCCCTCGACATAGTCCATGACCAGATAGACTAGCCCATCCTGCGTGCGATGGTTTTCGGAATAGCGAACAACGGCGTCGTGGCGGATCTCGCGGATTTCTTCTTCGCGGGTCAGCAGGACAAGATAGTCGTCGTTGGCGGAAAACTCGGCTTTCAGCACCTTCAGCGCGGCAAGCCGCCCCGAGATTTCACTGCGCGCCTTATAGACTTCGGACGTGCCGCCACGACCCAGGACCGCCTCTATCCGGTAGGTGTTGTTCAGGACATCGCCGGGTTGAAACGTATCCGTGGGGCGCGAGTCGATCATGTCTCAGCCCCTTGCTGCGTGCCGTCCGGCAAGAACCGTCAGCGGTCTTAACCCAATGCCTGAAACTCGACCCGCCGGTTAACGTCGGCCCTTGGGTTCGCAGCATCGTAGGGGGCACTTTCGCCCATGCCGATTGCTTCGATACGGTTTTCCGCAAGTCCGCAATCATCCACCAGATGGCGCTTGACCTCTTGCGCCCGCAAGAGCGACAGGCGTTCATTATAGGCTGCGGTGCCCGAACTGTCGGTGTGGCCGACGATCTGGTAAACCGATACGTCCACGGATTTCATGACCTGACACAGGGTTACGAGCTTTGGCTTCTGATCGTCGCGGAGTGCGGCGCTATCAAAATCAAATGCAATCTGAACATTGACCTGATCATCGCGATCGACTGCAGAATATTCCTTGGCCGCAGCCGGTGCGACCGTGGTGGCCTCGACGGAATCGCTTTGCTGCGCGGAGGGTACGATCACAAGGCCACGCGTCTTCTGTTTCTTGAAGGCGTCTGCGATTTCTTCGGCACTCATCTCGCCAGAGGATTGGGCGAAAGTTGCGTTGGGAAGTGCAAAACCAACGCCAAGGGCAAGTGTAACGGCAAAAACTTTTGAAAAACAAACCATCTTGCGTCCTTTGCTGGGTGTAATTCGATACTGAACAAAGACTACACCACACGATGCCCTGCCACAACGGTTTTACCGTCGCCTGGGGCGGAGTAAACCGGCCTTTTCTTCTTGGGTTTGAGAAAAAAAGCCCTTTACTCGCCGCGGTCAAGCGGGCTGAATTGGCAGGAACCAATGAGGACGTGATGCGATATCTCCCGGCGATCATCATTGCTGTCGCACTGGTCGTGGCGCCAGTCATCTTTGTCGGGCTCAGTTATCTGTTGTCCGAAGAGGATTTTCAGGGCTCCGCGGTGGATTCCGGTGCGCGGATCGAGATCGAGATGCTCCGCCAGCAGGTCGAGGACCTGCAGAGCCGGATGAAGGCTCAGGAAGGCGAAATCGCAGGTCTGGCTGCGGGTATCGGACGGCAGAGCACCTTGGTGCCAAATGCGGATGCCGAAGACGCGATACTGCGCGGCACCGGGCCGAATGACATCATCGACGCCTATGCGCAGGTGGTTCTGATCGCCGACCGGCTGAACGTGAATCGGGGGTTGGAGGTTGCAGGGTCGCGCTATCTTCAGGAAAAGCTGGGCCGCCCGCGTGAAACACTGAACGATGACTGCCAGCCGATGACCAATCAATCGCTGAAGAGCAAGCTGGTGCTGGAGAATGTGGGCCCGATCCGGGTGCAGATGTTGAAGCCTGCGGCAGAGTCCCTGCGCCGTGTCTTCGAGAATGTGCGCCGTGCGGATCCGGACCTCTATGCGCGCATCAACACGTCCGGATCACTGTGCGTGCGCCGTATCCGCGGGACGCAGAGCAGCCTCTCGACCCATAGCTATGGGCTGGCTCTGGATCTGAACATCGATGGGCATCTGGACAACTTTACCGACGGCAAGACCCAGCTGGGCCTGACAATCCTCGCCGATTTCTTTCACGAAGAAGGCTGGGTCTGGGGCGCGGGCTTCCGGCGCGAGGACAGTATGCACTTCGAAATCAGCCGTCGCCAGCTGGACGAATGGCTGTCACAGGGAATGCTCTGAATTCCAAGGTAACTTCGCCATCGATCTGTGGCCTGTTCTTGGACTCCGGCGCGTTGTCCCTGCTCTCTTCCTTATGTGGCGCGTTGCTGCAATAGTGTTCGTGTCACGCGGAAAAGAAGGCCCGAAGCGATAGGGGCCCTCGTCAATGAGAAGCACTTGCCGGCACCTGTCTGCCGGCATTCATCCAATCCATCTGAATTGAGGTTGTCATGACCGACTACTCGCCGTTATCTCTGAACGTCCCCAAGCCAGAATGCAGACCCGGAGACACTCCCGATTTCTCCAGGGTTGATATTCCCGCCGCAGGCACAGTGCGCAGGCCGGACGTGGATGCGCGTGCCGAGGACATGCGCGATCTGGCGTTTACCATCATTCGTGTACTTGACGATGATGGCGAGGCCGTGGGTGAATGGGCTTGCGCGCTGAGCGATGAAGACCTCGCGCGCGGTCTGCGGGACATGATGACATTGCGCATCTACGACACCCGCATGATGCTGGCGCAGCGCCAGGGCAAGACGTCGTTTTACATGCAGCATCTTGGTGAAGAGGCGATCAGTTGCGCATTCCAGAAGGCTTTGCAGAAAGGCGACATGAACTTTCCGACCTACCGTCAGGCGGGACTGTTGATTGCATCCGGCTATCCCATGGAAACCATGATGTGCCAGATCTTTTCGAACGAGGCCGATCCGCTGCATGGGCGTCAGCTCCCAGTCATGTATTCTTCCAAGGAACACGGGTTTTTTACGATCTCCGGCAATCTCGCGACCCAGTATATTCAGGCCGTCGGCTGGAGCATGGCCTCGGCGATCAAGGGCGACACAAAGATCGCGGCCTCCTGGATCGGGGATGGTTCGACCTCCGAGAGCGATTTTCACGCGGCGCTGGTGTTTGCATCGACCTACAAGGCGCCGGTTGTGCTGAATATCGTAAACAACCAGTGGGCAATTTCGACGTTCCAGGGCATTGCGCGGGGCGGCGCGCACACCTTTGCCTCGCGCGCACACGGATTCGGAATTCCGGCTCTGCGCGTGGATGGGAATGATTATCTCGCGGTCTACGCGGCAGGCAAATGGGCCGCAGAGCGGGCGCGCAGAAATCTTGGCCCGACCCTGATCGAGCACGTCACCTATCGCGCGGGTGGGCATTCGACGTCGGATGATCCAAGCGCCTACCGGCCCAAGACCGAAAACGAGGCCTGGCCGCTCGGTGATCCGATCGCACGTCTGAAGGCGCATCTGATCAAGCGCGGCGTTTGGTCGGAAGACCGTCACAAACAAGCAGAAGCCGAGATCACCGACGGTGTCATTGACTGCCAGAAACGGGCCGAAGCCATTGGCACGCTGAACTCGGGTCATGCGCCGTCGCCCCGCGACATGTTCGAGGATGTCTATGCGGAAATGCCTGAGCACCTGATAAAACAGCGCCACGAAGTGGGATACTGACATGACACAGATGACGATGATTGCGGCGATCCAGAACGCCCATGATCTTGCGATGGGCAGAGACGACGATGTTGTCGTCTTTGGCGAAGATGTCGGATATTTCGGTGGTGTGTTTCGCTGTACTGCGGGGCTTCAGGAAAAATACGGACCAGACCGGTGTTTTGATGCGCCGATCAGCGAATTGGGCATCGTGGGTGCCGGTGTCGGTATGGCGGCCTATGGGCTAAAGCCTGTCGTGGAGGTGCAGTTCGCCGACTACATGTACCCCGCTTATGACCAGATCGTCTCCGAAGCCGCGCGGATGAGATACCGGTCCGCAGGTGAGTTTACCTGTCCCATGGTGGTGCGCATGCCGTCGGGTGGCGGTATCTGGGGCGGTCAGACCCACAGCCAGAGCCCGGAAGCGTTGTTTACCCATGTTGCCGGTTTGAAAACGGTCATTCCGTCAAATCCGAAGGATGCCAAGGGCCTGTTGCTTGCTGCGATTGCGGATCCCGATCCGGTGATCTTTCTGGAACCGAAACGGCTCTACAATGGCCCGTTCGATGGCCATCATGATCGCCCCGTGCAGCCGTGGAAGAAGCACCCCCTTGGCGATGTTGATCCGGAGTATTACGAAACCCCGTTGGGCAGGGCGGCGGTTGCGCGGGCGGGCGAAGACCTGACTGTGGTGACCTATGGCACGATGGTGCATGTGGCGATTGCCTCTGCCGAGGAAGCGGGCGTCGATGCGGAAGTCATCGACCTGCGGACACTCATGCCGCTGGACACTGCAACCGTGATGGCGTCGGTGCAAAAGACCGGGCGCTGTATCGTCCTGCACGAGGCGACATTGACCTCGGGATTTGGTGCGGAACTTGCGGCACAGATTCAGGCAGAGTGCTTTTATCATCTCGAAGCGCCTGTCCTGCGGATTGCTGGATGGGACACGCCATACCCCCACGCACAGGAATGGGCCTATTTTCCGGGACCCGACCGCGTTGCAAGCAACATGAAGAAATTGATGGAGGCGTAGGAATGGGACTTTTTACCATGAAGTTGCCGGACGTCGGTGAGGGCATCGCCGAGGCCGAACTGAGCGCCTGGCATGTGGGAGTCGGCGATATCATCAAGGAAGATGACCTGCTGGCGGAAGTCATGACGGACAAGGCATCGGTCGAGATCTCCTCTGCGGTTTCGGGCAAGGTCGTCTGGATTGGCTGTGACGCGGGCGAAAAGCTCTCGATCGGTGCCGACATGATACGGATCGAGGTGGAAGGCGCCGGAAACACGACTGATGCGCAGGTGGCCGCTTCTGAGGCCCCCGCTGACACAGCCCCCACCGTTGCCGACGAAACGCCCGAGGCCGAGTCCTCCGCGCCGTCGATTGATCTGCGGGTTGCGGACGGTCATGGACTGTATGAAATCAAGGTTCCCGATGTTGGCGAAGGCATTGCCGAGGCCGAGTTGACGGGATGGATGACCACTCTCGGCGCCCAACTGCGGGAAGACGACGTGATCGCCGAGGTGATGACCGAAAAGGCTGCCGTTGAAATCCCGACCAACGTGTCTGGCAAGGTGCTTTATCTGGGCGGTGACGTCGGAGACACGCTTGCCATCGGAAGCACGCTGATCGTGATTGAAGTCGAGGGGGTCGGGAATACAAGCAAGGAAGATTTGGCCAGAAAACTGGCTGGGTCAGCGACCGCCACGGCCTCGACCCCTGCGAAAACTCACGCGCAAGCGGCGAAACCGGTTTCAAGCCCCAAGGTCGTAAAGCCAAAAGCCCCTGCGCCAATTGCCGGTCAACGTCGGGCGGAGGGTGAAAAGCCACTGGCGACCCCATCAGTGCGCAAACGTGCGCGCGAGCTTGGCGTAGATTTACGCCGTGTGCTGGGCAGCGGTCCTGCCGGGCGGATCACGCATGAGGATCTGACCCATTTCCACGAAACCGGCGGGCAATTTTCCGGTGCATTGGCAAAGCGCCCTCAGCGGACGGGCGAGACCGAAGAGAAAGTCATCGGTCTGCGCCGCAAGATCGCGGAACGCATGGCGCTGTCCAAGTCGCGGATTCCGCATATCACGATTGTCGAAGAGGTGGATGTCAGCGATCTTGAGGAGCTGCGCGCGCAGCTGAACAAGGCAAGGGCAGAAACGAAAGGCAAACTCACAGTACTGCCTTTCGTGATCCGGGCCATCGCCGACGCGGTTGCCGACCAACCCAACATGAACGCCCATTTCGAGGATGATGACAGCATTTTTCGCAAGTTCGAGGCGGTCCATATCGGCATTGCGACGCAAACGCCGGGTGGCCTGATCGTGCCGGTGGTGCGCCATGCAGAGGCGATGACTCTCTGGGAAAGCGCGGCCGAACTCGGCAGGCTCGCAGTCGCCGCGCGTGAAGGCAGTGCCACGCGCGAGGAACTGAGCGGTTCGACCATCACCATCACCTCGCTGGGGCCGCTGGGTGCCTTGGCGACAACACCGATCATCAACTACCCCGAGGTTGCGATCGTGGGCATCAACAAGATGGAGGTGCGACCGCATTGGGATGGGGCGGCCTTTGTGCCGCGCAAGAAGATGAACATCTCGTGCAGTTTTGACCACAGGGTCATTGACGGTTGGGATGCCGCAGTCTTTGTCCAGAAACTGAAAATGCTACTCGAAACACCCGCACTTTTGTTGCTGGAGGACTGATCATGGAAGAAATCAATTGCAAGTTGCTGGTGATCGGCTCCGGTCCGGGGGGGTATGTTTGCGCCATCAGGGCCGGACAACTGGGCGTGGATACGATCATCGTCGAAGCAAAGGCACATGGAGGCACCTGCCTGAACGTGGGATGCATCCCGTCAAAGGCGCTGATTCATGCGGCAGAGGAATTTTCAAAGGCAACCCATTTTACAGCGTCGAACAGTCTTGGGATATCGGTTGAAAAACCGGCGATCGACATGGAACAGACGATTGCATGGAAGGACGGCATCGTTGCCCGGCTGAACGGGGGCGTAGGTGCCTTGCTCAAGCGGGCCGGCGTTCGGGCCATTATCGGCCAGGCCCGTTTTCGCGACGGCAAATCGGTCATGGTCAAGACGGATATGGGCAAACAACTGATCCATGCCGAAAAGATCGTGATCGCGACCGGGTCTGTGCCGTTCGAAATCCCGTCCTTGCCATTTGGCGGCGACGTCATTTCTTCAACCGGCGCTTTGGCTCTGACCAGCGTACCTGAAAAGCTGATCGTGGTGGGCGGCGGCTATATCGGGCTCGAAATCGGGACTGCGCTGGCCAAACTTGGCGCAGAGGTGACGGTCGTTGAATTCGCGTCAAAAATCTTGCCGCAGTACGACAAGGAGTTGACGAAACCCGTAGCCGAGCGGTTGGAGACCCTTGGTATCAACGTGATGCTGAATGCAAAGGCCGAAGGCTTGAACGCGAACGAAGACGGGCTGAAGGTTACTCTGGACGGGGGCGAGAGTGTTGAGCTGCCATTTGACAAGGTATTGGTCGCTGTCGGACGCAAGCCGCGCACGCAGGATGTTGGTCTGGAGGAATTGTCGCTGAGGATGAGCGGTGCGTTCATTCAGATCGACGATCGGTGCCAAACGTCGATGCGCGATGTCTATGCCATCGGGGATGTCACCGGCGAGCCGATGCTGGCACATCGCGCCATTGCCCAGGGGGAGATGACCGCAGAGATCGTTGCCGGAGGCCCGCAAGCCTGGGACAAGCAGTGCATACCAGCAGTCTGTTTCACCGACCCCGAGATCGTGACGGCAGGGCTGTCCCCGGAAGAGACCGAAGCACTTGGCGTGGAGACGGTTACGGGAAAATTCCCGTTCACGGCCAATGGCCGCGCAATGACCATGGAGAACGAGGCCGGGTTCATCCGGGTTGTTGCCCATGCGGACAACCACGTCGTTCTCGGCATTCAGGCGACAGGTGGAGGCATATCCGAACTGGCTGCCGTTTTTGCGCTTGCGATCGAAATGGGTGCCCGTCTGGAAGATATCGCGGGGACCATACATGCCCACCCGACCCAGAGCGAAGGCTTGCAGGAAGCCGCGCTCAAGGCATTGGGGCATGCCATTCACATCTAGGACCGACCGCCTTTCCGAAAAAAACCGGCGCGCTGAGGCCCGTTGGGTTTCAGCGTGGAGGCAAAAGGGACAGTGGACGCGGATACGTCTATCGGGCAAAAGGCGATCGAACTTTACCGCCAGTTTGAGGAATGCGAAGCGGGTGCAGGCACTTCTTGGCCTCATGGCCAGGATTTGAAAACAGATTGCGGACCCAGGTCGCAGATACGACACCCATGGAGGAACCGATGGAACAAGATTTCAACAAGACACTGTCAGACATGATGCTGTCAGCGACGAAGAACCATCCCGTCTTTCAGGGTATGGACGCGAGTAAACATCAAGAGTTCATCGCGTCCTGGAACGAGACCGCGCAATCGTTGTTGTCGGCCGATGCCTGGAGCGACTGGATCAAGACGTGGACCACGTATCAGACCGAAATGGCACAACTTTGGATGTCGGGCCTGACAGGGCAGGGTGGTGCCGGGCAGCCGGCCAAGGATCGCCGCTTTGGCGACGATGCCTGGAACAAGGGCGTCTTTCCGTTCCTGCGCCAGTCCTACGAATTGACGGCAAAGGCAATGGCGGACATGGCGGATCGGGCAGGTCTGCCCGAGCATGAACAGCGCAAGCTCAGCTTCTATGCCCGCGTAACGGCCGACGGCCTGTCGCCGTCAAATTTTGCGCTGATGAACCCCGAAGTGCTCAAACGGGCTCAGGAAACCGGCGGCAGGAGCCTGATCGATGGATTTCAGAACCTTTTGGCGGATCTCGAAAAGGGGTACATCACGACTACGGACGAGACGGCGTTCAAAGTCGGCGAAAACCTGGCAACGACACCCGGCGCGGTGATCTATCGCAATGCGCTGATCGAGGTCATCCAATACACACCCGTTACGCCCAAGGTCAGGTCCAATCCGATCCTGATCATTCCGC
This sequence comes from Sedimentitalea todarodis, assembly GCF_032595355.1. Lineage (NCBI taxonomy): Bacteria > Pseudomonadati > Pseudomonadota > Alphaproteobacteria > Rhodobacterales > Paracoccaceae > Sedimentitalea > Sedimentitalea todarodis. The sequence continues at coordinate 86,478 of NZ_JASMWN010000020.1, read as the reverse complement.
CTTGCGTGAACAAATTCTACATTTTCGACATCAACGAAAAGAAATCGATGGTGCGTTACCTGCTCGAAGAGGGAAATTCCGTCTTCATGGTGTCGTGGCGCAACGCCGGGCCGGAGACGCAGGACTACGGTTGGGACGAATACATTACCGAAGGCGTTCTTGCCGCGATTGACACAACCGCAGACGTTGCCAAGGCAGAGCAGGTCGACCTGCTGTCCTGGTGCAACGGGGGCACACTGTTGCTGGCAGCGCTGGCCGTGATGCCGCAGGCACAGAAATCTCTTGTCGGGTCATCGACGTTCCTGTCCTCGATGCTGGATTTCAGTGATCCCGGTGAAGTCGAGGTGTTCATCGACGAGACCCAGATTGCGGCCTACAAACAGAGGCTCGGAACAGCAAAGGTGGCACCGGGGCGCGATATCGCGCGCGCGATGGCAATGCTGCATGTGAACGAGTCCATCTGGGGGTTTGTGGTCAACAACTACCTCAAGGGCCAGACACCGCCACCGTTTGATGTCCTGTACTGGAATGCGGATACGTCAAATCTGCCAGCCAAATGGTACTCCTACTTCGTCGAGGAAATGTATCATGCCAACAAGCTGAGGGAACCGGGTGCCCTCACGCTTCTGGACACTCCGGTTGACTGTGGGAATATTGACGTCCCGTGCTATTTCCTCGCCGCAACCGGCGATCATATCGTTCCTTGGCAGACATCATATTCCTCGACCACCTTGCTGCCTCAGGAAGCGGAGTTTGTCTTGACCTCGGGAGGGCATGTGTCTGGTACGGTGATCAATCATCCGGTCAAGAACCGTCGCTATTTCGTCTCGGACGGGGATCGCACTGGGTCGGCAGAGGAATGGCTGGCCTCGGCAAACAAGTCGGAAGGCAGTTGGTGGCCGCACTGGCTGCAATGGCTGGATGAGACCAGCGGCGATGCCCAGAGACCGGCCCCCAAGACTCTTGGCAACCGCAAACATCCGGAACTGGCACTGGCACCCGGAACCTATGTTCTGGAACAGGTGCCGCAGGACGGATAGTCTCACCATCTGACGTACAGTACCAGAAATGAGCGGGAGTTCTGCAACGTGCCAGACAGTCATGCCGAACCGGAACACGGCGAGTATCACACCATTTGCGCGGATGGTGTGAACCTGCGGGTCTTCACCCTGAACGAAGGTCGATCAGGTCCCCCCTTGGTGATCTGCAACGGGCTCGGGCAGGCCGTCGAAATGCTGTATCCGCTGATGCATGAGTTTCCCGATCGTCCGATCATTGCCTTTGACGCCGCCGGCGTCGGGCGATCTGACGTGCCTGACAAGGTCACCACGATTCCCCAGCACGCCGCCATGCTGCACGGGATTCTGAGTGAACTGAATGTCGGCAGATGCGACGTCATGGGCATATCCTGGGGCGGTGCGGTGGCGCAGCAACTGGCGTATGATCACCCAAAAGTTGTGCGCAAACTCGTGCTTGCGATAACTTCGACGGGCGGAATCGGAAGTTGGTGGGGCACACCCCTCGCGTTGTCGGAAATCATGTTCCCGTTCCGTTATGTCAACAAGGCCTATGGCGACTTTATCGGGCCGTTCATGTACGGCGGTGAAGCGGTGTTGCAGCCTTGGCTGTTCAAGGAATACGCCAGAAATGCGATCCGTCCCAGCTACGAAGGCTACTCTGCGCAGGTCAAGGCGCTCTGCTCCTGGACCAGCATTCCATGGCTCGGCCAGCTGACCCAACCGACCCAGATCATCGGCGGCGCACTGGATACGCTGATCCCGGTTGCGAACCAGGTGCTGCTGGCCTCGCTCGTGCCGAATGCCAGACTCAGGATCTACCCGGCGGGGCATCTGTTGATGTACTCCCTCAGATCGGACGTTGGCGAGCTGGTAGCCGATTTTCTGGACGGACGGGCCGCTTGAACACGCTCGGCCATTCGCCCGATTGATGATTTTTGGTGGGCAGAGCGAGTGGTGTTGATCAACCCGATCAGAGATTTTCGTACGCCGGAACGGCCAGATGCCGACGGGTGGTGTACGCAGCTCGAGCCCCAGCCAGAGCCCACGTCATCGCAGGTAATCAAGCTTCACGCAGAAGTCGCTGTTCTAACGTTCCGAGTGCCGAAGTTCGGCTGCGGCACAATTCAATTAGACGGAAAAAGGCGATGCGCGCCCGTGTCGAGACCGCACAAAAAGGAGTATTTCAGGGATAGTATTCATTGGTTCTATCCAAGGTCACACCCGACTTGTCGCGGGTCAGGAGCGTGATAGGATTCGTGCAATTTTTCCGATGCCATCTTGGGTCTACGGCCAAACCAACCGGATGGTGGTGCATGTGTGTCATGATTTTGTGATTATCGATGACGTAGAATTCAAGAAAGAGGACGATTGCATGAGCGGCGCAAACGAAGACAACGGGGCCAACGACTGGCTACAGGCCGAATTGGCAGACACGCTGGACGAAGATTATGAACTGGAGCTTGAAGATGCGGCGCTCTCAATGGAGATTCGCAAGATCTATCGCGCCGCCCATCCCGACACCTTGCCGCGTGCGGAGTATTTCTCCGCGTTGATCAAGCTGCAATCGGAGTTGATCCGTCTGCAGGATTGGGTCGTGCACAGTGGTGAGAAGGTGGTCATCGTTTTCGAGGGCCGCGACAGCGCGGGCAAGGGAGGCGTGATCAAGCGCATCACCCAACGTTTGAACCCGCGCGTGGTGCGGACAGTGGCGCTGCCTGCGCCATCGGATCGCGAGAAATCGCAGTGGTACTTCCAGCGCTACATTTCGCATCTGCCGGCCGCGGGCGAAATCGTCTTGTTCGACCGGTCATGGTACAATCGCGCCGGTGTCGAGCGGGTGATGGGGTTTGCCACTGAAGATCAGGTTCAGGATTTCTTTCACGATGTGCCCGAGTTCGAACGGATGCTGGTCCGGTCGGGAATTCGTCTGGTGAAGTACTGGTTCTCGATCACGGATGAAGAGCAGCAGATGCGGTTTCTGATCCGCATTCACGACCCGTTGAAACAGTGGAAACTGTCTCCGATGGACCTTCAAAGCCGTGTGCGTTGGGAAAAATACACCAAGGCCAAGGAAGAAATGCTGCGCAGAACCAACATCGAAGAAGCGCCTTGGTACATCGTACAGGGCAATGACAAGAAGCGGGCACGGTTGAATTGCATTAACCACCTGCTCAGCGTGTTTCCGTACACGGATGTGCCGAGCGAAGAGATCCACCTGCCTGAGCGCGAGTTCAATCCCGACTACGAGCGTGCGGTCTTGCCGAACGAACTCTACGTCCCGCAGAAATACTGAACGATCCAGCGGCGGGGCAGGCGCGGTAGCAAGATCGGTCGTTGTGTCGCTCCGTCACGCCATCCAATGCAGGCTATCTTCGGTACGCTTTGTACTGGGATGGTATTCGGCGCTCACCCAACCCGCATACCCGCTGGCGTCAATTGCCGCAAAGAGCGCGCCAAAATCGGTCGGGCCGCTGCCCGGTTCACGACGCTCAGGCGCGGCGCCAATCTGCACATGCACGGTGTGATCCTTGTAGGTCTCCCAGACCTGCATGGCATTCCCGTGAATGGCTTCGGCGTGGTAGCTGTCATATTGCAGCCCGACATTGGGCCGGTCCACCGCATCTAGAACGCGGGCGGCAAGGGCGTAGTCATCCAGGAAGTATCCGGGTTGATCGCCGGGATTGAGCGGTTCGATGGTAAAGCTCTGCTCCGGGGTGTGGTCGGCGGCCCATCGCAGGTTGCGCACGAATGTCGCCTCGGCCTCATCCTCCTTGGTGTAGCCTGCCATGACGTGAATGCGCGTAGACCGAAGTTCTCCGGCATAGCGCAGCGCGCGCTTTATGTCGTGCTGAAAACGGCCTTCACCACCGGGGATTGCAGCGTATCCCGGCGTTCCTCCGGTGTAATTGGGCGGTGGGGCGTTGATGAGAAGTAATTCCAGCCCGTTGCGCAGCAGCGCGCGGCGGGTGTCCTTGGCGGGCACATCATAGGGAAACAGGATTTCGACGGCTTTGAAGCCTGCGGCGGCGGCGGCATCAAACCTGTCCAGATACGGCAATTCGGTGAACAGCAGTGTCAGGTTGGCGGCAAATCTTGGCATGGCAGCTCATTCACAAGGGGACGTTACGCCGTCTAACGCTGGAAGACGGCGATTGCCAAGCTCTGGCGAACCGCAAGTTCTCTAAACTTTGCGGTATCTTGCGCCATTCATATGTTCTCAAGCTCTCTGGACGGAATAACCGGAAAGAACACACCCGACGACCACAGGCCAAACCAACCGTCATGGTGACTGCCCAACTCCACCAGCCGGTAAAAACTCTTGCGATCTATCAAGGCTTCCAGCCCGGCGCGGATCATGACGTAGGGCGACGGTTCGCCGGTCTCGGCGTCACGCTCCACGCGGATGGGGTGATCCGGTCCGGCAATCGCGGTATCGCCCACCTGTGTCTTGAAGGTCAGGACCTGATCCTGATCCGTGCCGTTCGCATCGAAATCAACGGCGACAAAAGGGGCATCATCAACGGTGATTCCGACTTTCTCCACCGGTGTAACGAGGAAATACTTGCCATCTTCCTTCTTGAGGATGGAGGAGAACAGCTTGACAAGCTCGAACCTGCCGATTGGAGTGCCGAGATAAAACCACGTGCCGTCGCGCGCGATCCGCATGTCCAGATCACCGCAAAATGGTGGATTCCACAGATGGACCGGAGGTAATCCACGCCCTTTTGCGGCGCTGGCGGCTGCGGCAATATCCTCTGCGGAGGGAGTAACGGCTTTTTGTCCATTCATTGCTTTTGCCATTTCCTCTGAGCGCTATAGACTTATGATCTAATGTAGGGTTCCCCGAAAGGAATGTCATGTCCGATCCAGATGATCTGGTTGCAGAAGTCGATGCACTGGAAGCCAAGCTTGCGCAGGCCAAGGCCTCGATCACCCGCCGGTTCATTGGCCAGGAGCGGGTTGTCGACCTGACCCTGACTGCGCTGCTATGCGGCGGACACGGATTGTTGATCGGTTTGCCGGGGCTGGGCAAAACCCGCCTGATCGAAACACTGTCAACGGTGATGGGGCTGCACGGAAATCGCATCCAGTTCACCCCCGACCTGATGCCCGCCGACATTCTGGGATCGGAGATCCTTGACACCGCGGCGGACGGATCGCGGTCGTTCCGCTTTGTTCAGGGTCCGATCTTTTGCCAACTCCTGATGGCGGACGAGATCAACCGCGCCAGTCCACGTACACAGTCGGCCCTGTTGCAGGCCATGCAGGAGAGGACGGTGACGGTCGCAGGCGAAGATCGGCAGCTGGTTCCACCCTTTCATGTGTTGGCCACACAGAACCCGATTGAACAAGAGGGCACCTATCCACTGCCCGAAGCACAGCTTGACCGGTTCCTGGTCCAGATCGATGTGAACTATCCGGATCGCGACACCGAACGCGACATCCTGATCGCGACGACCGGGGTCGACGAAGACCTGTCGTCGGAAGTGTTCACGCGGGACGAACTGCTGGCCGCGCAGGTCCTGTTGCGGCGGATGCCGGCTGGAGATTCGGTCGTCGAGATGATTCTCGATGTTGTCCGCGCGTTCCGCCCGGATGAGCCCGGCGCCTCAGAGCGTGTGCGCGATACGGTTGCGTGGGGGCCGGGGCCGCGGGCGGCACAGGCGCTGATGCTGACGGTGCGGGCGCGGGCGTTGCTGCAGGGGCGGCTGGCGCCCAATGCAGAAGACGTGATCAACATGGCGCGCCCGGTGCTGAGCCACCGCATGGCGCTGAACTTCGCGGCGCGCGCGCGCGGAGACAGCCTGTCGGAGTTGATCGAGTCCACTGCCTGTGACCTGACCCGGTCCGAGGCCGCCGCGTGACACAACCCTTGCGCGAACGTGCCGAAACCGAAGCCGGCCGGATGCCGCCGCTTCTGGCGCGGGCCGAGCATTTGGCCGGCACGGTCCTCTTGGGCGAGCACGGCCGTCGGCGCGCGGGGCTCGGGGATGATTTCTGGCAATACCGACCGTCGCAGGCGGGTGACAGCAAGCGGCTCATCGATCACCGCCGCTCGGCGCGCGGTGATCAGCAGTTCGTGCGCGAACGGGAATGGCAGATCGCGCAATCGGTGATGCTGTGGGTCGATCAGGGCGCGTCCATGCGCTTTACCTCGGGCGACACCCTGCCAACAAAGGTGGAGCGGGCGCGGTTGCTCGCACTGGCCATCGCAATTCTGCTTGTACGTGGCGGCGAGCGCGTTGGGCTCACCGGGACGGCCCTGCCGCCCCGGCGTGGCAACACGCAGATCCTGCGGCTGGCAGAGAGTTTTGCGCTGGATTCACCCGACGACTATGCCGCACCAGAGCACCGCGCGATGATCCCCCATGCCCGCGCAGTGTTCCTGTCGGATTTTCTGGGTGATATCGGCGAAGTGGAACTGGCCCTGACCAAGGCGGCAGATCGCGGTGTGCGCGGGGTCATTCTGCAAATCCTGGACCCAAGCGAAGAGGCGTTTCCATTCCGGGGGCGCACGATATTCGAGAGCGTCGGCGGAACGCTGCGGCACGAGACGCTCAAGGCGAACGAGTTGCGAGACCGCTATCTTGACCGGCTGGCTGAGCGCAAGGCGCGATTGGCGCATCTGTGCCGAACCACGGGTTGGCATCTTGGCTTGCACCACACAGATCACACCGCCCAATCGGGGCTCCTGTGGCTCTATCGCGCGTTGGATCGAGGCAGCCTATGACCATACTTGGCGGCATCGGGTTTGCGTCCCCCTGGGTGTTGCTGGGACTCTTGGCCTTGCCGATTCTCTGGCTGCTCCTGCGTGCGATTCCGCCGGCACCGATCCGCCGCCGGTTCCCCGGCGTGGCGTTGCTGCTCGGGTTGACGGACGACGAAAGCGTTTCGGATCGCACACCTTGGTGGTTGCTTCTGTTGCGAATGCTGGCCGTTGCGGCGGTGATCATGGGATTGGCCGGCCCGGTCCTCAACCCGCAGCAGAATCAGGGCGGGTCAGGCCCGCTTTTGATCCTGATGGATGCCAGTTGGGCGGGGGCAACGCTCTGGACGGAAAAGAAGGATCTGATCGAGGCGCAATTGACCGAGGCGGGGCGCGCCGGTCGCACCGTGTCGATCCTGCGGCTGACCGATCCGCAAGTACCTGTCTTTCAGGCCGCAGATGTCTGGCGCAGCCGCTTGGCCGGGTTGCTACCCGCGCCATGGACCGCCACTCAGGCTCAGATCGATGCGACACGCGCCGCGCTGACCGAGGTTGCAAGCGATTTTGACACGCATTGGATCAGCGACGGGCTGGATCATGCGGGGCGGGATGAGGTGTTGATCGCGTTGGAAGCGCGAGGCGCGGTGCGCGCGTTTCAGACCGGCAGCGCGGTGGTGGCCCTTGCCCCGGCCCGGTACGAGGATGGCGCGGTGCAACTGACCGCCAGACGCTCGCTGCCGGGAAATGCGCGCGAGATCATCATTTTGGCGCAGGGCCGTGACCCCGCCGGAAACATGCGGGTGCTGGCCTCGGTCCCGGCGACCTTTGAAGCGGGTGACGTTACCGCGACGGGGGCCTTGTCTCTGCCATCGGAATTGCGGGCGCGCATCACCCGGTTTGAACTTCAGGGGCAACGGTCCGCCGGAGCACTGACGCTCAGCGATGACAGCTTGCGCCGGCGCGAGGTGGCATTGATTGCCGGGCGCGATGACCGCGAAGGGCTCGAGCTGCTGTCGCCGCTGCACTATCTGGAACAGGCGCTTTCTCCGACCGCTGAGTTGCTGACCGGGGCGGTGCTCGATCTGCTCCCTGCCAATCCGGATGTCGTGGTTCTGGCCGATGTGGCGACCCTGTCGGCAGCGGAACAGGAGGCGCTGACTACCTGGGTTGATGCGGGCGGCATGCTCTTGCGTTTTGCCGGGCCGCGACTTGCGGCGAGCGACATAAGCCGCACGACCGAACACCCGCTGATGCCGGTCCGCCTGCGGGCAGGCGGGCGCAGCGTTGGCGGCGCGATGAGTTGGGGAGAACCCAAGGCGCTTGCGCCCTTTGCTGAAGACTCGCCGTTTCACGGATTGGCGATCCCTGCTGATGTGACCGTATCGGCGCAGGTCATGGCGCAACCCGATCCGACGCTGGCAGACCGGGTGATAGCAGCGCTGAGTGACGGAACACCTTTGGTCACGCGCAAACAGGTCGGGCAGGGGCAGGTGGTGCTCTTTCATGTGACCGCGAACGCCGAATGGTCGGGCCTGCCGCTCTCGGGTCTGTTCGTCGAGATGCTGGAACGGCTCGCCGTGTCTTCCTCGGCATCGACACCGCAGGCTGAGGATTTGGCTGGCACCACGTGGATACCGCTTCAGGTCATGGACGGATTCGGCAAGTTGTCCGACGCGGGCAACTTGCCCGGTGTCGACGGTGCGGCACTGGTCGGGGATCCGGTTGGTCCCGGCCTGCGTCCTGGCCTCTATGCCAGCGAAGATCGCCATCTGGCGCGCAATGTGCTGTCCGAGGATAGCGAATTGGTCGCCGCCGCCTGGCCCGGTCGCATCCCGGTCGAGGGGCTGACTGTCGAACGGGAATTGCCGCTTGGCGGTGCGTTGCTGGGTCTTGCACTGGTTCTTCTGGCGGGGGACGTGATTGCTTCGCTGGCCCTGTCCGGTCGCCTTGGCCCCTCCCGAGCGGCGGCGGTTCTTGCCGGCGCGCTGTTGCTGCTGCAACCGCTGCCGGGACAGGCGCAGGCCGAGGACGACACCTTTGCCATTGCCGCGAGCAGCGAGTTGGTGCTGGCGCATGTACTGACCGGCGATGCGGAACTGGATCGCATTGCGCAGGCCGGTTTGCGCGGGCTGTCGGAAACGCTGTTCTTTCGCACGTCTATCGAACCGGCCAACCCGGTGGGCGTTGATCTGGAACGGGACGAACTTGCCTTCTTTCCGATGCTCTACTGGCCGATCTCGCCGGATCAACCGACCCCTTCTGCCGAGGCCTATGCGCGGATCAACGAATACCTGCGCTCTGGCGGGATGATCCTGTTTGATACCCGCGACGCCGACATTGCCCGCTTTGGCGCGGCCAGCCCGAATGGGCGCAAACTGCAGCAACTGGCGGCGCCTCTGGATGTTCCACCGCTGGAACCACTGCCGCCTGACCACGTGCTGACCCGCACGTTCTATCTGTTGCAGGATTTTCCGGGCCGCCACACCAGCCGCGAGCTTTGGGTCGAGGCCGCCCCGCCCGATGCGGAACAGATCGAGGGCATGCCATTTCGCAACCTCAACGATGGCGTCACGCCGGTTGTCATCGGCGGTAATGATTGGGCCGCCGCCTGGGCCCTGGATGGCAATGGCCGACCGCTGCTGCCGGTTGGGCGCGGTTTTGCTGGCGAACGGCAACGCGAGCTGGCCAATCGGTTCGGGGTCAATCTGGTGATGCATGTGCTGACCGGAAACTACAAATCGGATCAGGTGCATGTGCCTGCGCTATTGGACAGGTTGGGCCAATGACCGGATCTGTCGTCTTTGATCCGCTGATCCCCTGGGTCGCGATTGCTGTGCTTGCAGCCCTGGCGTTGGCCGGGGTGAGCCTGGCGCTGTGGCGCGGTCTTTCAGGCTCGGGCTACAGGGCGCTCGCTGCGCTCGTGCTGTTGGGTGCGCTGACCGGACCGGCGTATCAGGTCGAGGATCGTGCGCCGCTTACCGATATCGTGGTCATGATCGAAGATGAGAGCGCCAGTCAGATGCTCTCGGATCGGCCTACGCAGATGGGGGGTGCGGCGGAAAAGCTGGCGTCTGAAATAGCCGCGCGCCCCAACACCGAACTGCGCCGTGTTACCGTGCGTGATGGCGAAGGCGATGCCGGGACCGAGCTGATGCGGGCATTGTCCGCCGCGCTGGCAGAGGAGCCGAGCGCGCGCGTCGCGGGGATCGTTGCACTGAGCGACGGGCGCGTGCATGACATGGATAGCGTGCCCGATATCCCTGCCCCGATGCATCTGCTGATGACCGGGCGGGAGACCGATTGGGACCGGCGGCTGATCGTGCGCAATGCCCCTGCATTTGCCATTATCGGCGAGGCTGTCACCTTGACCCTGCGGATCGAAGACAGTGGCGCGGCACCGGTGACCGACGGTTCCGCAACGCTGGACATCTCGGTCGATGGCGGCGAGACGCAGAGCTTCAGTGTGCCGGTTGGGCAGGACATCGAATTGCCGGTCACGCTGCCCCATGGCGGGCGCAACGTGATCCAGTTCACTGTTCCCGAGGCGGATGGCGAGATCACCGACCGCAACAATACCGCGCTGATCCAGATGAATGGGGTGCGTGACAGGCTGCGGGTGCTGCTTGTATCAGGAGAGCCGCATCCGGGGGGCCGCACGTGGCGCAATCTTCTGAAATCGGACAGTTCTGTGGATCTGGTGCATTTCACCATTCTGCGCCCGCCGGAAAAGCAGGATGGTGTGCCTGTCGGAGAGCTGTCTCTGATCGCCTTCCCGACGCGCGAGTTGTTTCTGGAAAAGATCGACGATTTCGATCTGATCATCTTTGACCGCTACAAGCGCCGGGGCATCCTCCCAGCGATCTATCTGGACAATGTCGCCGACTACGTAAGCAAAGGCGGTGCGGTTCTGGTCGCTGCGGGGCCGGATTTTGCCGGGGCCGACAGCATCTATCGCTCGCCACTGGCGCGGGTGCTGCCCGCAGAACCGAGCGCGCGGGTGTTCGAGGAAAAATACCGCCCTCTCGTAACCGATGTTGGCGGGCGTCACCCGGTGACGGCCGATTTGCAGGACGAAGACACCTGGGGATCGTGGCTGCGCCAGATCGACGTGGAACCGCAGGCTGGCAGAGTTCTGATGAGCGGCATAGATGACCGTCCGTTACTGATTCTTGACCGGGTGGGCGACGGCCGTGTGGCGATGCTGGCCTCCGATCACGCATGGCTGTGGAGTCGGGGGTACGAAGGCGGTGGGCCGCAGCTGGAATTGCTGCGTCGGCTGGCGCATTGGATGATGAAGGAACCGGAGCTAGAGGAAGAGGCGTTGTGGGCCGAGGCCACGGGCCAAAGCATGCGCATCATTCGCCGGACCCTGTCCGAGGATGTCGGGGCCGTGACTGTAACCCGGCCGGATGGCACGGCCAGGGAAGTCCCGCTTAACGAAGTGTCGTCGGGCAGGTTCGAAGCCTTGTACGACGGGCCGGAAATCGGTCTCTATCACCTTGCCGAAGGCGAGCACGAGGCGGTGATCGGTCTTGGCCCGGCGGCACCGCGCGAATTTGAGCAAACCATTGCGACCGCTGATCTTCTGGAACCCGCGATTGCGCCGCTGCGTGGTGGCGTGTTCCGGCTCGAGGACGGGCTGCCCGGTATCCGCAATGTGCGCGAAGGACGCCCCGCCGCCGGGCGTGGCTGGATCGGGCTGACCCCGCGCGGGGCCTATGAAACGCGCGATGTCACGCAATCGCCGCTGTTGCCTGCGTGGCTGGTACTGCTTCTGGCCTCGGCGCTGATCGTCGGCGGGTGGTTGCGCGAAGGGCGGCGCTGACGCCACCCAATGCTCTACTTGAACGTGACGCTGACCGTCGGGTCGCCGGGAAGTCCCGAATACTGGACCGACGCACCGCCCTTGCCCTTGGCCGGCGGCACCAGCGGTCCAAATGATCCAACCGAGACCAGATCGCCGGGTTTCAGAGTGATGCCCTTGGACATCAGCCAAATCGCGGAATTGACCGGATGACCCATCACCGCCTCGCCCGGAACCTGTGCGAGCACCTCGCCATCGGCGGCCGACAGTGTGACCGTCATCGTACCGAGCGCCGTATACATCGCTCCCGGATCGCCAACCGGAATTTCTGCGCCCATGACGCCGAGTTTCGGAGCAACGCCAATTGCGGTCAGGGTAACGCCGGTAAAGGGTTCGCCCTTGGCAAAGGTCAGGTCCGGCAATTCGATAAACGGGCGCACTGCCGAGATATAGGGCATCGCCTCTTCCGCCGTGGTCGCATTATTGATCGCACCGCTTCCCACGACGAGGAGCAGATCGGCCTCGAACACCGGGCGAGCGCCCCAGTTCATCGGCACTTCGGCGCCATCCTGCAGCATCATGTCGCGAAACAGCACGCCCTGAACCGGTTCGGTCACACCGAACCGTTCCTGTGCCGGTTTGCTGGTCAGTCCGGCCTTGTAGCCGATAACCGGCCCCATATGCGCGCTCAGGGCATCGGCCAGCTTGGCCTGTGTGCAAAGCGCGTCCTCCATGCTGCCATCTGCCGCCAGCGCCTTGGTCGGGGTTTTGCTGGTGTAGTCCGCAACATAGGCTTCGATCTGGGCATCCGTCGCGCACTCGGCCGCCACGGTGCCGCCCATGCAGATCAGGCACAGGGCCAGGGTTTGTCTTGTCGTCACGTTTGTATCCTCCCAGTTTGTCAGCGTTCTAATCCATCCGAACCGTAACCCGGTCGGACTGGCCGGCCCCATCGACGACAACCAGCGTGGAATATCCGGTGCCGGGGTTGGGAATATCGAATTCGCTTCGGCGATGCCCTTTGGCCACAGGCTGACCATTGGCCAGCACCAGATAGGGCGCCCGCCCGCCACGAACCTTGAGCGTAACAGTTTCCCCGGCCCTGTCCAGAATGGCACCATCCGGCGGGAAGAGCAGCTTTGGTGCGTCGTGGGTGTCGGTGAATCGATTGCTGCGCGGACGGAAGCGCTGGAGCGGTTGCGGCAAACCGGCGGCCCCCATGATGAGCGTTGCAGGTGGCGGCGGGGGCAAGGGTGCAAGGTCAGGCTTGAGCCGCCCAAAGGCACGAAACAGCAGCGGTGCCGCGAGGTCGCCTCCGAACGCGCCGGGAACGGGCGTACCATCGGCACGCCCCAGCCATACGCCGATGACATGCTGCCCATCATAGCCGATGGCCCAGGCATCGCGGTGCCCATAGGACGTGCCGGTCTTGTAGGCAATCACGCCGCGTGGTGCACCGGGTGGGGGGGCAAGCCCCGACAGGATATCGCCCACCTGCCACGCGGCCACGTCCGAGAGTGTACGATCGGTAAGCGGAGCCAGTTCATGCAGCCGCGTGCGCAGGCCCGGACCATGCCCGCCCTGTGCAAGTGCGGCATAGAGTTGGACGAGATCCTCAAGGTTGATACCCACGCCGCCAAGGGCAATCGCCAGCCCGGGTGCGCCGCCCGGCAGCCGCGCATCTGCTCCCGCTCGCGAAAGCCCGGCCATGATCCGCGCGGGGCCCAGTTCATTTGTCAGTTTGATCACCGGGGTGTTCAATGATTTCTGCAGCGCTTCGCGCACCCGGATGTCGCCTCGGAACTGCCCGTCGAAATTGCGCGGGGCGTAGCGACCGAACTGCACCGGCCCGTCATGGATCAGGGTTTCGGGATGCACGAGCCCCTGCTCAAAGGCCAGCCCGTAGATCAGCGGTTTGAGCGTCGATCCCGGCGAGCGGATGGCCTGTGTCATATCGACGAACCCTTGCTGTCCCTGTGCATTGCCGTAGGCGGGGGATCCGATTGAGGCGAGGATGTCTCCGGTCTGATGATCGGCGACGATCAGCGCCGCCGAGAGGCGCGGCCCGGCCTGTTGCGCGGCTTCGGCGAGGATCGGTTCCAGCGACGCCTGAAGCCGGGCATCAATCGTCAAATCGTGGCGTTGCTTGTCCGGTGCCGAACGTCGCGCCCGATCCGACAGATGTGCAGCAAGCTGTGGAAACGGGCGGAGATGCTGCGGAATGCGGGCCTGTTGCGCCGAGTGCGCCTGATCCTGCGGAACGACTCCGGCCACCGCCAAGCGGGCCAGAACCCGGTTGCGCGCAGCCTTCGCTTGCTCCGGGTGCCGATCCGGTCTGCGGGTTTCCGGCGATTGAGGCAAGGCCACCAGCAGCGCGGCCTCTGCGGGTGTCAGGCGGTATGGTTCCTTGCCGAGCCAGGCGAGCGCTGCGGCCCGGATGCCTTCCAGGTTGCCACCATAGGGCGCATGGGTCAGGTAGAGCGTCAGGATCTGAACCTTGGTCAAATGCCGTTCCAGTGCCATCGCCAGACGGATTTGACGCAGCTTGCCCGCCCATCTGCCGGTGCTGCCGTCTTCGATCAGCCGCGCGACCTGCATCGTCAGGGTCGATCCGCCCGAGACAGCCCGCCCATGCCAGAGCGCCTGAGCAGCCGCGCGCAGCATGGCCAGCGGATCAATGCCGGGGTGCTGCCAGAAGCGCTTGTCCTCGTAGCGGATGAGCATCTCGAGATAGGCGTCATCCACCGTCGCCAGCGTCGGCGCGAGGCGCCAGATGCCATCCCCCACCGTGTAGGCCCGAAGCAGGTTAGCGTCGCGATCCCGGACTTCAACCGAGGTTTCCGCCAGCGTTGGCGGCAGATCTGCGGCATCTATCCACGCATCAACCCTGTCGCGCAGGGCAGCGGCGGCCAAAAGCAGCGCTACAAGAGTGATGAGGGCGGTTCGTCTCATCTGGTGACGGTCATCCGACCGGTGGCGGTGCGGGCGCGGAACCGGGGGCGGTACATGTCTTCGACAGATGCTGCCGGGTGTTGAAAGTTGCCCGGGGTGACCGCACGTGCCACGTAGGCCAGCGTGACGGTTTCGGTTGTACGCATGTCGACGGCGGCGAGGAAACGATCGCTGCGGAACTCGGCATGTGCGGCCTCGGACAGCGTCAGCCAGTCAAGCGCCGCCACATCACCCGAACGCAGCAGGCTGGGATTGTCGATCTCGATTCCGGCAGGCAACGGATCATTGATCATCAACCGGGCCGCCGACTCCTCGAACGGGGTGACGCGGAGAACCGTCACAAACCGGTCGCTGACCGACAGGCTGCGTCGTTCGATCGGTGCCCCCTCCATGGTGTAGTAGCTGCGGGTGATGGCATAGCCGGTGCCACCTGCGGGTGGTGGGGTTTCGGCCACACCAAGCGTGGTCAGGGTGATATCGGTATCGCGCCCGGTGGCGGAGGTGATTGTCATGTCCGGCTGCGGCCTGTCCGCGTTCAGCACTTGCACGAACGGGCCTGTCACTGGCACATCGTTGACGCGCAGGCCGGACTGTTCGGGCGATGAAATCAGCGCCTGTGCCGCAAGCAGGGACCACGCGGCCTCTTGTGTGGACAACGGTGCATCGCCGCCTGTGATCCGCTGCGTAAGGTCCGAGATGTTGACAGCATCACTCCCGGCCTCTGCTGTGAGCGCGAGAACGCCTGCGGCATCGCGCAGACCGGTGCCATAGTCGGCGCGCCAGAGCAGCGGATTGGTCTGCCGCGTCTCGGCTTTTCGCGCGGCGCGCGCAAACATCGCATCCGCACGTGGCTGATCGCCATAGTAGGCCAGCGCCGCCCCCAATTGCGCGGCGGCCAGCGGCGTCGCAAATGCGTCGGCCTTGACGTCGGCATAGTACCTCAGGTCACCCATCGTGGCGAGACCTTCGCGTGCAAGCACCATCAGGGCATAGGCGATGTCCTGGCCACCTGTTTCGAAATCCGGCGCATAGTTAATGCGATTGCGCAGGTTGTCGATCGCCAGCTGGAACGCCCGGTCGGGCACTGAATGGCCGGTGGCGCGGGCGCGGCTGAGGAAATCGGACACATAGGCATCAAGCCAGAAATCCCCGGAGTCGGCGCGCCACAGCCCAAAGGCGCCATTGCTGCTCTGCCGTGTCAGAATCCGCGCGATGGCGGCTTTGATCCGGGCATCGACGGCCGGCCCATTGCCCAACCCGACGGCCTCGGCGACCGAGGACATATAGAGCAGTGGGAGCGCTTGCGATGTGATCTGTTCGGTGCATCCATAGGGATAACCATCCAGCGTCGCCAGCAGCCCGGGTGCATCAAAGCGGGCCAGTGGCCCGGCGGACAATATTGCCTTGCCGGTGCCCGCGCGCAGATTGGCAAAGACATCTTGGGTGAAGTCAAAGCTTTGCCCGGCGGCGAGCGCAAAGCGCCGCGTTTGCGCGGTGACCGGATCGTTGGAGCGTACCGGCAGCGTCAGGCTCTGGCGCAGTTCGCGCCCGTCGGGCGTGGTCAGGACGACATCGAACGTGGGGTCGCCGACCGCAAGTGCCGTGACCGGCACGTGAAAACCGGCCTTTCCGCCTCGGGCGAGCGTAAAGTCGCCCGGACTGTTGCCCAGTTCCAAACCGGACCCGCGCGGCTCCAGCACAAGGCGCATGTCACCGGCAGGGCCATCCGCATGCACGACGTCAAGGCGAATGCGGCTGTTGTCGCCGGGCGCGAGGAAGTTGGGAAGGGTGGCGGTGACAACCACGGGATCACGCACCAGCATGTCGGCTTCGGCCTGGCCGATGGCCCGGTCTGACCAGGCGATCGCCATCAGCCGCACGGTGCCATTGAACGCGGGCAGGTCGAGATTGACAAAGGCCTCGCCGTTTGGCCCGACCCGGACCGGGCCCGAGAACGCCGCCATCAGTTCTTGTGTCGGCGGTGGCGATTGCATGCGCAGCCCCGCGCCGCTGTCACCACCTGACCGGACCATTCCAAGCGCGCCGTTCATGCCATCGATCAGGCGACCGTAGACATCGCGCAGTTCAACGCCCAATTGACGTTGGCCAAAGTAGTACCCCTCTGGATCGGGACTCTTAAAACCGGTCAGGTTGAGAATGCCGAGATCGACCGCCGCAAGTGTCAGCCAGACCTCTTGGTCGGGCTCGGCCCCGTCAACCGTGACGCGGGTTCGGTGTGTCTGGCGCGGGTCGGTAGTTTCCGGAACGTCGATGGCGACATCCAGAACCTTCCCCACGGGTTCGATGCTGGCATGGACAAGCCCGATCGCGCGGGCAGGGTTTCGCCCGGCGGAGACATCCATCGGGCGCAGGACTGTGGCGCTCACATATGCGCCTGTGCCCCAGTCCTTGGTGACGGTCAGGGGAATGACGGTTTCACCGGCCTCAATCTCGACCGCCTGCCGGTGGATCAAGTGGTTGGACATCACCGTGATCAACGCCGTGCCAGCCGCGCGCGGCACGATCCGCAGGTGCGCCGTGTCGCCGGGGCGATAGCTGTCCTGATCCAGTGAGAGGTCCAGACGATCCGGCGTCGTGGCTGCATCCGCAGACGCGTACCAGCCGGCATAGAAATCGACCGACGCGGCGGCATAGGGGCCATCGAGTCGTTCGACAACCAGTTCGTATTCACCCCATTCCACGGGTTCCGACAGAGTGACTGATCCGTCGAGCATCACATCGCCGGTGGCGATGCGGGTGCGGCGGGTCGTCGGCTCCCAGTTCCAATTGCCATAGAGTTGATACCACTGATAGCGGGTTTCGATCCGATTCAGGGTCCAGCGCACATTCATCGGAGTGGGGGTCAGCTCCGGGGTCAGGCCGATTACGTCGAATGCCGCCTCGGTGCCTTCGGACACAACGTCTTCGAACAAAGGCTTGATCCCGATGAACGCGCTGTCCGGTCGGACGGGAGAAGTGATCTGCCGCTCGACCGGGCGCGCTGCCCCATCGGCAAGTCGGGTTGTCACCGTGAATTCAAATGGCTGAGTGCTTGACGGCAACTCCGGCAGGTCCAGTTCAACCAAGGCTGCGCCCTGCGCATTGGTCCGCTGGTTGCCAAAGAAGCTGCTTGCGGGCTCGCCCCGGTCATCGTGACGGCCAAAGCGATAACCAGGCCATGCCTGTACCCGCGAGGTTGCGCGCAAGGTCGCCTGGCCCTCGATTGTCAGATCGGAGCCCGGCGCGCCAAACAGATAGCGTGCGTCAATCTGCAAGAGCGGGGTTTCCCCTGCACGCAACGGCGAGGGGGACAGCGCGAGGTCGAAATCGATTCGTTCCGGCAGAAAATCCTCGACCAGTACCGGTTGGCTGGCCAGCGCGGGGCCGTTGAGGTCGGTCTTGATGTCAACTTGCCATGTGCCGCGCGGGGCGTCCAAGGCAACCGGCAGGGAAAACACATGGCCCCCCGCGACGCCGCCATCGGACAGGCGGCGCGCATATTCCACGCCATCGGGACGGGACAGGATCAGGGTCAGCGGCAGATCGTCAATCGCCTTCGCCGCTGCATCGCGAGCGAGAGCCGTGACATGAATGGTTTCGCCCGCGCGATAGGCACCACGATCGGTGGCAAGAAAGACATCGATGGGGCCCGCAGGCGCGCGACCCTCTACCCCCCGATCTGACAGATCAAAGGCCGGATCGGTCAGGGACAGGAACCCGATATCCCCTGCGCCACCTTGGGCGAAGATCAGGGCAGGGGCAGTGCCGCCAGTGCCGCGTGTCAGGCCCACGTCAAAATGGGCATACCCCTGTGCATCCGTCGTCTTGCGAGCCAAGACCGCATTGGCGCGCGAGATCAGCATCACTTCGACATCCGGGCGTGGCCCTGCATCCGACAGGCCCCGCAGGGTTATGTGCAGCCCATCCGTACCCGACAGGCTGCTGATCCCCAGATCGGATAGCACGAACCATTGCGTCGCGCCCGGATCGTCATAGGGGTCGGCCCCCGGAACCCGTGCGGAGAGCGCGAAGATGCCGGCGGGTTGACCGGCAATCGCATTGTCCAGCGGCAGCCGGGTGGTCATATCCTGATTGAGCGTGTTGCCGACATCGGCAGTACCGGCCCAGACATCTTCGGCAATATCACTGGCAAAGGTCTGTTCCTGCCACTGCGACAGGGGCCGTCCGAAGTAGCCGTCCTGCACCGCGCGCAACAGGTTACGGTCGCTGATCCGGCGTAACCGCAAATCGAGAGTGCCGATGTTCACGGTTTCGACCGGCAGCGCGGCGTCCGCTGTTTTGGGTAGCACATAGGTGCGCCCCGGAAAGCGGACAGATGGCTCGCGGTCGCGCACATATTGGGTCAGCTCGACATCCTTGAACAGAGTCTCGCCACTGGCTGCGGGCAGGCCCGCGCGAAAGGTTACGCGATAGCGCACACCATGTTCGACCCCGCCGATGCAAAGTTGAGTGTCGTCAGCCTGCACCACCAGACCCGGCTGTGGCAGACGTACGAATGGCTCGTAATCGACCCCTGCGCCCGCCAGGGGTTCGGAGAACTGGGCGCAGATGCGCGGGCTGGCCGAATCGCTTTCAACGGTGCTGTCGGTGATGCGAAATCCATATTGGGCGATGGCTCGATCCAGCGCAGCGACGACCTCGTCACCCGGTTGAAGGCCTTGTGCCAGTCTGAGCGTCGGGATCATGTCGTGCCCTCGGCCGGATCGGTCCAATGCATCAGACAGCACCAGAAGTGCGCGGACCTGCCCGGCGTTGTCGGGTGTCCTCAGATACCCGTTCAGGGCGGCGGCGAGGGCGCGGTTGGCAAGGGCCCGGGCATCGCGTGACTTATCGGTTTTGACCCCAAGCAGCAGGCGGGCATAGTCGGTCCAGAGGTCGCCACGATCAGTGAGGGACACCGCCATGGCTGTGAGCTTTGCGGCCTGGCCAGTCTTGCCCTCGGCCACGCGCGCCTGCGCCGCATCAAGCAAGGACGTCGCGTCCTGCCCGCCTGCCGGGTTTTGCAGGCCGAGTGTGCGACCCTGAACGCGTGCCTGCGTCCAGTTGTCGTCGCCAAGAAACGGCAAGGCCGCGCGCCGGGCCACGGCCCGGTCAGGTAGGGACGGGTCAACAGGAACGCGGACTGCCGAAATCGCACCCTGATATGGCTTTTGCTCGCTGACCTGGCGTTTGGGAAAGCAGGCATTCGATCGGGCGTTGAACGTGAATGCCGCGCAATTGCTCTGGGCGGAACAGGCGCGCACGCAACTCTGCAGATCGGTGTCAAACAGAGGGTCAAGATCGGCCCCGTAGAAATCCATGTCCTGTGTGGCGATATACCTGAAGTCGGGGATCGCCTGCTGCGCGTACCCGAGTGTCGTGGCACCAAGCCAGAGTACCAGCGCAATTCCGAACCAGTGCCGCAGATACTGCATGATGAGCTCCCGTTGTTTTCCACAGGGTGCCATGCCCACCGCGATGCTGGCAACGATTCCCCGGAAGTTGCACACCTTAAAGACTTGTTCACCATGTTGGCTGATGCTGGGTCAAAATTGCCCCTACTGGGCCAATTGCGGAGCCCTGCAAGCATGAGTCTTGCCAACAAACTTGCCAACGAACGGCGGTCGCGACTTGCTGCCGAGCGCTTGCTTGAGTTGAAACAGGCGGAGCTGACCGCTGCCAACCGAAAGCTCGGTCGTCACGCGCTGGCGCTGACGCGGCAGATCGGCGAGACACAGGCCGAGGTCGCGACAGTTCGCGATGAAAATGCAAAGGTGAAATCCGACCTTTCGGTGGCCCACGAAAAGGTCGAAATTGCCGAACGTCGCCTCTGGCATTCGATCCAGACGATTCAGGACGGCTTTGCCTTCTTTGACGCGGATGACATTCTAATCGGCGCCAACTCTGCCTACATCAACGCCTTTGATGGGCTCGAGGAGGTTGGGCCGGGCATCCACTACATGCGTATCCTGCAGCTCTTGACCGATGAAGGGTTGGTCAACACCGGAGAGCGCCGCCCGGATGAATGGCGCGCGATGATGGCCGAACGCTGGCTGCAACCCAATCCGGAAGCGATCATCATGCGCATGTGGAACAACCAGTACATCAAGCTGATCGACCAGCGCGGGCAAGGCGGTGACGTGGTCAGCCTGGCATTGAACATCACGTCGACCGTCGAATATGAGGCGGAGTTGAAGAAGGCCAGACGGCGGGCAGAGGCGGCCAATCGCGCCAAGTCGGCCTTTCTCGCAAACATGAGCCACGAAATTCGGACCCCGATGAATGGCGTCGTGGGGATGGCCGATCTGCTGACCGATACGCCGCTGGACGAAGAACAACGGCTGTATGTGAACACCATCAAGAGTTCGGGCGAGGCATTGCTTGTCATCATCAACGACGTGTTGGACTACTCCAAGATCGAGGCAGACAAGCTGAAACTCCACCCGGAAGCGTTTGACCTGGAGCGTTGCGTTCATGAGGTCGTGATGCTGTTGCAGCCGATCGCACGCGAAAAGGGGCTGGCCCTGTTGGTGGATTATGACCTGTTCCTGCCAACGCAATTTGTTGGCGATCCCGGGCGCATGCGTCAGGTACTGACCAACCTCGTCGGCAATGCGTTGAAATTCACGGCATCCGGCCACGTGCTGATCCGGGTGACCGGCGTTCCCGACCAGAGCGAGACGCGCTGTGCAATCCATGTCACGATCGAGGATACGGGGATTGGTATCCCTGAAGACAAGGTTGATCACATTTTTGGCGAATTCAATCAGGTCGAAGATGAACAGAACCGGCAATTCGAGGGAACCGGGCTTGGGCTAGCCATCACCCAGCGTCTGATCAAGTTGATGAATGGCGATATCTGGGTCGAAAGCGAAGACGGCAAAGGCTCGTGCTTTGGCTTCCGCATAGCCCTTGAGCTAGCAGGAGCGTCCGAGGATGGGCCACCGGTGTTGTCTGACACTCTGGGTCACGCGCTGATCGTCGATGATCGGGAAATCAACCGTGCCGTGCTGGAAAAACAGATGAGCCAGTTGGGGCTGAAAGTAACCAGCTGTGCCTCCGGTGCCGAGGCACTGAAACGCATGTCCGCTGACATTGATCTGGTCCTGAGCGATCACAACATGCCCGGCATGGACGGCCTCGAATTGGTTGAGGCAATCCGGGAAGAGGGTTGGTCCGAAGTGCCCTTCCTGCTGCTCAGCTCAAACGCCAGCTTTGCTCAAAGTGACCCGTCATTCCGACATCTTCAGGGGTTGTTGCAGAAACCGCATCCGAGGCAGGATCTATACGCCGTCCTTGCCGAGTTGCAGGGTGGTGCTATCAGCGTGTCCGTGCATGGGCCCGATCCGGCAGACGATCACCTGTCCATGACGCCGTCAGGAGCCGGCGATGGCCGACGGCTGCATATCGTTCCTGACGACAATCCCGAGCCAGCGCCACTCTCGAAGGATGAGGATGTCACCGCGCCCGTCGACGAAGAGAATGTACCCGATACTGACACAACCAAAGAGGGGCCTCGGCAGGCGCCCGGACCGCGACTGATGCGGGTCCTGGCGGCAGAGGACAACAAGACCAACCAACTTGTCCTGCGCAAGATGGTCAAGGATCTGAACATCGAGCTTCACATCGCAAACAACGGCATCGAAGCCGTCGCGGCATATTCTGATTTTGCGCCCGACCTGATCTTTATGGACATCTCGATGCCCAAGATGGACGGCAAGGAGGCAACCCGCGAGATTCGCAAGCTCGAACAGGCAAGCGGTGTTCGCGTGCCTATCATCGCGCTGACGGCGCACGCGATGGACGGCGACTCCGATGGCATTCTATCGGCAGGTCTGGATCACTACATGACCAAGCCACTACGCAAGGTGTCAATTCACGAGCTGGTCGCCAAGTACTGCCCCACCGAGGTGCAACCGGCCTTGCCTGCGCAAAGATCGGCGTGATGCGCGGTGCCCGACCAAGACGTTCAGTTGGTACTGTAGGGGCGCAGAAAAACCGGGCGATCAGGCTCTGACAGCTCCGACTGATACCGGTAACCCCCGCTGTCAAACGCGGAGAGGGATTCGGGATCGGTCAGACGGTTCTGCACGACGTAGCGGGCCATTGCCCCGCGCGCCTTCTTGGCAAAGAAACTAACGATCTTGGGGGCGCCGCCCTTGTCTTCCATGAAGACCGGCGTGATCACCCTGAGTTTCAGCGATTTGGGTGCCACGGCGCCGAAATACTCCTGGCTGGCGCAATTCACGAGGATGTCGGTCCCGACCTGTTCGGCCTGCGCATTCAACGCCTTTGACAGCTGATCGCGCCAATAGTCATAGAGCGATTTTCCCCGGCGCGTCTTGAGCCTGCTGCCCATTTCCAGACGGTAGGGTTGGATCGCATCCAGCGGGCGCAATACTCCATATAGACCGGAAAGAATGCGCAGATGATCCTGTGCCCAGGCCAACTCATCAGCGTCCAACGAGGTGGCTTCGAGGCCCTGGTAGGTGTCGCCGGCAAAGGCGAGCGCGGCGGGGCGTGTCAGTTCGGGTCCGGGCGCATCGGAAAAAGCCCTGAATCGGTCGCGGTTCAGGCGGGCCAGATCGGGGCTCAGGCTCATCAGTTCTTGCAGATCGCCCAGCGTCAGATTGCGCGCAGTCCGCACCAACCGAACGGCATCCTCCTGAAACGCCGGGGCGGTCGCGCCAATGTCCCGTTCGGCCCAGTCGAGCCGCTTTGCGGGTGATATCACGATCAGCAATTCAAATCCCTTTCCAACTCTTACACAGCCGCCCGCAGCACATCGAGGAATGCCGCGCCAAACCGTTCTGCGCGTCGCTCTCCCAACAGCCGCTCAAGCCCGTTCTCATCGTCGGGCCGCATCTGCGCAACCTTGGCCAGTTGTGACGCCGAACAGCTCAGGGGTTTGTCGATGCCGCCCTCGCCGCGCGCCAGATCGGCCTGTGCCGCGAGCAACCTGTCATAAAGTGATCCGGAATCGTGCCCTGCCAGCTTGCGCCGAGCGGGATGAACGGTTTCGTTCGCACCCGTGATGACCTCTAGGAACGTCGTACCATACCGCTCGAGCTTTTTCGCGCCAACCCCAGACACTCCGGCCATCGCATCGAGATTGTCGGGACGGGTTTCCGCCATTTCGATCAGCGTGCGGTCCGTAAATATGACGTATGCCGGTACACGCGCCGCCTCGGCAAGCGCACGCCGCTTGGCCTTAAGAGCAGCGAGCAGCGGCGCGTCTTCCTCGGAGACCAGCGCCTTTACCGCAGGGCGTCGATCGGCCTTGCGGATGGTGTCGCGGCGCAGTTCGATCGTGGCCTCGTCGCGCAGGATCGGTCGGGCGCCCTCTGTCATGCGGAGCGCGCCATGCCGTTCCGGATCCGGGCGCACGAGGTCATGGCCCATCATCTGTCGGAACACCGCCTGCCATTGCCGCTTGTCATACTCCTTGCCACAGCCGAAGGTCGGCAGCTGGTTGTGACGGCGCGCGCGGACCTTGTCGGTCTCGGCCCCGATCAGGATATCGATCAGATGCCCCGCGCCGAACCATTCCTCGGTGCGCAGGATCGCCGAGAGCGCCTTGCGAACCGCAGTCGTGCCGTCGAACACATCGGGCGGGGTGTCACAGAGGTCGCAACGTCCGCAAGGTTCGGATGTTTCGCCGAAATAACCCAGCAAAGTCTGACGGCGGCATTTCAGTGCCTCGGCAAGACCCAAGAGCGCGTTCAGCCGAGCGTGATCGGCGCTGCGGCGTTCGGGAGGCGCAAGCCCCTCGTCAATCTGGGTGCGGCGCAGGCGAATGTCGTCGGGACCAAACAGCGTCATCGTTTCCGCCGGTGCCCCATCCCGTCCGGCACGGCCGATTTCCTGATAGTAGGACTCGATGCTCTTGGGCAGATCCGCGTGGGCGACCCATCGGATGTCCGGTTTGTCGATACCCATGCCAAAAGCCACCGTTGCAACCACGATCAGGCCGTCTTCGCGGGCAAAACGGGTCTCCACGATCCGCCGGTCCTCGGCCTCCATGCCGCCGTGATAATGGCAGGCGCTGTGTCCGTCCTCGCGCAGGGCGCGGGCCAGTCCTTCGGTCTTGGCGCGTGTGCCACAATAGACAATGCCGGATTGGCCACGCCGTGCTGCCGAAAAATCGAGAATCTGGCGGCGCGGGTTGTTCTTGGCCCCAAAGGCGAGGTGGATGTTGGGCCGGTCAAAGCCGCGCAGAAAGCTGCGCGGTGGCGTTCCGTCAAAGAGTTTCTCGATGATTTCGTCGCGGGTTTCGGCATCCGCCGTGGCCGTGAACGCGGCGAGCGGCACATTCAGGGCGCGGCGCAGTTCGCCAATGCGCAGGTAGTCGGGGCGGAAATCATGACCCCATTGGCTGACGCAATGCGCTTCGTCGACGGCAATCAGGCTGACGCCGATGCGGCGCAGCATTCCCATGGCGGAACCGGCGGCCAAGCGTTCCGGCGCCATGTAGAGCAGCTTCAACTCTCCGCGCTCAAGCGACTCCCATACGGCGTCGGTTTCCTCGGGGGTGTTGCCCGAGGTCAGCGCGCCGGCACAGACACCGGCCTCTTGCAGGGCCCGAACCTGATCACGCATGAGGGCAATCAAGGGGGAAATCACCACCGTCACGCCGGTGCGGGACAGGGCAGGAAGTTGAAAGCACAGGGATTTTCCGCCGCCCGTCGGCATGATGGCGAGCACGTTTTCGCCCTTTGTCACGGCTTCGACGATTTCGGCCTGACCCGGGCGAAACGCATCAAATCCGAATATCTCGCGCAACAGCCGGTCCGCGTCGGACATGCGCCTTGCCTCACCTGTTATCATGTGCCTGCTCGTTGCGCGCAGTTTCACATATCAGGCGGGCGGGAACAAGGCGTTGGCCCGTGTCTTTCTGGCCGAAAGGACAGGTTCTGTTGCGCCACAGCGGGGTGGTCGGGTCAGTAGAACGCGGCGGCGTTGTTGACAAGAACGATGCGCAACGCAAAGATGCCCAGCAGCACGACCAAAGGGGCCAGATCAAGCCCTTGCATCGGTGGCAGAATACGCCGCACAGGGCCATAGATCGGCTCGAGAATGCGTTGCAGCATCTGCCAGATTTGCGCGACCAGCGGTTGATGCAGGTTCAGCACCTGAAAGTTGATCAGCCAGCTCATGATGACGTGGGCGATGATAAAGAACTGCACCACATCAAGGATCAGCATCAGGATTTGGAAAAACGACTGCATTGGGCGTCCTCTCTGGTTGCGACTTTCACCTATGCACAAGACAACAAAAGCGCAACCCTGCCGCAGGGTTGTGGTTGACGTGGCGTTTGCGCGGGCGAAAGAGAGGGCTCAGAAAAAGGAGATTGCCATGTTTCCCATCGTTCGCCTGATCAAGGACTTGCTGATTGCGCGAAAGCAGCCGCCGTTGCCACTCACGGGTACCCATGTGTCGCATCACATATGCTGGCCCTGGGACCTTGATATGTGGCTTGAGCTGAACAATGGCCGCGCGATGACGCTCTACGATCTGGGGCGCAGCATGAATGCGCAGCGGGTTGGATTGATAAGGGTCATCTCAAAACAACGCTGGGGGCTGACGATGGCGGGCAGCACGGTACGCTTTCGCCGCCGCATCCGGGGATTCGAGAAATTCGAGATGCGCAGCCGTGCGGTGTGCTGGGATGAGAAGTTCATCTATCTCGAGCAATCCATGTGGAAGAAGAACGGCGAATGTGCAAGCCATGTCCTCTATCGGGCCGCCGTCACCGACAAGAGCGGAATTGTCCCGCCCGAACAGGTGCTTGCCCAAATGAACAAGGCCGAGGTCCGTTCGCCCGCAATGCCCGACTGGATCGCAGCGTGGTGTCAGGCAGATGCAACCCGCCCCTGGCCACCGATGCAGGATACGCTTGATTGACAGGGGTAACACCTGTCATATCGCTTCAACAACAGGCGGGGCAGGCATGGCGGAAATCTCGACGCGCAAGCGTATCTGGGGCTGGTGGTTTTTTGACTGGGCAAGCCAACCGTACCACACGTTGTTGGTTACCTTCATTTTTGGCCCATATTTTGCGGGTGTCGCCGCCGAATACTATCTGACAACGGGCCTGAGCGATCAGGCAGCGGATGCCCGCGCGCAAACGGTCTGGGCCTGGTGTCTGACCATCACAGGGCTGATCATCGGACTCGGGGCACCGGTCATGGGGGCGCTGGCGGATACATCGGGTCGGCGCATACCGTGGATATTCGGGTTTTCGGTGATGTATGTGGTGGGGGCTGGCGCGCTCTGGACCACAGCACCGGACGGGTCGAACATGTGGTGGGGGCTGATTGCATTTGGCATTGGTTTTATTGGCGCGGAATACGCGCTGATCTTCATCAACTCGCAACTGCCGGACCTGGGCAACGACGAAGAAATCGGTGAAATCTCCGGGTCGGGCTTTGCGTTCGGGTATCTGGGCGGGTTCGTCACTTTGCTGATCTTGCTCCTGTTCTTTGCTGAACAGGGCAATGGCAAGACGATTCTCGGGCTTGACCCACTGTTTGGACTGGACGCATCGCAACGTGAGGGCACCCGCGCGGTCGGGCCAATCACCGCCCTGTGGTACGCGGTGTTCATGATCCCCTATTTCATGTGGGTGCGTGATCCGCCGGTCACCGGGCCGCGCGGCAAGGTGTCGGATGCGTTTTCCAATCTGGGCCGGTTGGTGCGCAGCCTTGGCAAACGCCTCAGCCTGTCGGCCTATCTCGGCTCGTCGATGTTCTATCGCGATGCGCTGAACGGGCTATACGGGTTCGGCGGTGTCTATGCCGGGCTGGTTCTGGACTGGCAAGTTACCCAAATCGGCATTTTTGGGATCATGGCGCTCATCTCGTCGGTGATCTTCAGCTATTTCGGTGGCAAGGCTGACAGGCGTGTGGGGCCAAAACCGGTGATCATCGGAGCCATCTGGGTTTTGATCGCTGTCTGTGTCGTGATCGTCAGCATGTCGCGCACGCAGTTGTTCGGGTTTCCCTTGGCGGAAGGCTCGACACTGCCGGATATCATTTTCTTTGGCTGTGGCGTGTTGATCGGTGGCATGGGGGGCGTGGTGCAATCTGCCAGCCGCAGCCTGATGGTACGCCATTCCGATCCAGCGTCGCCAACCGAGTATTTCGGGCTATATGGCCTGTCCGGTCGTGCAACGGCGTTCATCGCGCCGTCTCTTATCGGTGTCGTCACGGCTTGGACCGGGAACGCGCGGCTGGGCATTTCGCCGGTTATTGCCCTCTTTCTTGTCGGGCTTGTTCTGCTAGTCTGGGTGAAAGCCGAGGGAGATCAATCCAAATGATCTATTCACGTGTCATCGCTGTTGTGCTGGGTGCCATGCTGGCGCTGCCGGTTGCGGCCGAACCGCTGGCCAAGCAACTCTTCGGAGCCAAACCAGCCGGTTCGCGTCAAGCGCCCGCGTCCTACGGCAGCTATTCCAAGGGATGCGTGGCCGGAGCCGTACAATTGCCGGAAACCGGACCGACATGGCAGGCGATGCGCCTGTCGCGCAATCGCAACTGGGGCCACCCGGAAACCATCGATTTCATTCAGGATCTCAGCGGTTTTGCGGCCAGACAACCGGGGTGGACCGGGCTGTACATCGGGGATATCAGCCAGCCTCGCGGAGGGCCAATGACCTCTGGCCACCGCAGCCATCAGGTCGGCCTGGACATCGATATCTGGATGTTGCCGACATCGCGGCTGAACCTGTCAAAGCGAAAGCGCGAGAACATTTCCTCGATTTCGATGCAGCGAGCCAAGGGTGCCTATGTCAACGGGAGCTGGAGCCGTGCCCACCACGAGATCATCCGGGCCGCTGCGCGGGACCGCCGCG
The DNA here is from genome assembly GCF_032595355.1 of Sedimentitalea todarodis. Taxonomy (NCBI): domain Bacteria; kingdom Pseudomonadati; phylum Pseudomonadota; class Alphaproteobacteria; order Rhodobacterales; family Paracoccaceae; genus Sedimentitalea; species Sedimentitalea todarodis. The sequence continues at coordinate 58,144 of NZ_JASMWN010000020.1, read as the reverse complement.
TGGCGCGGATCTTTGTGTTTCCCGGTGCCAAGGTGCAGATGTGCAAGGATAACAAGGGGAGTCGCCGGTGGTTGCGCAAGGTGCGGCCATGGTGGGGGCACCACTATCATTTCCATGTGCGTCTTTCCTGCCCCAAGGGCGCATCGGGTTGCGTAAACCAGAACCCGCCGCCGCGCGGTGACGGCTGTGCCGAAGCGCAGCAATGGGTCAACAATATCCTGAGCCCGCCGCCACCGAAACCAAGGGATCCCAACTCCCCCAAGCCACAGCCGCGGCGTGAGTATTTTCTTGCCGATTTGCCCCAGCAATGCGCCTCGGTCCTGCGCTCCAACTGATCCTTGCCCTGACACTTGCGGCTCTCCCCGCCCGCTCCGAGGAGGTGCGGGCGGAGTTTCTTGGCTCGTTCGAGTGGGCGGTGCCGCAGCGTTGGTTCGGCGGCCTGTCAGGGATCGAACTGTCCGAGGACGGGCAGCGGATGGCGGTCATCACGGACCGCGGCCGTATTCTGTATGCGAATGTTCGACGCAAGGATGGGGTCATACAGGAGATCAACCTGATCCGAGTGGTTTCCTTGCGTGCGCACAACGGCGCTGTTCTGATCGGCAGGCTCCGCGATTCCGAGGGGCTCGTGGTGGCACCTGACGGCACGGTCTATGTATCGTTCGAGGGTATTCACCGCGTGTCGCGCTACCGGCAGATCGATCGCGCATCAGAAAGCCTGAACAGACCCAAGGCCTTTCGCCTGTTGCCGAACAACGGTGGGTTCGAGGCGCTGGCAATGGATGATCGCCAACGCCTTCTGGCGCTGCCCGAACAGGCTTTCGATATCGACGGCAATATTCCTGTCTATCGCTGGGCCGATGACGTGTGGACGCAACCGTTCTGCCTGCCCAGCGACGGTGCGTTTCTGCCGGTGGGTGCGGATTTTGGCCCCGATGGTCGCCTCTACGTGCTCGAACGGGCGTATAACATCTTTGGCTTCCGCTCTCGCGTTCGAAGCTGGCGGATTGCGGATGACAGGGCCGTTGACGAACGAATCGAGATCCAGACCAGAACCGGCACACATGACAATCTGGAAGGGATTTCGGTCTGGCAGGACACACGGGGCCGATTGCGACTTACCATGGTCGCGGATGACAATTTCCTGTTCCTGCAACGCACCGAGTTTGTCGAATACGCCCTGATCAAATGACTTGCCTTGGGTGGTTCAAAGCGCTAGCAGCAGCCTGCTTGCCTCATGGCGGGCCAAGTCGCCGCAACCTTGAAAAAACGGGCATTCAGATGACACGTGCACATATTCCCGGCATTCTTGCAATGGCCGCCATCGTCGTGGCTTCCAACATCCTCGTCCAGTTCCTGTTTGGCCAATGGCTGACCTGGGGGGCATTCACCTATCCGTTCGCCTTTCTGGTCACCGACCTGATGAACCGGATCTACGGCGCGCAAGCGGCGCGCAAGGTCGTTCTGGCCGGTTTCATCGTGGGCATCATCTGTTCACTGATCGGAACCCGGATCGTCGGTGAATTCGGCCCGCTCGTGACACTGCGGATCGCCCTGGGTTCGGGCCTTGCCTTCTTGCTGGCGCAATTGCTGGATGTGAGCATCTTTTCCGCGCTGCGCGAGGGTCGCTGGTGGCGGGCACCGCTGCTCTCCACGCTGGTCGGGTCGTCGGTCGACACGGCGTTGTTCTTTACCGTCGCGTTCTCGGCGTCGCTTGTCTGGTTGGAGCCCTCCAACGATGTCGGTTGGGCGAACGAGGTATTGCCCTTGCTCGGCACTGGCCCGGCTGCACCGTTGTGGATGTCGCTCGCGCTGGCCGACTGGATGGTCAAGCTATCGCTCGCGTTGATCGCCCTGATCCCATTTCGCTTGATTTCTGAGCGCTTCAAGGCGACGCAGGTTTCGCGCTGACGATTTTTCTTTGCGATTTTAGTGAGCCATGGCAAGCTAAGGCCAACGTCAACAACGGAAAAGGAGGTGATCCAGTGTCAAGAAAGGTATTGGAGCGAGGTGTCGGAACAGCTTGGGAGGTTGCCCGGTAAGGCAGTCCTCGGCGGTCAATCCGCCCAAGGCGATCTGGCAAAGGTCTGACCGACCCTGCCTCCGAATGACTTTCGAAGGGGCGCCCGGGCAATCGGGCGTCCCTTTTTGATTCCGGTTTTTGATTTTGATCTGGGCCTGTATGCAGGGGCTATGTTGCGGATAAACGAAGATATCACCATTCAGGACTGGGAACTGTCCGAGAGTTTCATGCGGGCCTCGGGGCCGGGCGGGCAGAATGTCAACAAGGTTGCGACCGCCGTCGAATTGCGATTCGAAGCAGCCCGGTCGCCGTCACTGCCTCCAGCCGTCAAATCCCGGTTGAAACGTCTGGCCGGGCGACGCTGGACCAAGGAGGGCGCGCTGATCATCCAATGTGATGAAACCCGCAGCCAGGCGCGCAACCGCGACATTGCCCACGATCGCCTTGCCGACCTGATCCGTCGGGCGCTGATCGCTCCGAAACGCCGCATCGCGACGAAACCCACCAAGGGATCCGTGCGCCGCCGCCTGCACGCAAAAAAGGCACGCGGAGAGGTCAAGGCCCTGCGCGGATCGGTTCCGGACGAGTGACATTGTGATTGCGCGCGGCTTGCTGCTACGGTGCCGTCAAGCTGACAGATGACGTGGGGGGACACGGATGCGACTTGAGGGGAAAACTGCGATTGTAACAGGTGGGGCATCCGGCTTTGGCGCCGGTATCGTGCGCAAGTTCATCGCCGAAGGTGCGCGGGTGATGATCGCGGATATCAACGGCGATGCCGCCAGCGCGTTGGCAACCGAAATCGGCGAACGCGCCGTCGCGCAAACCGTCGATGTTGCCGATGGACTGTCGGTCGATGCGATGGCCACCACCGCGTTGGATCGTCTGGGACAGGTCGACATCCTCGTGAACAATGCCGGCGTGACCCACTTGCCGACGCCGATGGAAGACGTCAGCGAGGATGATTTTGACCGGGTCTACCGGGTCAACATGAAGTCGATTTACCTGACGGCGCGGGCGTTGGTACCGCATATGAAGTCGCGGGGGCAGGGCGCAGTTCTGAACGTTGCCTCGACGGCGGGCCTGTCGCCTCGCCCAAAGCTCAACTGGTACAATGCGTCCAAGGGCTGGGTGATCACGGCCAGCCGCACCATGGCCGTGGAGCTGGCCCCCGAAGGCATCCGCGTCAACGCGCTGGCCCCTGTTGCGGGCGAAACACCCTTGCTCAAGTCGTTTCTGGGAGAAGACACGCCAGAGATGCGCGCCAGGTTCCTGTCGACCATCCCCCTTGGCCGGTTCTCGCAGCCGGAAGACATGGGCAACGCCGCCTGCTACCTGTGCTCGGACGAGGCGAGCATGATCACCGGCGTTGTCATGGAAGTGGATGGCGGGCGTTGCATCTGATCCGTTTTCGGTCAGATGGCCGCAGGTCTCGTGAAGGCTGGCTGCCCGCCCCAAGTTTCACGCCGATGAGGACACGCGCATGATTCCCGGTCCCCGCAATCTTATCACCGATGTGCCGGGCCTGCTGGTTGGGAATGCACAGGACGAGTCCTTGAAATCCGGTACTACCGTCCTGCTTGGACCGGAACAACTGACCGGCTCCTATTGCGTCATGGGCGGCGCGCCGGGCACTCGCGAGACGGATCTTCTGGAGCCGGACAAATCTGTTGCGCAGATCGACGCGGTCGTCCTGTCAGGCGGCTCGACATTTGGGCTGGATGCTGCATCAGGGGTCGTGTCTGGCTTGCGCGAGCAGGGGCGTGGGTTTGCGCTGTTGCATCTGCGGATACCGTTGGTGCCTGCGGCCATCATATTTGATCTGCTGAACGGGGGCGACAAGGATTGGAGCGAAAACCCCTATCCGGCGCTTGGGCGCCATGCATTGGAGAATGCACGGGCCGACTTTGAAATCGGAAACGTAGGTGCCGGGACGGGGGCCTTGACCGGGATGCTCAAAGGCGGTCTCGGGTCGACGTCCCTGGTATTGGACAGCGGCGTCACGGTCGGCGCCCTGATCGCCGCAAATCCGGTCGGGAGCGTTACCACGCCGGGAGAGCGGCATTTCTGGGCGGCCCCGTTCGAAGTGGGGGACGAGTTCGGCGGCCTTGGGCCGGATCCGCGCGGCGGACTTGGCCGAAGCTTTGAAAGCCGCAAGGCCGGTGCATTTGCGCAATTGGCCCACACGGCCATAGGGATCGTTGCCACCGACGCCAGTCTGACTAAGGCACAGGCCAAACGGGTTGCGACGGTCGCCCATGACGGTCTCGCCCGGGCCATCGTTCCGTCGCATATGCCCAATGACGGAGACCTGATCTTTGCTGTCTCCACCAACAGCCGCCAGATGCACACGCCTGACGCTGACATTCGCGACATCGGTCATGCGGCTGCGCTCTGTATCGCGCGCGCTGTTGCGCGGGCCGTCTATCTTGCGCGTCCGGCACCGGGCGACCTGTTGCCCTGTTGGAGTGATGGCGAAACCTAGCGCATGGCGCTTGCCAGCGCTGGGACAGACCGTTACCTACAGATTTCCTGTCGCTAGGGACATTTTGCTACGTCATGAACGATCTGATCCCCGCCTGGGTCGACGGGGTCCTGACCCCCGTCGAAAAGCTCGCAGCCCATCGTGAAGGCATTCGGCACATGGCCGTTTCGGTCTTCGTGATCCGCAGGCACGACATTCTGATTCAGCGCCGTGCGCTGGGAAAATACCATACGCCGGGGCTCTGGGCGAATACCTGCTGCACGCATCCGCAATGGGGCGAGGATGCAGGCGACTGCGCTGTTCGGCGTTTGCAGCAGGAACTGGGCATCACCGGTCTTGAACCCGAGTACCGCCAAACACTCGAATACCGCGCGGATGTCGGCGGCGGCCTGATCGAGCATGAAGTTGTTGACGTTTTTTTGGCCCATGCGCCGGGCAATCTGGAGGTGACGCCCAATCCCGATGAGGTGATGGAGACACGCTGGATCAGCTATGAAGCGTTGCAGCAAGATGTCAGCGCACATGGTGACCGTTTCACGCCATGGCTGCGCATCTACCTGAGCGAACACTCCGAGGCCATTTTCGGATCGCACCTGGCATAGCGGCGGCCTGTGTCTCGATCCGATTGAGACATTGTCTTTCACATGTCGCGCCGGCGGTCCCCACTAAGGGCTTGAATAACCCTGAATCTCGGCCAGTATGGCATCGGAGTTGCCGCATAAGGCATCACGTCACCGACAGGGAGTTTAACATGAAATCCATTTCCGGGCTGGCCTTTGCCAGCGCCTTGGCCCTTGCCGCGTCGCTGGGCGCGGCGCAGGCGCAGAGCGACCTGACCGTCGCGCTGCAACTTGAACCACCTCATCTCGACCCGACCAGCGCCGCTGCGGGGGCCATCGACTCGGTGGTCTATTCCAACATCTTCGAGGGACTGACCCGCTTCATGGGGGATGGTTCGGTCGTGCCGGGGCTGGCCGAAAGCTGGGAGATTTCCGACGATGGGCTGGTCTACACCTTCCGCTTGAGGGACGGGGTAACGTTTCACGACGGTACGGCAATGGATGCTGAAGATGTGAAATTCAGCCTCGACCGTGCCCGCGGCGAAGACAGCGTGAATGCACAAAAGGCCTTGTTCGAAGCGATTTCTGACGTCGAAGTCGTGGATCCGCTGACCGTCAAGATCACGCTGAGCGAACCCAATGGTCTGTTTCTCTTCAATCTGGCCTGGGGCGACGCGGTGATCGTCGCGCCCGAGAGCATCGAGACGATCAAGACAAACCCGATCGGTACCGGCGCGTTCAAGTTTGTTGACTGGGTTCAGGGCGACAAGATCGAGATTGCCAAGAATCCGGAGTATTGGGGCACGCCAGCCGTTCTCGACACTGCGACGTTCAAGTTTATCAGCGACCCGACGGCTGCGTTCGCCGCAGTGATGGCCGAGGATGTCGACGCATACCCCAATTTTCCCGCGCCCGAAAACCTGCCGCAATTTGAGGCTGATCCAAGGTTTCAGGTGGTTTTTGGGTCCAGCGAAGGGGAAACGATCCTGTCGACCAACAACAAGCAGCCGCCGTTTGACAACATACTGGTTCGCCAGGCGCTCGCCCATGCCATCGACCGTCAGGCGATTGTTGATGGGGCGATGTTCGGACTGGGCACGCCCATCGGTACGCATTTTGCACCGCACCACCCTGCCTATGTCGACCTGACCGGCAATTCTGCCTACGACCCGGAAAAGGCCAAGGCACTGCTCGCCGAAGCGGGGCTTGCAGGCGGGTTTGAAACCACGCTGCACCTGCCGCCGCCGTCCTATGCCCGGCGAGGAGGCGAGATTGTTGCCGCGCAGTTGGCCGAGGTCGGGATCAAGGCCGAGATCATCAATGTCGAATGGGCCCAGTGGCTGGAGACTGTGTTTCGCGGCAAGAATTTCGGCTTGACCATTGTCAGCCACACCGAACCGATGGATATCGGGATCTACGCCCGCCCGGATTACTATTTCCAGTATGATAACAAGGCCTTTCAGGATCTGATGGCCGAGTTGAACCGCACCACGGACGCAGCCAAACGGACCGAGATGCTACAGCGGGCGCAAACCATCCTCTCCGAAGACTACGTCAACGGATATCTGTTTCAATTGGCTTGGCCTACGGTGGCAAGGACCGGGGTGCAGGGCCTGTGGCTGAACGCTCCAACGCAGGCAACGGATCTGACCGCCGTTCGCTGGGCAGAATAGCAACCTGATTTCCTCTGCGGCTGGCCTTGTCTGGCCCTAGACACGCCCTGTAGGAATCTGCCGCTGGACCCGGTCGGTTCAGCGGCATAACGTGCCTGCAATGCTGCGTTATACACTCAAACGCCTGATGTCGCTCCTGATCAGCCTGGCCGTGGCCTCGCTGGTCATATTCTTTGTGATCGAGGTCGCCCCAGGTGATCCCGCCAGCTTCATGCTTGGGATCAATGCCCAGCCGGACACGGTTGCCGCGCTGCGCAGTGAACTCGGGCTCGATGTCCCAAAATGGGCGCGGTACCTGAACTGGGCCGGTGGAATGCTCGGGGGAGATTTCGGCACCTCCTATACCTACCGCACGCCGGTCGCGGATATGATCGCAGACCGGCTCTGGGTCTCCCTGCCGCTTGCGCTGTATGCGCTGACGATCTCGACGCTCATTGCGTTTCCGGCGGGGATCTATGCCGCCGCGCGTCGGGGCGGCCCCGGTGACGTCGCGGTGATGGGCGCGACACAGCTGGGTGTCGCGATTCCGAATTTCTGGTTTGCGATGATGATGGTACTGGTCTTTGCCATCAACCTGCGCTGGTTCAACGCGGGTGGCTTTGTGGGTTGGGACAAGGGGCTCTGGGCGGGCCTGCACTCTCTCACGCTTCCGGCGATTTCACTGGCCTTGCCACAGGCGGCCATTCTTGCGCGGGTGATGCGCTCGTCGCTGCTGGATATCCTGGGAGAGGATTTCATGCGCACCGCCCGCGCCAAGGGGCTGAGCCGGCGGCAAACACTGTGGCGGCACGGGGTGCGCAATGCCTTGATCCCGGTTCTGACGATCATCGGATTGCAATTTTCGTTCCTGCTGGCCGGTGCGATCATCATTGAACAGGTGTTCTATCTGCCGGGGCTGGGGCGGCTGGTGTTTCAGGCGATCAGCTCCCGCGACCTGATCGTGGTCGAAAGCGTGGTGATGTTGCTCGTGTTTTCAGTCATCATGGTCAATTTCCTCGTTGATCTCGCCTATGCGCTGGTCGATCCCCGGCTAAGGGCGCGGACATGACGCGGAACCTGATCCTTGGCGTGGTCCTGTCCTCGCTGGTCTTGCTGATGGCACTGGTGTCCTTTGTCTGGACCCCATATGGTCACGCTTCGATGAACATCCCGGCCAAGCTGCAGGTCCCGAACGCGGCCCACTGGCTCGGAACGGACCATTTCGGTCGCGATATCTTCAGCATGATCATGGTCGGCGCCCGCACCTCGATCGCCGTGGCGTTGGTTGCGGTCGGCATCGGCATGCTGCTCGGTGTGCCACTGGGCCTCACGGCTGCGGCGCGCAAGGGCAGCTGGCTGGACGAGGTCATCATGCGCGGCAATGACCTCGTTTTTGCCTTTCCGAGCCTCGTCATCGCCATCCTGATCACGGCGGTGTTCGGGGCGGGTGCGGTCAATGCGATCATCGCCATCGGGATTTTCAACATCCCGGTTTTCGCCCGGATCACGCGGGGCGCTGCGCTGTCTCTTTGGGAGCGTGATTTTATCCTGGCTGCTCGTGTCGCGGGCAAGTCCGGAGCGCGCATCTCCATTGAACACATTCTGCAGAATGTTACCAACCTGCTGATCGTGCAGGGCACGATTCAGTTCAGCCTTGGTATTCTGGCCGAGGCCGGGCTGTCCTATGTCGGGCTGGGTGCGCAGCCACCGACGCCCAGTTGGGGGCGGATGCTGGCGGATGCGCAAACCATGGTCAGCATCGCGCCGCACCTGGCGCTGGCACCCGGCATTGCCATCGTGCTCACGGTGTTGGGCCTGAATCTCATGGGCGACGGGTTGCGCGATTATCTTGATCCCCGCTTGAGGATCAGCCGCGCATGAGTTTGCTTGAGATCGATAACCTGTCGCTGGCCATCCACAGAACCGAGATCCTCAGAGGCGTGTCGCTGACCGTCCAACCGGGAGAGATCGTTGCCGTAACCGGTGAGAGCGGGTCTGGAAAATCGATGACGGCGCTGGCCGTGATGGGGCTGTTGCCGACGCTCGCGCGCGCCAGCGGGACCATCCGACTTGAAGGCAGGGCAATCCTGAGCAGTACCGAAGCGGAGTTGTGCACAATACGCGGTCGCGCGGTTGGCATGGTGTTTCAGGAGCCGATGACCGCGCTGAACCCGGTCAAGACCATCGGTGATCAGGTCGCGGAAACCATCCTCGTTCACAAGGCGATGTCGCCCGATGCCGCCAAGGAGCGCGCGCGCGAGATGCTTGATCGCGTGGGATTGCCCGCGGAGCGGTTCCCGCTTTCGCGCTATCCGCACGAGCTGTCCGGAGGCCAGCGGCAGCGCGTGGTGATCGCGATGGCGATCGCCCTGCGGCCCAGGCTGCTCATCGCGGATGAGCCGACCACGGCGCTGGATGTGACGACACAGGCGCAGATTCTGGACCTGTTGAAATCGCTGGTTGCGGATTTCGGCATGGGGCTCTTGATGATCACCCATGACCTTGCCGTGGTCGCTGATATGGCCGACCGGATCGTGGTGATGCGTCATGGCGAGGTGGTGGAAACCGGGCCGACGGGTGAGCTGCTGGCAAACATGCAGCACCCCTATACCCGGATGTTGTTCAATGCGTCATCGCACAAGGTCGCGCTGCCCGCGCCGCCGCCGCCGGTGCCGCTGTTGGAGGTCAGGAACGTGGTGCGGGACTATCGTTTGCCCCGCACCACGCTGTTTGGCAATCCCGGCCATTTTCGCGCTGTCGATGATGCCAGCTTTATCCTGAACCGCGGCGAGCGCCTGGGTCTGGTAGGCGAGAGCGGTTGCGGAAAGTCGACGCTGACGCGGGCCATTCTGGGGCTGGAGCCGGTGCAAGCGGGACAGATTATGCTGAATGGTGCGCCGGTCTTTGCAGGAAACGCTCCGAACATTTCCGTCAGGCGCAAGATGCAGGTCGTGTTTCAGGATCCGTTCGGCTCGTTCAACCCACGCCACAGGGTGGATCGCCTGATCACCGAGCCGTTCCACCTGCTTGACATCCCGCCGCGCGGCACCGCGCGCCGCGATGCCATTGCCCAGGCGCTGACGGCGGTTGGCCTGCATCCGGAAGACGCAGAAAAATACATCCACGAATTCTCCGGCGGTCAGCGTCAGCGCATCGCCATTGCCCGCGCCCTGATCATCCGGCCCGAGTTGATCCTGTTTGACGAAGCGGTGAGTGCGCTTGACGTATCGGTCCGCGCCCAGATCCTCGATCTGCTCGCGGAACTCTGCGCCGCATACGACCTGACCTACCTGTTCATCAGCCATGACCTGAGTGTGGTGCGCACCGTCACCGACCGCGTTCTGGTCATGCAGGCCGGTCGAATCGTCGAGCAAGGCGTGACCGAAGCGGTGTTCTCTGACCCGCAACATCCCTATACCAAGTCACTGATCGCGGCTGCGCCGGTGTTGCCGGACTTCGACCGGGGGCAGGCGACTGGCTACTCAGAGATTTGATTTCAGCTTGCTGCCGATCCGGCTGGCAACTGTCGCACAGGCGGCGCAAATCGGAAGCAGCGCGAGAGGCTTGTTCTGGTGTTCTGCGGATCAGAAGCCCTAGACCAACACCTCGAGCCGCTGCTGATCCCCGACTCCGAATACACGCTTGTAGCGGTCGATCTCATCCGCAGGACCCATTGCCTTTTCCGGATTGTCCGACAGCTTGACCGTCGGATGGCCATTGGCGGAAACGGCCTTGCAGACGAGGGAAAACGGGGCCAACGCATCATCGGGAACAAGCCCGCGAAAATCATTGGTCAACAACGTGCCCCAGCCGAATGAAACGTTGGTTTCACCGGCAAACTGGCGGGATAGTTCGATGATCTTGTCCACATCCAGCCCATCGGAAAAGATCACCCGTTTCTGTTTTGGGTCCTCTCCGCGAGATTGCCACCAATCGATTGCAATGCGGGCGGCGGTGGCCGGATCGCCACTGTCGATCCGAATGCCGGTCCACCCGGCAAGCCAGTCGGGTGCGTTGTCCAGGAACCCCTGCGTGCCATAGGTATCGGGCAGGATGATGCGTAGATTGCCCTCGTGCTCTTCATGCCAATCCGATAACACCTCGTAGGGCGCGCGCGCCAAAGCCGCATCGTCCTGGGCCAGTGCGGCATAGACCATCGGCAGTTCATGGGCATTGGTGCCGATTGCCTCGACTTCGCGGCGCATGGCGATCAGGCAGTTTGAGGTGCCGGTGAATTTCTTGCCCAAACCTTCCAACATCGCCTGCACGCACCAATCCTGCCAAAGGAAGGAATGGCGGCGGCGGGTGCCGAAATCGGCAATTCCCAACGGTTCCACATCGCGCAACCGCTCGATCTTTTCCCAAACCCGGGTCATCGCCTGGGCATAGAGAACCTGCAATTCGAACCGCCCCATCCCGTCGAGAACCGCGCGCCCTCGCAGTTCCATCAGAACTGCAAGCGCGGGAATTTCCCACAACATGACCTCGGGCCAACTGCCTTCAAAGGTCAGTTCATATTGATCACCACGCCGTTCCAGATGATAGGCCGGCAGGCGCAGGTTCTCGAACCATTCCATGAAATCCGGGCGGAACATCTGGCGTTTGCCATAGAACGTGTTGCCCCGCAGCCATGTGCTCTCTCCCCGGCTCAGGCTGAGCGAACGGATATGGTCCAGTTGCTCGCGCAGTTCACCCTCGTCGATCAGATCGGCAAGCGGGATGCGGGTGGTGCGGTTGATCAGCGAAAACGCCACCTCGGTATCTGGCTTGTTGCGGAACACCGATTGGCACATCAACAGCTTGTAGAAATCGGTGTCTATCAGCGACCGTACGATGGGGTCGATCTTCCACTTGTGGTTATAGACGCGTGTGGCGATGTCGACCATGTGCGGTTCTCCTGCTGTTTGACACTTCTGCCAACCATCGACTGGGGGGGCAAGCCCTTCAGGGGGAGACATTTCGGCCGATGTCCGAAGCTCCCAGCACCACCGGGGCGAATTCGGAACGCGTTTGTCGGGTGCGATTGGCAGTTTATGTGCAATTGCCTTGGCGTTCGGCGCCGGGAAAGGGTTCGCCAGTAGGCCAGAACAAATATGCAACCTGTTAACGTATATCCTTGCGAACGGGCAGGTGGAATTGGCAGAATATCTATGCGCACAGGTCTTTGGGCAGCCAATTGTCGGGCTGGGACACTGTACGATTTGTTGGAAACGTGAGCGCCGTTAGAGGCGCTATTGTTGACATTTGAAGGGAAGAAGATCGTGATTTACCAATTCATTCGTAGTGCAGTTGACGAGCTTTCATCAACCGAACTCTTCGAGGAAATCCCCGCAGCGATTGCTCGGCAGATTTCAGGCGGCATGCCACCGGAAGACCCCAACGACTTTGATGAAGGCGATGAGGGAAACGAAGACAACGAGGGCGATGAGGGCAACGAAACGGGTGCCGACGAAGGCAACGAAGGCAACGAAGGCAATGAAGGCGACGAAGGCAACGAATCCGGTGCCGATGAAGGGAATGAGGGCAACGAAGGCAATGAGGGCGACGAAGGTAACGAATCAGGTGCCGATGAAGGGAACGAGGGCAACGAAGGCGCGGCTGATCCTTCGCAGGACGAAGGGAATGAGGGCAACGAGGGCAACGAAGGGGACGAGGGAGACGAACCCGGAGCTGACGAGGGCAACGAAGGCAACGAAGGCAACGAAGGGGATGAAGGGGACGAGCGTGGAGCCGACGAGGGCAACGAGGACAACGAGGGGGATGAGAACGACGAAGGCAATGAGGACGGCTATGACGAGGGGGATGAGGGCAACGAACCTGAACCCGAGGACGAAGGGAACGAAGGAAACGAAGGCAACGAGGGAGATGAGGGCAACGAACCCACGCTGGACGAAGGCAACGAGGGCAACGAAGGCGACGAAGGTAATGAAGGCGACGAACCGGGTGCCGACGAAGGCAACGAGGGCAACGAAGGCAATGAAGGCAATGAAGGGAACGAGGCCGGGAAGGATGAAGGGAACGAAGGAAACGAGGGCGGCGCAGACCCCACTCAGGACGAGGGCAACGAAGGCGACGAGGGCAACGAGAATGACGAAGGTGATGAGCGTGGTGCCGATGAAGGCAACGAAGGCAACGAAGGCAATGAAGGCGACGAAGGCAACGAACCCACGCTAGACGAGGGCAATGAAGGCAACGAAGGCGACGAAGGGGATGAAGGAGACGAATCCAACGCGGATGAAGGAGACGAAGGCAACGAAGGAAACGAACACGTCGGCCAGAACGAAGACAATGAATACAACGAAGGCAGCGAACACGACGAGGACAACGAAGGAAACGAATTCGACGAGGGGGACGAAGGTGACGAAAGCTGGGCCGACTCCGGTCCCGGCGACAATGAAAACACCGGTGACGAAGGCAACGAGGATAACGAATACAACGAAGGCAGCGAACACGACGAGGACAACGAAGGAAACGAATTCGACGAGGGGGACGAAGGTGACGAAAGCTGGGCCGACTCTGGTCCGGGCGACAATGAGAACGACGGCGATGAAGGTAACGAGGACAACGAATACAACGAAGGAAGCGAACACGACGAGGACAACGAGGGCAACGAATTCGACGAGGGGGACGAAGGTGACGAAAGCTGGGCCGACTCTGGTCCCGGAGACAACGAGAACAACGGCGACGAAGGTAACGAGGACAACGAATACAACGAGGGCAACGAACACGACGAAGACAACGAAGGCAATGAAACCGGCGTGAACGACGAAGGTAACGAAGGTGATGAGGACGACGAAGGCGATGAACTCGATGAGGGTGATGAAGGCGACGAGGATAATGAGGGCGATGAACGAGATGAGAACGATGAAGGCGACGAGGACAATGAAAACGACGAGCTAGATGAGGGCGACGAAGGCGACGAGGATAATGAGAAGGACGAACTGGACGAGCACGACGAAGGCGACGAGGACAACGAAGGTGATGAGCTGGACGAGGGAGATGAAGGTGATGAGGACAACGAAGATGACGAGAAGGATGAACACAACGAAGGCGACGAGGATAACGAGAACGACGAGAATGATGAAGGAAATGAAGGCGACGAGGACAATGAGGGCGATGAAGGCGTAGGCGAAGGAAACGAACATAACGAAGGCGACGAGCACGACGAAGACGATGAGGCCAACGAAAGTGACGAGGGGGATGAAGGCGACGAAAGCTGGGCTGACTCTGGCCCCGGCGACAACGAGAACAACGGCGACGAAGGCAACGAGGACAACGAATACAACGAAGGCGGCGAACACGACGAGGACAATGAGGCCAACGAGTTCGATGAAGGTGACGAAGGCGACGAAAGCTGGGCTGACTCTGGCCCCGGCGACAACGAGAACAACGGCGACGAAGGCAACGAGGACAACGAATACAACGAAGGCGGCGAACACGACGAGGACAATGAGGCCAACGAGTTCGATGAAGGCGACGAAGGCGACGAAAGCTGGGCCGACTCTGGTCCCGGCGACAACGAGAACAACGGCGACGAAGGCAATGAGGACAACGAATACAACGAAGGCGGCGAACACGACGAGGACAACGAAGGTAACGAGGGCGATGAAGGCGACGAGGGATGGAATTTTCCGGCTGCCGCCGCAGCAAGTGGTGAATGCGGTGGATATGCCTGTGGGGCGGATGGACTAGCCGAAGCCGAGATGTCATGTAGCGTCGATTCCTGTGCGCTGGATGCGGTTGGCGGCGAAGGCGGCGACCCTGACGAAGCCGTCATTGGAGCAGATCTGCTCGGTGGTCTCGACATCGATACCGGTGTCTGACGCCATTGCATTCAGCTTGGGTGTTCTCTTGTTGAACTGAAAAAAGAACCGTCCCGATCTCGGGGCGGTTCTGAAGGCTCAGCCGCCTCTCGTCATAATCCGGGGATCGCCGCGGGCAGGTCAGGCGCTTCGCGTGAAACTGGGATCATCTGGCATCACCTGACGCGTTGAAATCCATGAGTTCAGGCAGCGTCAGGTGTTGCAGGTTTGGGGTGAAACGCTCTAGTCGCCGGCTGGCAGTTGGCTGAGTTTCTGGATCTCACTGTCGACGTCCGTCGCGAACGGCGGCGGATTGTCGGGATTGATCATGGCCCTTACCTTCTGGAACTGTGCGAGGGCTTCTTCGGTCAGATCGAGCGCTGCCAGATTGGCCGCCAGATGGTACTGCACCGTCACATCCCTCGGCAAACCCTGGGCGGCGGCTCTCAGATGGTCCTGCGCGGCTTCATAGCTGCCGCGGCGGTGGGTGATCCATCCATACGTATCCTGAAACGCCGGAACGTTGCTGTCGCGCAGGCGGCGGGCTACCGTGTAGGCGCGCTGCAGGCTTTCGTCGTCACCGCGATGAGTCGCAAGCAGGCTTGCAAGGTTGTTGGCAACGATCAGTGAATCCGAGTTCACCGCATACATGGTCTCATAGATCTCGATGGCCGCGTCCAGATCGCCGGCGCGTTCGTATTCTCCGGCCTTGGCCCATAGCAACGTGCCATTTGTCGGAAGCTCGGCAAGAGCTTCTTCCAGAACGCCGTTGGCACCGTCCAGGTCGCCCGCCTGCTGCTTCATGCGATACAGCGCGATCCATACATTTGCGTATTTCGGATTTTCGGCGACCAATGCGCGGAACTGTTCTTCGGCCTCCGTGATTTCCTCGGCCTCGGCAAGAAAGCCGCCCTTCATGAAGCGCAGGGTCGGGTCTTCGGGGTTCTGGGCCAGCAATTCATTCAGATACGTTTCGGCAGCTTCCGGTCCGCTCGTTTCCAGCCGATTTCGAAGCAGCGCATATTGCGCACTCTTGCCCAGTGCCGGGTCATTCTCGAGCCCTTCCAGCAAGGCTGTCAGCTCCTCGGAGCGGTTCTGGCCAGTCAATTTGCGCGCTGTCAGTTCGGCGG
This sequence comes from Sedimentitalea todarodis, assembly GCF_032595355.1. Lineage (NCBI taxonomy): Bacteria > Pseudomonadati > Pseudomonadota > Alphaproteobacteria > Rhodobacterales > Paracoccaceae > Sedimentitalea > Sedimentitalea todarodis. The sequence goes on along the minus strand of NZ_JASMWN010000020.1, from coordinate 42,492 downwards.
CTTGGCGTCTGGCGTTCGGGTCGTCGAGCGCACCAAGAGCCGCAATCACATCGTCGGTTCGCGACCAGTCTTCCAGTCTGGTGTAGACATCTCCAAGCGCGCTCAGAAGTGCGGGATTCTGCGGGGTGAGTCGCAGCGCGTCGATCAGGATACCTTCCGCTGCCAGCAGATTGTCATTATCGGCAAGGGAACTGGCATAGCGCAGGGATTCGGCGGGGGCTTTGCCCGATGCCTGAACGGCCAGCGCCAGCATTTCAGAGCGCAGGTCCTGATTTCCTTCCCGCTCGTAGGCGCGGGCCATCAGTGACATGATGTCGGCGTCATCAGGGGAATCGTTCAGTGCATCCCGCAGCATGACAATCGCATCCGCAGTTTCATCGTCGTCAATCAGCCAATTCGCCTTGAGCTTGACCGCATCGGGTTGGGCGGGATCTTCGGCAAGGACCTTTTCCACCAGGGCCCGGGCACCAACGGCGTTGTCCTCCTGAAACAGCATTCGCGCAAGATCAACCTCAAAGCCGCGCGTCTGGTCGGTGCGCTCGGCATTCGCGGTCAGGTCTTCCATTTCGGCGATGGCAGAGTCGACATCGCCCATCTGGAATCTCAGCTTGGCACGCATGGACCGAAAGGTCGCGCTATCCGCGATGCCGGCGGCGAGCTGCGCTTCGACTTCTGCCAACGCCGCCTCTTGACCGCGCATCTGTTCCAGAAAGCTGATGAGAAACACCCGGTCATCGGGGCTGGCATCGTCACGCTCGGCCTCTGCCCGGATGAACGTTTCCGCCTCGTCGAGCTTTTTCTGTTTGATCAGAAAGCGGACCAGGGTCTGCTTGTATACGCCACGTTCCTGGGGGAAGCGTTCCATGAGGTCACGAAGCTGGGCATCGATTCCGTTCAGATCTCCGATCTGCTGCAGGATGCCCAAGCGAATGCTGTACAGCCCTTTTTGGTCAGGGTCGACCGCCAGACCGTCGTCGATTGCATCGAGCGCCGCGTACCAATCCTGTTTGCGCAGAAGGTTGTCGATCAGGACATTTCGCGCATTCTTGAGGCCGTTGTCGTCCGCGATCAAGGCTTGTGCCTTCACGATCGCCGCTTGCTGCCCCTCGTCCTCGCGCGCTTTGACGGCGTTGAAATAGTCAACGGCATTGTCGATGGAGAGCATCAGAATGTCGTCGGGGGCAAGCGCCAGAGCCTTGGCCACGTGAATTTCCGCATCAGACCAGTTTTGCGTCGTCGCGGCAATATCCGCCAGCGCGCGCTGACCTTCCACGTTTTCGGGGTACTGCTCGACCAGGCGAAGGTACTCGCCATACGCTTCGTTCAGTTGTCCGCGATCATGCAGTGCGCGGGCATAGGCGGCTCGGGCGCCCTCGTGGGTGCTGTTCAATTCAAAAACGTTGCGGAATTCGATCAGGGCGCGTTCAACATCGCCCTCTTCCAGTAGCGCCAGGCCGGATTGATAATGAGACTCGGCGCGTTCTTCGGACGAATCACATGCCGCAGCAACACTAAGCCCCGCCGTAAGAAGTATGGCGAGGCCTAAGCGACCGGCGCGCGCACGCACGCGGTTGATCCGAACATTCTGCACTCTACTAAACCTCGGGTTGTTGTGGTTACGGCGGAATCAGTATCCGGTTCCGCGGACCACGACAACAAAGGTTTTGGCAATGATCTTGCAGTCATTTGCGAATGACATGTTGTAGAAGTACTTGTCATCGTAACGCGCCCGATCGCTAAAGGCGCTTTCGTTGCGTTCGGTCACCTGCCAAAGGCCAGAAATGCCGGGACGCATCCAGTAGTAGGCACGCCCGGGATACATGTTCTCCTGGTCGATCATCATGGGGCGCGGTCCAATAAGGGCCATGTCACCCAGGAACACGTTGATGAGTTGAGGCAATTCATCCAGCGAACACTTGCGCAGATATGCGCCAATGCGCGTCACGCGCGGATCGTGCCGAAGTTTCTGGCTATGAGTCCACTCGTTGAGCGCCTGAGGGTGCTCTGACAGGTACTCGGCCAGCCGTTCATCGGCATTCGAGACCATCGTGCGGAGTTTGTACATGTTGAAGATACGACCGTTCTTACCGATCCGTTTCTGGACGTAGATCGGGGACCCTCCGTCACGCGCCACGAGAAAGGCCGTGAACAACATCAGAGGGATCGTGACCGGGGCGGTCAGCAGAACGATCATGATGTCGAAAACGCGTTTTCCAAGACCGGTATAAAGGTCTAGCTTGCGGCCATATGTGGATGGGACGAAATCGGAAAGAGACACTCCGTCGAGGCGTGTCGGTTCGTTAATTTGAATAGTCATCTAACACTCACTTAAATTTAACAAGGTTATTAGTTACAAGACACGACCAAAATCGGCCGCCACAGCTACACTAGCAATGATCTACAATTTAATGGAAATTTGCGCATAAACAACCGCTTTCTGTACTGCCATAAGTTGTGAACTTTAGGTAAGTGATTGAAAAATTGTAATCTTGTTGGATATTGTGGACATAAATTAATTGTGAGATCTGGCCAAACACCAGTTTCGCGCGCTGTTCAGGGTGCGGGCGCTGAGGCGAGCGGACGTTGCGTAACCCGGTGTTGCCACAATTTGGGCACACATCTTACATTGTTTCGATTTAGTTGACTATCATGACAACGGGGCCCGGGTGAAAAACGGGAGCTGAGTCGGCCCATCGGCGATCTGGCTGGGGCGAATCCTGTCCGTGCGCGGCAAGTATGTGCGACAAAACCACGTGTTTCGCCGTTTCAGGCGAGCACCTAGATCAAAGGTAGGTCAGTTCGTGTTGATTGATGGCGCATGCGGGTCTCTTGTATTCCGCAAAGGAATGACCCAAGTGGGTTTGGTGTTAACCGGTCTCAAGCAAGTCCGACAGTAGTGTATGAGTAGCAACCAGTTTTCAGGTACCTGATCCAAGATGACACAATCTTCATTCTACCTTGGCTATTTCGGCCTGACCGAGCGACCATTCACGCTCGTCCCTGACCCCGAATTCATCTATTGGTCCCCACAGCACCGGCGTGCCTACGCGGTGCTGGAGTTTGGCGTCCTGTCGCACGCGCCGATTACGATGCTGACTGGTGAGGTTGGCGCAGGCAAGACCACGCTGCTGCAAAACCTCCTTGGGCAAATGGAGGATGATGTGACCGTCGGCCTTGTATCCAACGCACAGGGAAGCCGCGGTGAACTCCTGCAGTGGGTGCTGAACGCGCTGGACATTCCGTTTGACGCAGACGACGCATATGTTCAGCATTTCCAGGCGCTTCAGGATTTTCTGATCAGTGAGTATGCGCGGGGCAAGCGGGTTGTGCTGGTTTTTGACGAGGCGCAGAACGTATCGCGCGAAGGCCTCGAAGAGTTGCGTATGCTGATCAATATCAACTCCAACAAGGATGAACTTGTCCAGCTGATCCTTGTTGGGCAGCCCGAATTGCGGGATATGGTGCGCCATCCAAGCATGAGCCAGCTGGCTCAGCGTATTTCGTCAAGTTTTCATCTCAATCGGATGAATGCAGAGGCGACGCAGGCCTATATCCGGCACAGGATGAAAGTTGCCGGCGCCGATACCGACATATTTACCACTGGCGCTTGCACACTGATACATGGCGTCACCGGCGGAGTGCCCCGACTTGTCAATCAACTGTGCGATTTTGCATTGCTCTATTGCTGGACCGAGGAAGTCAGCAAGACCATCACTGCTTTGGTTGTGCAGTCGGTCATTGACGATGGGGTGTTCTTTTGCGAGCGCAGCTACGATTCCGAAGCACATGCATAGAACGCGCGCCTCAGGTCATCAAATCCTTTGAGGCGCTTCGCGGTGAACCTGCATCAGCCAACCCTGCTTGAAATCATATATTTCAACGCGTTTGGCGATGCCAGATGGCCCAAGTTAACCGCGAAACGCTCCAAATCTCAGTGCTTTTGCCTCATGATGGATGCACCAGTGCGAGCAAGGGCATGATCATCGGCCAGTGGTTCCACCGGTTTCCACCATCCTGCATCGCTGTTCCCATGTCAGCAAAGACAGACTTACCGCATCAGATCGCATGAGTGTCCGATGCCGTGGTGCTGTCCCTCATGGACTGTGCGCTTGGCAGACATCTCGTTTCGACCGCCTGGGCTTGGCGCAGGTGCATTGGCAAAGAAAAACGGGGCCGAAATGGCCCCGCGAATTCTTGCGCTGTTCTCGGAACTGGCGCGGTCAGGACGCCTTGCGCCGGCGCCGCATGACGCCCAGACCACCCAGAGCGGTTAGGAGCAGCAATCCGGCGGCAGGTACGGGCACGGCGGAGACCTGTGTCGCATCGAACGACGTCATGTCAGTCTCGTCATTGTGGCGGATCATGAATGCGGTGGTCATCGAAAACGGATCGGTCAGGGACATGTTCATCGTATTTTGACCGGTCTGAAAGCCACCGACCGCACTCCTGAGCAGAACACCGCTCGGGTCGATGGTCGTGCCCCTGGAGAACAGCCTGTTTTGATCATCCACGTAACCCCTGACCATGAGAGATCTGCCTATGGTCGTTGCGGCCACATCCAGTTGAACGCTTGACGTGGTCATCCCGTTCGCGCCGGCGCCAAAATTGTCTTCGGAGACGAGAATCATGATCGCGCCGACACCGTGCGTTGTGACCGCGATCGTGTTCAATCGGGATTGCCCGGCGACATCCTGGGGGGTCACCGTGATGTCCCACGTCATGTTGGCGGCGGCCCCTGCCGAACTGGCACTGGTCATGTCGCCGGTATCCAGAACCCTTTCAAGCAGGACCTTGGGCTTTGAAGCGATGTCGTAAACACGGATGGTGGCGGCGGACGCCAAGGCTGGCAATGAGACCAGAACGGCGGCCATTCCCAGAGTTCTAAAACTGTTAAACATGGTATTCCTACTTGCTACTCAACTGGTCACTCGTTTGCGCCATACACCCACATGGTGCCTGCGCTCTGTATAGGGTTCACCTAATACATCTTTAAGAGTCTGCGGAATGATGTTCGCGATCTCTTGGTTAAAATCAAGGGAATCGCCTTGGATATTGGAAACAGTCACACATCTGATCTTGGATTGTTTCGTTTGGCGGCGTGCGAGAGGTATCAAGCCTGGTGATCCGAATCCTCTTGGCGCGGGATTACGAGCGTCGCGGCGAGCCATCCGGTCAGAAAACCGCCCAAATGCGTTTCCCATGCGACCTGCCCACCCTGAATAACCCAGAGCAGGATGTTCAGAAGGATCAGGCCCATGATGTCCGTGACAAGGGACCTGCGGCTGTAACCGTTCTGCAAACTGAAGAACCAATCTTGCCATTTCCACGCGCCAACCAGACCGAACAGGGCCCCAGACGCTCCGACCATGGGTTGCGCGCTGTCACTGAGCAGGGCAAACCCCAAGGCGCCGCCGATGCCGGACACGACGTAAATGGCGGCAAACCATGTCTGGCCGACCCGCCGAACCACGATGTGCCCGACAATCAGCAGTACAAGCATGTTACCCGCGAGATGGGAAAATCCAGTGTGCAGGCCCTGATAGCTCAGGAACATCAACCAGGGTTGCGCAGGATAGTTCGGTTTCCAGTTGTCGAGCAAACCGACCCAGAAAGCACCGTTTTCATAGGCAATCCCGCGCCATCGGGTGCTGCCGATCACGCCAATATCGCTGGCCTCCAACAGAAATTCGATAGAACAGGTGACGACAAAGATGGCAACGACAACGGGAGCAGGACGCCATGACCATTCGGGCTGGCGGCTAGATCGAATCGCGGTCTCTTGCTGCCCGTTCATTGCCTTTTTGTGCCGTGGAGTTGCGGGAACGACAAGAGGCAGCAGGCGAACAGCACCCGCTGGCAGGCCGCATTGCGGCGTGTTGGGTCGGGCGAAACCCGGGGATTTATCGAAACCCGTCGGCGCGGAAGGTGATCGAGGGCTTCACCTTGTGCGGTTTGCGCTGCAGAGTGGCGCCGCGATGCGTATCCGAAGATCTATGGCCATGACGGGACCTGTTCGGCTGCACGGAGGAGGTTGTCTTGCTGGAGTGTGGTTGTGACCGGGTGTCGAACCGTGATGGGCTCTGTCAATACGCGACGCGATCCTGTTGGGTGCAACGCATATTGTACACGGGGATGGTTGCGTTCGGACTTGCGGGGGCGGGCGCGGATGCGGCTGACCTGACCCTCACGCTGGACGATCTGACAAGGCTTGGTAGCGGGCCGATGATCGCTCAGGAAATTGCGGGCCTGCCAGCCGATCCGGCGCTGCCCGTTGTTGAACTTGCCGATGAAAGCAATGCGGCCCGACAATTGCGTGGCCTCGTGGCGCGTGGGGTCTCGCAGGGCTTTGACCGAATTCTCTATGACAACCGGGATCGGGACCATTCGACGCTTCCGTCATCCAGATTTCCAAACCTGACCTTCCTTCGATATGCGACGGACCTCGTCGCCGGCAGCGTTGACTACGGTTTGGCGGGACCGGTTCTAATACCGGCACTGGTCTTCGGGAACTCGTCGACGGCGATGACATCGGGTCTGCACGCGCGGAGTCTTGTCAGGCACGCCATGACCGCGCCCGGCGGGGCGGCGCGCGCCTATCGGGATTATGTGTCAAACAGCCTCTATATGTATCCAGAGCATCGCGATCATGATGCCGTCGATCTGTACCCGGCAAACTGGCCTTACACCACGATCAGCCAGGGGTCGTCCGGGTCCGATCATCCCTTCATGGACGCCATCGCGATGACGCTCGCCGCCTTTCCCGCCGATACGCGCGCGGCGCTCGAGGAAAACGGTCTTGTCGCTCCCACGGTGCAGATGATCATGCGGCGCAACCTGAACGGGGTCAGAACCCAGGCCAGCTACCTGTCTGCAATCGCGCATCCCACTGTGTTTTCATCGGACATGCTTCGGCCAGAACGCATGATCGGGCAGGCCGCCGCGATGCGACCCGATGACATTCCGCCAGTCGTTCGTCTCAAGATCGTCGAAGAGGACTTTGCCCAGGGTGCCGGATTGGCCGGGCTTGACGAGCATCTGTTCACGACGCCATCGGCCATTGCCCGCATCTGGCGCAGTTTCGCGTGGGAACGCCAGATGGTCGTGAGTGCTGCATCAACCGTTGATCCGAATGGCCATGAGTTGCGATTTGACTGGGTGCTGCTGCGCGGTGATCCGGCACGAGTTCGCATCGAACCGTTGGGACATGACAAGAAGATGGCGCGGATCACGGTGAACTGGCACAACACTTTTGTGCTTCCCTCTCGCAACCCTGCAGATGATCAGGGGCTGGAGACATCGCGGGTCGATATCGGGGTCTTTGCCTGGAACGGACGATCAGAAAGCGCACCGGCGATCATTTCCATCAGTTTTCCCACCCATCAGATCCGGACCTATGAAGCGCCGCCGGGACAGACCGCGCGCCTCGTCAGCGTCGACTACGATGCCAAGGGGCGAGAGGTGTATTATGACCCACGGCTGCATTGGTCCGCACCCTGGGTTGATCGATTCAACTATGCTCTGGACGGCACGCTTGAAGGATGGACCCGGACGACCGGCGGCGAACAGGAGGAATTCGATGCGGCAGGGCAACCCGCAGACGGCACCTCGGCTGACTATCATATCGTGTCGGCACCTGGCGAGGCCCCTTCGCTCGGCCTCATGCGTCAAGGCCAGGAAAACTAGGCCGACGTCTTAACGTCGCTTGGCACTGTTCGCGTCGGCACCACCGCGCTTTGCGTCCAGAACCTCTGCGTCCTGCGTTGCGCGTGCGAGATCATCTGCGGTGGTGATCTTGTAGTTCCGCTCCGTGCCTTGCACAAAGGTCACACCAAGACCGGCCTCTCTGGCAACGGCAACGTCGTCCGCTGCAGTCCCGTCATGATTGCGATGCGCCTTCAGGATCTTGTCGAATGAAAAGCCCTGCGGCGTCTGCGCCCGCCACACTCCGTCACGTGGCACCGGTGCCAGCGCCGCACCGTCACGCGATGTCCAGAGAGCATCTACCAGCGGCAAGGCAGCGCAGGCGCCGTCGCCGTGCTGCAAGGCGTCGATCACACCGGAAATCACGGTTGTCGGCAGAAAAGGGCGGGCAGCGTCGTGAATCAGCACCAATTCCGGGCCGTGGGGCACAAGGTGTTCCAATCCGCAGCGTACCGATTTGGCCCGTGTCTCGGCGCCGTCGACAGCAGGCAAGAGCCGCGCATCCCGCAGCCCCTCCAGCGCGTCCAGGCACAGGGTGCGGTCATCGGGGTGGATTACGGGAACGATCCAGCGCACGGCGCTGATGGACAGGAACGTCTCTGCGACCCGGCGCAACGCGCACGTCGGGCCAAGCGGGATATACTGCTTGGGTGTCTCCGCACCGAGCCTGCGACCCCGCCCTGCGGCGACGATGACAACGGCGACGCTCATGCGGTGCCCCGAGGCAAAGGGGGATTGTGAGCATCGCGATCGGATTTGATTGTGTCGGTCATTTCGTCTCTATGGGGTCGCCCCAGCGGTGAGTGAGGTGATTGACGATCTGGTCGCGGGTCTGTCGATAGCTGGCAAGCTTGGTATCGCGTGTCTCTCCGAGACCCGTCGGGTCAAGGATCGGCCAATATTCTACCGTCAGGTGAAAATAGCGGGTCAGTTCCAGCGCGCGGCGCTGGCTTGCGGGCGAGAGAGCCACCACCAGATCAAACGAAGACAAGTCGTCGCCCCATCGCTCCATCTCGTCAAAGCTGCGCGAACGGTGACGCGACAGTTCGACATTGATCTCTTCGCAGACGGTGATGGCAAAGCCGTCGATCTCCATGTCGTTGTTGACGCCGACGGATTGCACATAGGTATCGGTGCCGTAGAATTTTTTCATGATCCCTTCGGCCATGGGCGAGCGGACAGCGTTATGGTCGCAGCAGAAAAGGATCGACTGGGGCAGTGGCAGCACCCCTAACCTCCAAAATGCAGAATGGAAATCAGGGTGAAAAGGCGACGCGCGGTGTCGGTGTCGATCTCGGCCTTGCCTTCGAGCCGCTCCTGAAGGACGCGGCTGCCTTCGTCGTGAATGCCACGTCGCGCCATGTCGATGGTTTCGATCTGGCCCGGAGGCATGGTCTTGACCGCGTCGTAGTAACTCTTGCAGATTTGAAAGTAGTCCTTGACCACCTGGCGGAATGGGCCAAGCGACAGGTGAAACTCGGCGGCGAGCTGATCCTCTTGGGTCCGCACATCAAAGACAAGGCGCTTGTCCCGGATTGACAGGTTCAGGTTATACGGGCCGTCAGGCACCAGCCGGTCGTCGCGTTTGGGCAAGGCAAAGCTGTTTCCCTCGAGAAGGTCAAACATGGCGACCTTGCGCTCTTGTTCAATCTCGGGCGTTGGCGTTGGCAGATTGGCATCATCCAGCGCGATATGGGCTATGTGACTCATCCGGGCCTGTCCTTTGTCGATTTCGACAGGATTAGCTTGATCGCCCGACCGCCGCAATCCATGGTGCCGCACCGGTGCGGTGTCAACGGCGGCGATTTATGGAAAATGTGCCGGAATTGCCCCATCCCTGAGAGTTGCCCTGCAACCGGGCCAGTCGTTTCACGAGCTGTCTGATGTACCGACCAGCGTTTCCGCTGACAGGCCTGTTGGCAAGCGGAGGACGTCTAGGAGTCACCGTCCGAGCTGTTCAACGCCGATAGTCGTGCGGCGACCGAGAGACCATGTGCCTCGAGGCTCTCCGAGATTGCCAGTGTTTCCGCCGCCACGCCAACAGCGCGCAGCGCACCCGGGGTCATGCGGGACAGGGTCGTGCGCTTGAGAAAATCGATCACCGACAATCCCGAGGAAAAGCGGGCCGAGCGGGCTGTGGGCAAGACGTGGTTGGGGCCTCCGACATAGTCGCCAATCGCCTCCGGCGTCCAGCGTCCGAGAAAGATCGCACCGGCGTGGATTGTCTGTTCCGAGAGTGTATCCGGATCGGCAACGCACAATTCCAGGTGCTCTGGCGCAATGCGGTTGGACAGGGCCGCCGCTTCGTCCAGATCGCGCACCGTGATGATCGCGCCAAAATCGCGCCAGCTGACCCCGGCGATGGCAGCACGCTCCAGCGTTTGCAGGCGTGTTTCTACGGCATCGGCCACGGCGCGGCCAAATCCGGCATCATCGGTGATCAGGATCGACTGCGCGCTTTCATCGTGCTCGGCCTGGCTGAGCAGATCCAGCGCAATCCAGTCAGGATCGTTGTCCTTGTCCGCGATGACGAGAATTTCGGACGGGCCGGCAATCATGTCGATACCGACCTTGCCAAAGACACGTCTTTTTGCTGCTGCCACGAAGGCATTTCCGGGGCCGGTGATCTTGTCCACGGGCGGGATGGTCGCCGTGCCGTAGGCGAGCGCGGCAATCGCCTGTGCACCGCCGATGCGATAGATTTCGTCCACCCCGGCGATCTGCGCTGCGAGCAGAACCAGCGGGTTGATCACGCCATCGGGTGTCGGCACGACCATTGCGAGGCGTTCGACCCCGGCGACCTTGGCGGGAATCGCGTTCATCAGGACCGACGACGGGTAGGAGGCCAAACCGCCCGGCACATAGAGCCCGGCCGCAGAAACCGCCGACCAGCGCCAGCCAAGGGTTGCACCTTCGGGATCGGTCCATGACTGGTCTTCGGGCATCTGCCGAACGTGATATGCACGGATGCGTTCGGCGGCGAGCGCCAGCGCGGTACGCTCCTTTTCCGTTACCTGCGCGACGGCCTGTTTGATTTCCATTGGTGTGAAACGCAGGGTTTCGGGAGAGAGTTCCAGCCGGTCAAGCCGTGCGGTGAGTTCGATCACGGCATCATCGCCACGGGCACGCACGTCGGCGATGATGTTGGCGACAACCGTATCCACATCCGGGCTGTCCTCGCGCTTGGCTGACAGCAGAGCGGTGAATGCTGCTTCAAAGTCAGGCAACGTGGTGTCCAGAAATTGGGGCATGTAGAACTCCTTTGGCGGCCCACATACCCGTACGACCGGGGTGCCTCAAGGACTAAGGGCGGCGGTGTGGCAATGCGGCGAGGCCAAGCCCGACGCTTGCCAGTGCTGTGCCCGAAGCCACGGTCCGAACCTGATTCCAGAATTGCCAGACGTCGGAATAGTTGGTCCAGACACGTTCGGCCTCATCCGGCGCGAGCGGTGTGGCAAGGGTGCCAAGTGCTTCGTTCATGGGGACATTGATCTGCATGGTCAGGATCAGGCCGCCCGCGATATAGATGATCCCGGCCAGAGCGAACCAGATTGCCGATCGCGTTGCGCCGGATTTCCACGCTATGACAGTTGTCAGCAAGAGCGCGACCGGCGTACCGAAAAAGGCCGGGGCAAAGACCGCGTTGCGGACCGAGGCGTTCATGGCCTGCATTGCCTCGATCGCAATGTTCGGATCGATCTGATCCAACCCCCACATCGTGGAGCATACCCAAGCAAAAAAGAAGCCGAATATGGCGCCGGTCAGCAACACTGAAAGCAACGACATCGGGAAAAGCAGAAAACGCATGAAACAATCCTAGTGTGAAATGGCTTTGATCTTCCAACGCAGCCCGACACGGTTTCCGGCGTTGCTGCGGGCTCTTTTTTGCCTCGCCACTTATTCGTGTGGCAATTCGAGCACGTAAAACCAGTCGTGTTGCGGGCCGTCTGCGGTGACGATTGCGTTGGGCCAGCGTCCTTCGCGCCGAAACCCGTGTCGTTCGTAGAATGCAATCGCTCGCGCGTTCGCCGCAGCGACACAGAGTTCAAGCTGCCAGACACCTGTTTTGACTGCATGGTTCAGGAGTGCCGCGATCAGGGTGTCGGCTGCCCCGGAGCCCTGCGCCTGCGGTGTAATGTAGAAAGGGCCGATCGACGCCCTGTGACGCGCCCGTTCAAAGCCCTCCTGTCTGAATGCCGCGATGCCCAGGGCGGTCGCGTCATCAAATACGCCATACCGCCCGCCCTGCGCGATCATCCTGGTATCTTGTTCTTCGCTGACGGTCGCGACCTCATTCGGCGAAGGCAGAAACGCGTCGGGGAAAAGCCGCACGCCCTCACTGCGCAATGCGCGCCAGATGCCGACGTCAGCCGGGCCAAGCAGGCGCGCCTGAATCATTCGGGATGGCCCGGCGCTTTCCCTGAGGGCGCCACATAGGGGCGCGTGACGTCCTTGAGCGTGGCGTCGAGCGCCTCGACCCGCAACCGGAGCGCTCCGTCCCCCGCGAGCGTCAGAACTAGATCGCCCGCCCCGTCCTCGGATGGTTCGAAATCAACCGACAACAGCGACAGGATCAGATCCGTGTCGCTGCGGTCGATGCCTTGCGAGGATACCGCAACGACGTTGTCGAGCACCAGCAACGACTGAACCCGCTCGGGTGCATGGCGATTGCGCGCACCATCTTCCCAGCGAAACCGGTTCAGCAAGAGTGCAAATCGATGCTGTTTTGCCTGCCAGCGCATTTCCGTGATCGGAAAGACCGAATCCTGTACGAGCGAGGAAATGACCTGCAGATCACTGGCATCCTGCGCGCCGAGGTTCAGCGGGCTTTCGCGGCCGTCTTCGAATGTCGCGTCCTGTGTCACTGCTCTTTGATCCGTTCGATTTTTGCACCCACGCCTTCCAGCTTGCGCACCACATGCTCATAGCCGCGGTCAAGATGATAGACCCGGCTGACTGTCGTGTCGCCCTCGGCGGCGAGCCCGGCGAGGATCAACGAGACCGAGGCGCGCAAATCGGTCGCCATCACCGGAGCGCCCTTGAGCCTGTCGACGCCGGTGACCGTGGCGGTGCCGCCATGGACTTCAATCCGTGCCCCCATGCGCAAAAGTTCCGGAGCATGCATGAACCGGTTCTCGAAAATCTTCTCTTCCAGCACGCTGACACCGTCAGCCGTGCACAACAGCGCCATCATTTGTGCCTGCAGATCGGTTGGAAACCCCGGAAAAGGTTCAGTCGTGACATCAACCGCCTTCACGTGATCGCTGCGGCGTTTGACCGACAGGCCCTGTTCCGTTTCGCGAACGTCGATCCCGGCCTCGTCGAGCTTTTCACAGAATGCGCCGACAAGGTTCATACGACCGCCCAGCAGTTCGACCTCGCCGCCACAGATGGCGGGGGCGAGCATATAAGTTCCAAGCTCGATCCGATCCGTGACCACGGGATGAGTGGCCCCATGCAGCCGGTCGACACCCTGGATGGTGATCGTGCTCGTGCCTTCCCCCTCGATCTGAGCGCCCATCTTTTGCAGGCAATGTGCAAGATCGACAATTTCCGGTTCTCGCGCGGCATTCGTAATCACCGTTGTGCCCTTGGCCAGAGTCGCCGCCATCAGCGCGTTTTCCGTCGCCCCGACCGACACCAGCGGGAAGTCGACTTTGCCGCCTTTCAGCCCCCCCCGCGCCCGGGCATGCACGTAGCCGTCCTTCAGCTCCAATTCGGCCCCGAGAGCCTCCAGCGCCTTGAGGTGCAGGTCAACCGGTCGCGCACCGATGGCGCACCCCCCGGGCAAAGAGACGATCGCGTGCCCGTCCCGCGCAAGCATCGGCCCGAGAACAAGAATCGATGCCCGCATCTTGCGGACGATGTCATAGTCTGCGGTGTGATTGTTCAGGTCGTGGCTGGACATGGCGAGGACCTGCCCGTCCTGCAGCTGGCTGACCTCTGCCCCGAGCGATGCGAGCAGTTCGGTCATCGTCCGGATATCGCTGAGCCGGGGTGCGTTGGTCAGGGTCAGCGGTTCGTCACTCAGCAACGTCGCAGGCATCAGGGTCAGGCAGGCATTCTTGGCCCCCGCAATGGGGATTTGCCCGGACAAAGGTCCGTTCCCCGTTACCAAAATCGAATCCATCTACTCTTGTTCCTTGTCATCTTTATTGCCCGCCTCGTCGGCACGTGCCCGCGCTTGCGCCTTGCGTCGTGCCAAGTTCGCCTTGAGCGCGGACTTGAGCCGATCCTCGCGGCTCTGACCTCTTGGCTTGTTCGGACGGGGAGGGGTGTTGCCTGCCATGCCCCTCTCTAGCGCAGCGCACAAAAAGGGTCCAGTTTGTCCTTGCAGGATATCTCGTTTGCGTCTAATGAGCCGCGCACGGCGCTGCTGTAGCTCAGAGGTAGAGCACTCCCTTGGTAAGGGAGAGGTCCAGAGTTCGATTCTCTGCAGCAGCACCATGAATTCTCAATTTGTTGCCGTTTATCAATACTTTGATTGGTGGGATGATGAATTGACTCCTTCCTTTCCTACCTCGGCGGGCTTCTCGCCGCGTAATCGAGCCAGTTGTTCGTCACCGTCGAACAGTTGGACGGCGTTGCGTTGCATGTGGACTGTGGCAGGACTGCGGCATAGGCTCGACCCATGTTGAACAAGGTCGTTTCCGCCGCTGATGCCGCCGCCCTCGTGAAGGACGGCGATACGCTAACCACCTCGGGTTTTGTTGGGATCGGAGTGCCGGATGAACTCCTGGCCGCCATCGAGACGCGTTTCCTCGAGACCGGGAACCCCCGCGACCTGTCGCTGGTCTTTGCCGCCGGACAAGGCGATGGCAAGACACGAGGGTTGAACCGGCTGGGGCATGATGGTTTGCTGAGCCGGGTTGTCGGCGGTCATTGGGGACTGATCCCCAAAGTGGCGGCGCTTGCGGTGGCCGGCAAGATCAAGGGTTGGAACCTACCGCAGGGCTGCATCAGTCAGCTGTACCGCGACATCGCGGCCGGCAAGCCTGGTATGCTGTCCAGGGTAGGTCTTGAGACTTTTGTCGACCCGCGCCAGGGCGGCGGAGCGATCAACGATATCTCGACCGAGCCGCAGGTCGAATTGATGGAGATCGGCGGCGAGGAGATGCTGTTCTATCCTGCGCAACGCCTGACCGTCGCCTTGTTGCGTGGCACCACGGCCGACGAGGCGGGCAATGTGACGATGGAGCGCGAGGCGCTTACCATCGACAACCTCGCACAGGCGATGGCGGTGAAGAACGCCGGTGGCGTGGTGATTGTGCAGGTTGAGCGGATAGCCAGAGCCCGCACGCTGCCCGCGCGCGATGTGCATATCCCCGGCATTCTTGTCGATGCGGTGGTGGTCGCAAAGCCAGAGAACCATGTCCAGACCTATGCCACGGCCTTTAATCAGGGGTTCACCAACCGGATGCGCACTCCGTCGGGGGAAATTCCGCCGATGCCGCTGGATGCCCGCAAGGTGATCGCGCGGCGCTGCGCGTTCGAATTGCCGGTGAACGGCGTGGTCAACCTGGGCATCGGCATGCCCGAAGGCGTGGCCGGCGTGGCCGCGGAAGAAGGTCTGCTGGAGCACATGACCCTCACGGCCGAGCCGGGCGTGATTGGCGGACAGCCGGCATCGGGGCTCGATTTCGGTGCAGCGGTGAACACCGATGCGGTGATCCCGCAGAGCAATCAGTTCGATTTTTACGATGGCGGCGGGCTCGACATGACCTGCCTTGGGCTGGCGCAGGCGGACCGGTACGGCAACGTCAATGTTTCTCGCTTTGGCCCGCGGCTGGCGGGTGCCGGTGGGTTTATCAACATAAGTCAGAATGCGCGCGCAGTGGTGTTTGCCGGTACGTTTACCGCACAGGGTCTCGAGGTCGCGGTGTCCGATGGCGCGATCGAGATCCACCGCGAAGGCCAATCCCGCAAATTTCTGGAAGAGGTTGAACAGATCACCTTTTCGGGTGCCCGTGCTGCGCGTCTCGGCCAACCGGTGACCTATGTGACCGAGCGCTGTGTTTTCGAGCTGACTGCCGAGGGACTGAAGCTGATTGAAATCGCGCCGGGCGTCGATCTGGATCGCGATATTCTTGCCCAGATGGCAGTGCGCCCGATCATTGAAGAGGTCGCCGTGATGGATGTGCGCATTTTCCAACCGGCCGAAATGGATTTGAGGACCGATCTTCTGCATCTGGATCTGCCCGACCGCGTCGCACTGGACCCAGAGAACCACCAGCTCTTCCTCAATTTCGAAAAGATGCGGGTGCGCTCACGGGCCGAAGTGGACCGCGTCGGCCACCTGGTGGCGGAAACCTGCGCTCCATTGGAGCAGCGTGTGGATGTGGTCGTCAACTATGACGGGTTTCGCATCGACGAAATGATCGAAACGGATTGGGCCCGCATGGTCGCCAGCCTTACAGAACGCTACTACCGCGAGGTTTCACGTTATTCCGGATCGGCCTTCATGCGCATGAAGCTCGGCAAGGTCTTTCCCGAGGCTCGCACGCACATATTTGAAACCAGCGATCAGGCGCGCCGCTTTCTGGACTGAGCCGTACGCGGGACGGTGCTATTCATGAAAGAGCGGGTCACAGACGGACCATCACGCTGCTGGCGGCGGATCGGGGTGGGGCCGAATATGGTCAAGAACACAATCGAGGTTGGCGATCTGTTGTCGTAACGGTTGTGGACCATGTCGCCACCGTGCTGTGCCACGCCCTCGTCCTCGACACTGGCTCGGAACAGGGGATCGCCTCGCCACCGGTCGATCCGGGCACCTCCGCCTCCGCCGTCAACGTTCTGACCGATCAGCTTGCCCTTGAGCTGCGCGAGACGGCGGCCCCCATATCGCCCGGTCAATAGTTGCGTGCGGCTGCGCAGCCAACCCGATCAGGCATGGAGAGCGCCTGATCGCATGCGGTTTCGACGACGGATCCGATCAGAGATATCAATCCAGCTGATATCCCGAGGTGGAACGGGAAATCGCGATTTCTTCCTCGGACATCTCCTCGGGAATATGCTCGAACATCGGGGTCGAGAGGTAGCGCTCTCCGGTGTCCGGCAACATGCAGAGGATCGTCGTGCCCGGTTTTGCCTCCTGGGCGATCTCAATGGCTATCGCAAAGGTCGCGCCGCCGGAAATTCCGGTCAGGATGCCCTCTTTGCTGGCCAGCTTGCGTGCCCATTCGATGCCCGCAGGGCCAGCCACCGGCCGGAGCTCGTCATAGTTGCCATTGTCGATCGCTTCCTGCAGGACCGCTGGGATGAAATCCGGTGTCCAGCCCTGGATCGGGTGCGGCTCAAATGCCGGGTGGCCGGATGTAGGGGCACCAGAGGCGTCGCGATCGGTCGGAATGCCGCTATCGATCAATGCGGCGTTGGCGGGTTCAGAGAGGATGATCTTTGTGTCGGGCCGCTTGTCGCGAAGCACCCGAGCCACACCCGTCAACGTTCCGCCGGTGCCATATCCGGTCACGAAATAATCCAGCGGAACGTCGTCGAAGTCGCCCAGAATCTCCTGCGCCGTGGTTGCGGCATGGATCTGGGCATTGGCCTTGGTCTCGAACTGATGGGCAAGGAACCAGCCATGCGCCTCGGCAAGTTCCGCCGCCTTGCGGTACATGCCAAACCCCTTTTCCGCGCGCGGAGTCAGGATGACCTTGGCGCCCAGCATCCGCATCAACCGACGGCGTTCGACCGAAAAGCTGTCGGCCATGGTGACGACGAGCGGGTAGCCCTTTTGCGCACAAACCATCGCAAGCCCGATACCGGTGTTGCCGCTTGTTGCCTCGATCACCGTCTGACCGGGCTTGAGCGCGCCGTCGCGTTCGGCGGCCTCGATGATGTTGACGGCAAGGCGATCCTTGACCGATCCGGCCGGATTAAACGCCTCGAACTTGACGTACAGGTTGATCCCCTCGGGACCCAGATTGTTTACGCGGATCGTCGGGGTGTTACCAATCGTATCAAGAACGCTCTCATATCTGCGCCGGTTGCCCTGGGTTGTCCTCAGTTTGTTCTCGGTCATCGCTTTCCCTCGTCTTGGTGAACAGGCTGGTGTCTGAAAATCCGAAAACAGCCTCATGGAGCAAACCTAGCACCGAAACTGCCAACTTGTCTTGCCGATCACCGGCATCAACAGAACAGACCTAGTACCTGAGCACCCGTCCGCCGCCCCCGACCACAAATTTACGCACGTCGGCAAAGCCCGGTGGGTTCCGCTCGGCCAGAACCTGAAAGGGGCGCTGCGGCAGGATGATGGCGCGTTCGGTCTGTGTGGCACCGGTATCGGCCCCACGCCCGGCAAAGGGATCGAGCGCAAAGACCTCGCGTTCGACTTTGGAAAACCAGCCGGCGCGCTCCTCTACAACCCGTTCGCTTTGGAGGTCTTCGGCGGTCCAGGCGAGCGCCCAATCCTGCCCCTCCGGCGCGGCTGCATCGGCCAGCACCTTGGGCAAAGGGCCGGATTGTCGGGTGTAGGCGCTGGAATACATCGGTCCCAGATGGAACCGGCGCAGGCGCTTGGGGTGCAGATCCGAAAAATCCTCGTCAAATCCGCGTGCGATGGTCAGGAGTTTCAGCCCTCCGAGGCTCTGCGCGGTCAGATGCGCCTGAACTCCGGGCCAGCGCCGTTCGTCCTTTGGCAGTGCCTTGCTGCCGGTGTCCTCAAGCTCCATCAGGTAGACCACAGGCAGGTTGGTCTGACTGTCATAGACGGCCCAATGCAGCAGGAACCTGCGGCGATCTTCGGCCACATTTCCCAGCCAGACGCAGTCGGGGTCATTCTGCGTCCAGAACAACTGTCCCTTGAGCAATTCCTGATAATACAGCCTTTGGGACAGCGCGAATTGCAGCTTTGTCGGGATTTCACGGTCTGTGATGATGACCCGCACCATATCGTCCTTGAGTGCCGCCTCCGACGGCATGTTCGCCAGATGCGCTGCCGCCTGCTGTGCATCGTTGGCCATGGTCATCAGCTCGGTCGCGACCGGAAAGCCGCTCTCGTGCGTGTCAATCGTAAGCGAGCCAAAGAACCGTCCGGTGTCACGCCCGACCAGCAGGTATTTCATAGACAGGGCGCGGAAGGTGAATGTCAGCGCCATGACATAGCGGGTCAGTACCTTGACCTCGGTCTTGTTCAGGGATCCGTCGGCCTCCATCGCGCCGGCGACCCGCGTCAGGTGCCCGGTGATCGCCTCGAACTTGCGGAAATAGCGGCGGCTGGCGAACAGGTCCGTCAGCCCGGTGTGATCGTGATCTGGCGCGTCGATCACTGCGGACTACCCGCCATACAAATTCTTGTCATGCTTCTCGACAATTGCCGCGAACCGGCGGGCGAACCGTTCATCTGCCTTGGCCTTTTTCTCAAGCACATCGCGGGCGAAAACCATGTGATCCTCATGCGCGTCCAGCATGTCGGCCATCTTCTGGTTGGTTGCTGTGCCGATGGCGGCCATCGCGGTTTGCGCCTCTTGATCGGTCTTGACCCCGATCTCGTTGATCCGGTGCGCCACGTCCTGCTGTTGCGCGGTCTTCAGCGATTTGGTCAGCGCATCATAAAGCACCACCCGCTGCGCGGTGTCTGTCTGTAGCTTGTTGATCAGAACCATCTGCGTTGCTGCCTGATTTTGCAGGCTGTCGACCCAAGTCTTACCCTTTTCGATATAGCGTTCCAGCGTCTGGGACTTTGCCAGCTTGACCTGTTCGTCCTGAACCATGGCGTTGTATTTCGCGTTCAAATCGGCCAGTTCGGTTTCCAGCTTGGTCCGAGCCGCGGCGTCCTGTTCAACGCTGATCTTGTTTTCGAGTTCGATGATCTTGGGGTCCATGGCCAGAATGTCGGCCCGCACGGCCTCCAGCGCACCAACGGTGCTCTCCCGCTCGTCCAAAGTGCTGGCGAGGTTGGTCCCAACCTTTTCCTTCTGCTCGTTCAGAACTTCGAGCTGGCCTTCCAGCAGCTTGACGATCACGTCGGATTTGCCGATCAGGTCCTGCAGCTTGTCATCGATGTTGGCCATGCGCATGCGTTCCTGACGCATCGATTCCGATTTTCCACGGCTGAAAATCCCGACGAAGCTCTCCCATCCGGTCTTGGAGCGCATTTCGTCGAAATCCTTGGAAAACGCGCTGGTCACGTCGTCGAGCCCCATGATCAGTTCTGCGATATTCGCGGTCATCACATCGGTATGGGCGTGCACATCGTCCAGCGTCGCGTTTTCGATGTCGATACTGGCGTCCTCGCCCGCTTCGATCTTGGCGCGCGCCGCCTCGATCCGGCTGGTCATGGCCTTGATCTCGGATTGGCCCTTGGCGACCTGAGCCTGGGACTCGCGCACCATTTCTTCGAAATTCGTCATCACAGTCTCTCCGTCTCAAATCCCATGGGGTTCATATAGAGTTTGTAACAGTCATTCACATTAGCCACCCTGCGCAATTGCACGAACTCTTGCAAATCAGCGGGTGAAAGAAAAGCAGCGTATGCCCGATCGGGACGACCGGGCACCCGATATCACTGTGTCTTGAGATAGGCGATGATCGCCATCCGTTCATCCGGGGTCAGGCCTGTCTTGGGGAATTCATGCCCCATGTTGCCGTTCCCCCGCAGCGATGTGTCAAACCGGAATAGCCCCGGCGCCTCGTCGCTGACAAATCCGAGCTGCTCGCGGTCAACCTCGCGACCGCCGGTCCAGAACACCGCCCGCCGCTCGGACGGAGGTGAAAGCAGTTCGTAGACGGTCGGCACGGACCCGTTGTGCAGGTAGGGGCCGGTGGCCCAGACCCCGGCGAGCGGCGGCGCTTTCAGTTGCATGAAGGTCTCTTTGGTAGGGCTGTAGGGCACGGGTTTGCCATCGTCGCCTTTGGTGAAGCGGAAACCGTGCAGTGCGATTTGAGTGTCCTGGCTCATCCCCTGATCCGCCATCGCCTTGCCGACGACCTTGGCCACCGTGGAGATAAAGAACTCTGCCGCCGGGATCACCGGCCTGTCGCCGAAACCCGCAGCGGTAATCGCGTTGGTTTTTACCAGACGGAACAGCAGCGATTCGATATAGGCGGGATCGGTTCCGACAGTGCGATAGTTCACCCGCCCGATTTCGATGAAATCCTTGCCAAAGTAGTTCTTGACGGGATCGGTCCGCTTGTAGGGCGCCATGTTGTGACACCCGGCGCAGTTCTTTTCAAACAGCGCCTTGCCCGTTTCGGCACGGGCCTGATCAATATCACCCATGATCTCTTCGTCCCAGGCGGGCGGAGACAGTTCGGTCAGCCACGCCTCCATGGCCGCAAGCTGCTCCAGCAGGATCGTCGATTCATAGGGGGCTCCCGATGTCGCATTCAGGTTGGCATGGCCAAAAACGCCAAGAACCTCGCCGCTGTTGCGACCGATGGGGCTGGCGGCAATGGGGCTCCATTGCACAAACTCCAGGTCGGGCGCCAGCCATAGCGGCGGGTAGCTGGTAGGGGCCTCGACAGGATACAGGTTGGCCGTCACGTTCTGATCCCTGAAGGCCAGCGAATTGACGATCTGCGTCAGCGCATCCACCCGGCCAAAGCCAGACTGCAGTGCCGGGCGGCGCAGCGCTGCTTCGGCCGTGAAATCCACCTGGAACATCGCAAACCCGCCTTTGAGACGCGCGGCATTCTCGGGTGTCAGGTCGTCACCCAGAACAGCCCCGGCAAAGCGTTTGAAGCGTTCTTCGTCTACCAGCGTGATTTGGACGACGCGGGCCAGATCCTGAAAGAAGTTGTCAAAATCAAAGTTTGCAGGGGCCCCGTCGACGCGGATTGTGCGCCCGTCCACGGTGACAGCCGAGGTGTGACAGGCCGCACAGGTCAGCCCGACGGCAGGCCCGACGCCCGGCGCACCGGGCGCGGGATCAATTGCAAAGCCCACCGGGTAGCCATCAGGGTTCAGGTCGTGCTCTCCCACGGGCGCGATCAGACCATATTTTACCAGATTTTCCGGATTGCTGAATCGTCCGTCGCCGACCAGTGTCTCAAGCGCCCTGAACCACGCGTTGGGCATCATTTGTGACCCCTGTGGCGTGAAATAGAACATTTCGCGCAGCTCGGCCGACCATCCCTGATCAAGATAAACCGGTTCATCCGTCATCGCCGGATCGCAGGCGACCAATCCGGCGGCCAGCAATCCCGCAGTCAGTGCGCTCAACCGCATGTTCTTGCCGGAAACCATCATCACTCTAACCTCAAAATCTGTCCGCGCCGGACACAGAACCGTCCGGCTAAAAAAGGAAAATACGTTCCAGACGCGAAATGGCACCGGGACGGCGTACGTTGTCCACCAGCGCAGATTACACCAAAAGCCGGGCAAACGGAAACCTTGCTTCAACCGGTGATTGCGCGATTGGAACGAGGGCGGGCAGGGGACCGTGCCGTATCAAGGTTGGGGTGCCCTACGGCGACCGCAAACAGGTCAATGCATCACCCGACAACGTTGAACTCCGGCCCATAGGGATAGCCGGTGATGTTGTCGTTTCCATCTTCGGTAATGACCAAGATATCATGCTCGCGATATCCGCCAGCGCCGGGTTGCCCCTGCGCGATGGTCAGCATCGGCTCCATCGAAATCACCATGCCGGGTTCCAGCACCGTGTCGATATCTTCGCGCAATTCCAACCCTGCCTCCCGACCGTAGTAGTGCGAGAGTACGCCAAAGGAGTGACCATACCCAAAGGTCCGGTGCTGCAGCAGATCGCGCTCTTCAAAGAAGGCGTTGATCTTTTGCGTGATCTCGGAGCAGCGTGCGCCGGGCTGCAAGAGCGACATGCCGTATTCGTGGGCGGCGACGTTGGCTTGCCAAATTTTCAGGCTGGCGGGATCGACCTCTCGCACGAACAGCGTGCGTTCCAGTGCTGTGTAATAGCCTGAAATCATCGGAAAGGTATTGAGACTGAGAATATCGCCGCGTTCCAGCCGCCGTCCGGTGACTGGATTATGGGCACCGTCGGTATTCAGACCCGACTGGAACCACACCCAGGTGTCGCGGTACTCGGCATCGGGAAAACGCCTGGCGATCTCGGCCTCCATTGCGCCCCGTCCGGCCATCGCCACGTCAATCTCGCGCACACCCGTCTTGATTGCGTCCCGGATCGCATATCCGCCCACATCGGCAACCTGCGCACCTTGGCGGATCAGCGCAATTTCGGCCTCGCTCTTGTACATGCGCTGGCGCATGGTGGTCTCAAACAGATCGACCATCGTGAGCGGCTGCAGGAAATCCTCGAGATTGTCCCGTTGCATCAGGGTCAGGTGATCACCTTCGTAGCCAATGACCTTGCCAGTGCCCGTGATCGAGGCAATCGCCCGCCAGAAATTGTCGCGCTGCCAGTCGGTATAGGTGATGTTGTCGCAAAAGCTGCGCCGCCAAGGTTGCCCGGCATCGATCCCGGCGCTGACGGTCACACACTCTGTTTCGGTCACCACGAGGCCATAGGGACGCCCGAAGGCGCAATAGAGAAACCCTGAATAATAGGCGACGTTGTGCATCGACGTGAACACTGCGGCGGCGGCACCTGTGGCCTCGATGCGTTCACGCAATTCGGTGATCCTGGCCTCGTATTCCGCGGGCTCAAACGGGAGAACGGCCTTTTCGCCGTTGTGAAATCGGTACATTTCCGGACGCGTGGTCATGAATGCTCCTCCGTTGCAGAAAGGTCGCGGCGTACAGGTCGAAGAAGAAGCGATTAGATCGGGCGACGCCATCCACCGGGCGGTTCCATAGGTCGCGAAAAACCGCGGGCGTGACAAGAAGTTTTGTCGCAGCCATTCCGAATTGGAGATCAGCGACGCGAACAATTCGTTTAAGATCGAGTTTATTTTGCGCGGCCCGATTTCAGCGAACATTAAGCCGTCGCGGCACTACTGGGACAACCGGAGATCGTCAGACAGGCGATCCCCCGAAAAACCCGGACGTGGTGCGAGCAGGATAGCAATGGCGACGACTTTCAATGTGATCTCCCTTGGGAGAACGGCGGATCTTGACACAGTAGAGGGCAACAGCACAGCTGAAGGCGCCTCTGATCTGGTAGGGACGAGTTTTGGCTCAGACACTGACCCCCTTTGCCATCAGGTTCAGATCCTGTCGCCGGGTAACACCGGCTTTCGCAGTGGCGTCAGCAACGTCTATGATCTGGACAATTCTCCATCCGAGACATTTCGAATCGATGGCGGCCCTGAGCAGGTGTTCGACGGCACGGCCATTTTCGGAGCAACGCTCACCTACACCGATGGCACCACCGCGCAAATCAGCGCCGTGTTGTTCCAGGATACGTCCGGGAACACCTATCTTGCACCCGAGTTTTCGGCAAATGCCGACCAGAGAGCGCTGGTCGCGAAACCGATCCAGTCTCTGAACCTCGATAGTGTTGAACGTGATTTTCTGCTGAGTGGCCTGACCGGTGATCGTGAAGTCGATAGCTTCATGGTTTGCTTTTCACAAGGTACGCAAATCGACACACCGTCAGGGCCCGTCCCGGTCGAACACCTGAGAGTCGGCGATGCCGTCAGCAGTATCGATGGCGGCCCCCGGGCAATCCGCTGGATCGGCTCGAGGGTCGTCTCCGCGACACCATCTATGCGCTCGGTCCGGATCAAGGCCGGTGCGCTCGGCAGCGGTCTTCCATTTCGCGACCTGCATGTTTCCCAACAGCATCGGATCTTGGCCCGTTCCAGGATTGCCAAGCGGATGTTCGGACAGGGCGAGATCCTTGTCGCGGCCAAGAAACTTGTAGGCTTGCCCGGTATCGACCTCGTATTCGAACAGCCCCTGATCACTTATTGGCACATCTTATGTAATCGGCACGAGATTGTTTTCGCGGAAGGTGCACCGGCGGAAACCCTGTTCACCGGAAAGGAGGCGAGCGTGGCATTGGGCCAACGAACGGTCAGGGATATCAAGGCAAAATGCCCCGATCTGGCCTTTCGGTTCGCTGGGGACATTCCGGCCCGTTTGCTGCCATCTCCCAAAGAGCAGAAGGTCTTTGCACGACGCCTCTTGAAGAACGGCAAGTCTGTTTTGGAGCTTGGTTTGTCAAGGTCCCTGATTTCATCGGGGCCGAACGCACCTGAGGAACATCCGGGACGCGTCGCCGCGCTAACAAGGTCCGAACCCGTATCCGACTTCGGGCCGCAAACGTCGCAATGGCTGTTCCTCGGCGTGACGCCCATTTCAACCTGCCAGACGTCGGCCAGCCAACGGGCATGAGTCAGAACGGCCTGACGCCCGTTTGAACCCAGCCGGTGCACGATCTCAATCGCGGATCGATCCCGCATCAGGATCGTGTTCGTGGGCTCGGCACCCGCGTGCGTCTTCCTGATATCGGCGTTCATGGTTGTTCGCACAGGCATCTTCCCGTTCTCGCCGGTTTTCCCCGCAGAGCCCTCTGGACAAAGCTGGCCTCACCTGCTTTGCGTGCGCGAGTAGATTACCTTGCTGGAGGGCATTTCAATGCTTGACACGACAACCGACCTAAAATCCCTGTTGAATGATCCCGATCTTCTGGTCACCAAGGCCTATATTGGCGGCGAATGGATTGATGGCGACAATGGAACTTTTGCCGTTACGAACCCTGCGCGAGGAGACGTGATCGCCGAGGTCGCCGATCTGAGCCGTGAACAGGTTGCCGATGCCATCGCTCAGGCCGAGACCGCCCAAAAGGACTGGGCGGCCATGACCGGCAAGGAACGCGCGGGCATCCTGCGCAATTGGTTCGACCTGATGATGGAGAACGCGCAGGATCTTGGCCGTATCCTGACGGCGGAACAGGGCAAGCCCCTGACCGAATCCGTGGGCGAGATCGCTTACGGGGCGTCCTTCATCGAGTTCTTCGGCGAAGAAGCCAAACGGATTTACGGTGAGATGATCCCCGGGCACCAGCGTGACAAGCGGATCATGGTTCTGAAACAACCCATTGGAGTGGCGGCCTCCATCACCCCGTGGAATTTCCCGAACGCGATGATCACCCGCAAGGCAGCACCTGCGCTTGCCGCCGGATGTTCCTTTGTCGCACGCCCAGCCAAGGAAACGCCGCTTTCCGCACTGGTCATGGGGGTGCTGGCCGAACGCGCGGGCGTTCCTGCGGGCGTGTTCAACGTGGTTACATCCTCGTCCTCGAGCGCCATCGGCAAGGAATTCTGCGAAAACCCCGCCGTGCGCAAGCTGACCTTCACTGGCAGCACGGAAGTCGGGCGCATCCTGCTAAAGCAAGCCGCAGATCAGGTGATGAAATGCTCCATGGAACTGGGTGGGAACGCGCCGTTCATCGTATTCGATGACGCCGATCTGGACGCGGCGGTCGAAGGCGCGATGATGTGCAAATTCCGCAACAACGGCCAGACCTGTGTCTGCGCCAACCGCATCTATGTGCAGGCCGGTGTCTATGACGCGTTCGCGGCCAAGCTGAAGGTGGCGGTCGAGAATCTGAATGTCGGTGACGGGCTGAATGACGGCGTTACGACAGGCCCGCTGATCAATCAGGACGCGGTCGAAAAGGTTCTGGAACATCTGGGCGACGTCACAGCCAAGGGCGGCGAGGTTCTGACAGGTGGCAAACGCCACGAATTGGGCGGAACTTTCTTCGAACCGACTGTCGTCACCGGTGTGACGCAGGACATGGCCGTTGCCAAGGAAGAAACCTTTGGTCCGCTGGCGCCTCTGTTCAAATTCGATGACGAGGACGAAGTGATCGCGATGGCGAATGACACCATCTTTGGTCTCGCCGCCTATTTCTACGCCAAGGATCTGAGCCGCGTCTACAAGGTCGCCGAGGCGCTGGAGTATGGTATCGTCGGTGTCAACACCGGTATCATCTCTACCGAAGTCGCGCCCTTTGGCGGGGTCAAGCAATCCGGCCTTGGTCGCGAGGGCAGCCACCATGGAATCGAGGATTACCTCGAAATGAAATATGTCTGCCTGTCGGTCTGAGACCAGATACAGAAATTATGTTCGGGGCGGCCTGCGGGTCGCCCCGATGTCATTTGCCCAAGCGGGTTGCCCGCACCGTCGATCGCAGATATTTTTATCAACCCGGCCAAGGATTGACCGATTGCATACGTCTCAGTCTATGTGATGCGCATGGATGTGAGTGATGAGGATCTGGCAGTCGCTGCGGCCCGGGGAGACCGGGCGGCGTTTTCGGTGTTGGTCGAGCGATCCTATGACCGGATGTTCGGCCTTGCCTTTCGCCTGACCGGATCGCGCGCCGAGGCCGAGGATCTGACGCAGGACATATGCGCCGCTCTGCCTGCCAAGATCGCACGTTTTGGCGGGAAGGCGCGGTTTACCACATGGCTCTACCGGGTCGTGGTGAACGCGGCCCATGACCGGCGCCGAAGATTTGCCAGCCACGCCCGCGCCGCCGATGGCTGGGGCACGTGGGAGATTGCGCGCCGCGAGGCTGACGCGGAAACCGCAGAACAGGTTGATTGGCTGGTACACGCCATGCGTGGGCTGTCGGATGATTTGCGTGATACGCTGGCGCTGGTTCTGGACGACATGACTCATGCGCAGGCTGCCGAAATCCTGAACATTTCCGAAGGCACGGTGAGTTGGCGCATTTCCGAGGCCAAGAAGAGGTTGAAAGCCACGCGGATGAAGGAGGACCAGGCATGACCGACGATCTCGACGATCTCAGGGCCGCGATGCGTGCAGCGACCCCAGACGCGGATGCCGCGACCAGGGCGGCGCATCTGGCATTGGCACAGAAAAATTTCGAAATGCTCCAAGAATCGCGCGATCCGACGCGTCCCATATCCGATGGCTCGAAAACGGGCCTCTGGACAGGAGTGAAGACCATGCTGAACACGTTTACATCCCGCGCGGCACTGACTGCGACAACGGCCATTGTTGCAGTTGCCTTTGTGGCACTGACCCCGATGCGCGACGTTTTGATCCCGACCCAAGGCCCGCAGTTCGAGCGCGCGCCTGCGGTGCCGTCGCAAGAGCGCGACAGGGTTGCAGACGCGATGGCGCCAATTGCCGGGGAACCCCGTGCCGAAATACTGTTCGCCGAAGATGAAGCGGATGTTGCGCCTGCGGCCAGCCGTCTCTCCAAGACGCTTGCGGCGCCTGCTCCCTCCGCTGCTGAAGGCTATGCGATCGCACCAGTACCGCAGCCGGATGTCGCCCTGCGCCCCGAAGCAGACACCGAAGCCTTTGCGAATGCCGACTCCAACCCTCTTCAGATCACGGAAGAGAGCCCCGTTTCGACGTTCTCCATAGATGTAGACACAGTATCCTATTCGGTTCTGCGCAATTCATTGATGCAAGGCTATTTGCCGACCGCCGAGATGGTTCGGATTGAGGAACTCGTGAACTATTTTCCCTATGACTATGCCGCGCCCGACGGGAACGTGCCGTTTCAACCGACGGTATCGGTCAGTCAGACGCCATGGAACCCGGACACGCAGCTGGTTCACATCGGTATCCAGGGTGCGCTTCCCGATGTTGCGGATCGGCCGCCGCTGAACCTGGTGTTCCTGATCGATACGTCCGGTTCGATGGATCAGGCGAACAAGCTGCCGCTGCTCAAACAGTCCTTTGCGCTCATGCTGGGGCAGCTACGTGACGAAGATCAGGTTGCGATCGTGACTTACGCAGGCAGCGCGGGGCAGGTTCTGGAACCCACTGCCGCCTCTGACCGGCAAACGATCATGGCGGCATTGAACCGGCTGGATGCAGGTGGGTCCACGGCGGGACAGGCCGGGCTACAGCAAGCCTATGCAACCGCCGCCGCCATGGCCGCAGAGGGCGAGGTCAGCCGCGTGATCCTGGCGACGGATGGAGATTTCAACGTGGGGCTCTCGGATCCGTCCGCGTTGAAGGACTTCATCGCGGACAAGCGCGACAGCGGCACCTATCTCAGCGTTCTGGGGTTTGGCCGGGGCAATCTGGATGATGCAACGATGCAGGCGCTTGCACAGAATGGAAACGGGCAGGCGGCCTATATCGACACGCTGGCAGAGGCGCAGAAAGTTCTTGTCGATCAGTTGACGGGTGCGTTGTTTCCCATTGCCAATGACGTCAAGATTCAGGTCGAATTCAACCCCGCCACCGTCGCCGAATACCGGCTGATCGGCTACGAAACCCGCGCGTTGCGGCGCGAGGATTTCAACAATGACAAGGTGGATGCAGGCGATATCGGGGCAGGGCACGCGGTGACCGCGCTCTATGAAATCACCCCGGTCGGCTCACCGGCTCAACTGAGCGATCCACTGCGCTACGGGGCCGCGCCAGAGGCCGGGTCAGGCGATGAACTGGGATTTCTGCGGTTGCGCTACAAGACGCCGGGCAGTGACACCAGCAACCTGATCGAAACGGCGATCACCACCGATCTGCCCGCGCAAGCCGATACCGGCTTTGCCATGGCGATTGCAGGGTTCGGGCAACTCCTGCGCGGTGGGACCTACCTGGGCAACTGGGGCTATGATGCGGCCATCGATCTGGCCACGGCAAACAAGGGTGTTGATGCGTATGGATATCGCACCGAGGCCATACAGCTGATGCGCCTGGCACAGAGCCTTTCCGCACAATAGGCAATCGCCCGGCCCGACGCTTTACGTCGGGTCGGGGCTGTAAATGCGCCAGTTCCGGCTAGGCTGACCTGACCTGCACCAAGCTCTGAGGCGCCAGATGCCAAAATCCGTCCGCGACATCCCCGAGTTTCCGGCCTATGTCGAAGGTCAGACCGACCATGAGTTCATGGCCGCGGCGCGCGCGCAGGGGCCGCTGGCGCGAAATCGACTGGGGATCATCTCGGGGTTCTCTCTGGCAAACATGGACATGATCAACGACGATCGCTGGACGCGGCAGATCGAGTTGGAGGGCCTGTTCGTCTCGGGCGTGCGTGACGGGCCAATGTTCGATTTTCAGCGGAACGCCTTGCTGTTTTCCAATGGCCAGACTCACCGCAACCGGCGCGGCCCATTGGTGCGCAGCTTTGCGAACAAGGTCATCGCCGAGATGCGCCCCAATATCGCGGCCCGGAGCCGTTCGCTGGTCGCAACCTTGCGTGGGGCCGGGTCGATCGATTTTGTGGAGGCCATTGCCGGCCCATTTCCGGCGCAGGTCATCGCTGCGATTATCGGAGCCTCGGAGGATGACACCGGCATGTTCGCGCGCCATGTCTACTCCGCGATTCGCGGTTTGTCGCATTGTTCCGACGAGATACGAGCCGAGTCCGATGCCGACATGGCCGCCTTGGACTCCTATGTCGCCGATCTGATCGCGCCGCGCCGCGCCTGTCCCGAGACGGATTTCCTGAGCACATATCTGGAGCGTGTCAAAGACGGCCCGCTGACCGAGGACGAAGTGCGCGCGCAGCTAGCGGCGCTGGTGCTTGCCGGTTCGGACACGACACGTGGTGCGCTGACGTCAACAGTGTCCCAACTCCTGCAACATCCCGAGCAATGGGCCTTGTTGGTCGAAGATCCGGATCGCTGGGCCGAAGCGGCAGTTCTGGAAGGGTTGCGATTTGACCCGGTGATCGGGTCTTTGCCCCGAATCACGCTCGAACCGCGCGAGATTGAGGGTTTTCTCATCCCCAAGGGCAGTTTCGTCGCGGTCTCCATGCTGACAGCGTTGCGCGATCCGGATGTCTATCGCGATCCAGATCGTTTCAACATCACCCGAACGGACCACCCGCGACTGCATCCGGTTTTTGGCGGTGGTCCACATCGCTGTCTGGGCGAGGCGTTGGCACGGATCGAGCTGGAGGAGGCGCTCAAGACACTCGTCCGGATGGTGCCAGACATGCAACTGGATGGCCCGCCTGTCCGCCTTCGCGGCTATGGTGCGGTGCGCAATCTGAGCGGCATGAGCGTGCTGATCTGAGGTCAGGACGCAAGAACCCCGCACCTGTCTGACCAGATGCGGGGTATGCGTCTATCCGAGGAAAGTCAGAAGGACGATGAGTGCGTTTCGCGTTTGACTTGGGTCATCCGACATCACCTGGCGCATTGAAATCTATGATTTCGGGCAGCGTTGGGTGATGTCGGTTGCCAAGTGAAACGCCTCAGTTCACGGCTTTGGCGTCTACGACGTCGGTCTCGACCGGCTTTCTGCTGACGCTGGCGATCTCGATCCGGCGCGGTTTCAATGCCTCGGGGATCTCGCGTGTCAGGTCGATGTGCAGCATGCCATCCGCATGGCTGGCGCCGGTCACGCGCACATGTTCCGCGAGATGGAACCGGCGCTCGAAAGCGCGGGTCGCGATTCCACGATGCAGATAGGTGCGTTCGTCGTCGTCCTCGGCCTTGCGTGCGGCGACCACGAGGGCATTTTCCTTGACATCGACGCTCAGATCGCTGTCCGAGAATCCGGCAACGGCAATGGAAATCCGATAGGAATCAGCAGCGGTCTTTTCGATGTTGTAGGGGGGGTAGCTGGATTGGCTGACATCATTGGTCATGACGCGATCCATCAGATCGGCGATTTGGTCAAAACCCACGGTGGCGCGGTGCAGCGGTGCAAAGTCAAAATTACGCATGATCGTTATCCTCATTCGTTGAGCGATTTCCGAGAGCCCTCCATCATGGACGGGCCTGATTGCTTGGCGGAACCCGGTATGGCGTTCCGACACCAGTGATGTGGGGAGCCAAAAACGCGGTTTCAAGACCTTTAGTTGCGGATAAATTTTGCGCCTGTGGATTGGTTCCGGTCGCCAACCGACAACCGCTTGATCTGGTCGGGCACAGGTCGTGGCGCGTTGCGCAGTTGTACCTTGAGACGGGCAACATTGGCGGGCAGGTACGGGCCCAATGACACCGGGTGGCCATCCAGGGTGCCGACGCCCGAAATGACGGACACAATGCGGCCACGCGAACCGACCAGTGCAAAGACCGGGGCCCCGGAGGAGCCGAAGGTCACGTCACAGTCAAAGGCCATCACATCGTCCGTGGCCGCTATGATGTTGCAGCTTCGTTGCCGCGACAGAGCTTCGGATCGGCCCTGTCCATAGGACGTGACACTTACCGTGGTGCCAATGGCCTGTCCGGAATGAAGGATGAACGGGTCTGCATCGCTGCTGACGATCGGTTTTGCGAGCCGGAGCAGCGCCACGTCGTGGCGCACCTGTTCAGTAGTCAGCGCAGCACCCGGAACGAATTGTTCCGTTACCGCGATCTGTGAAACCGCGCGTTCGGCAATGGCGACGCCATCGCGCAGGCCGGCACGAAACGATGGCGTTTGTGGATCGTGTAAGACGTTCGTCTGTTTGTCATAGACGCAATGGGCCGCAGTCAGAACGAGGTCCGGCGCGATCAGGGTGCCGCTGCAATAGCCGCGCCCCCGGATGTCGAGCCGGCCAACGGCTTCCCACCCCAACAGGTCATCACGGTCACTTAGCCGGGTCAATCTCGTCGACTGTGCATTTGCGAGCGCGGGCAAGAGGAACAGGCTCGCGATCGCCAGAACGACAGAGTATCGAATTGCGACGGTCATGGTCTGATAAACTTGGCGCCGGTGTCCCGCCGTGCGCCGCCGACGGTGATCCGGCTCGTTCTTGGCGCGACGGGCACGGCAAATCCGTCGCCGTTCTCAAGTTGCGCCTTCAGGTGTGCAAGCGGTTCGGTCAGATCGGTGCCAAGGGCAACACGCTGCCCTTGCACCTCGGCCTTGGCAGACACCACCGACACGATACGTGGCGCCTCTCCGGAAAACGAAAAGATCGGGGCACCCGAAGAGCCATGATCGACATCGCAGGACATGATCAACATGCCCTCCTGTCGGGCCATCACCTTGCATACTTCTTGCAGCGAGGGCGCATTGGCCCGGTCCTTGGCATAGGACACGACGCCAACCTCGTCGCCACGGCGCGGGCGATCGGATGTGTCAAACGGCACCACGGTCGTATTGCGGATCGGTTGTTGCAGTTCCAACAGCGCCAGATCGTTCCGAACCCGTGTCGACGTCACATCCTGATCATAGACATAATCGGGATGGACCACAGCACGGCGCACCTGCCGATAGGCCGAAGCACGACCGTTGCGCCAGCCGGCGAGGAATTCAAACGATCCGGGATCAATTCGTGTTTTTGTCGGCCTGTCAAACATGCAATGCGCGGCGGTCAGTACAAGATCGGGTGCAATCAGCGCACCGGTGCAGAACCCCGCCCCGTTAATGTCGAGCCGTCCGACCGCATCCCACTGGCGACCCGAATCGGTGGTCTCCAATCGCTCGAGCACGGCGTCCTGCGCCGATGCCGCAGGCGGGATCAGGATGAACACGAGACAGACAAGCCAGTGGCGCACTCAACCACCTCCAAAGGGTACCCAGGCAAAGGATACGCAAGTGTTGCGGCGAAACTTGGGCGCCTGCAAGTGTTACCTGAGGCTGGGCACCGCGACATCGGTTCCGTGATCTGCTGTCATCGCCGGGGGCTGAGGCCCGCCCGTGGCCCAATCCAGAAGTTCGACGGTGTGCACGATGGGAACACCCGCACCGGTCCCAAGTTGCATCATGCAGCCGATGTTGCCCGCAGCGATGATATCAGGCGACTTTGCCCTAAGCGTGCGCAGCTTGCGCGCCTTGAGCTCCGCCGAAATCTTGGGCTGCATCAGATTGTATGTACCTGCAGACCCGCAGCAGAGGTGGCTGTCGGCGGGTTCGACCACCGTAAACCCGGCGCGTTTCAGCAGGGTTTTGGGATAGGTCTTGATCTGCTGCCCATGCTGAAGCGAACAGGCGGCATGATAGGCGACAACCATATCCTTTGGCGCGGATTCGGGAATATCAAGGCGCGTGAGGATCTCGCTCACGTCCATTGCGATCTTCGATACCCGCACCGCATCTGCCGCCAGAGGATCATTGCGGAACATATGGCCGTAATCCTTGACAGTGGTGCCGCAACCGGAGGTGTTGATGACGATGGCGTCCAGCCCTTCGCCGTCCATTTCCGCCGCCCAAGCGCGGATGTTTTTGGCTGCGGTCGCATGGCTCTCGTCGGTCTTGCCCATGTGATGGGTCAACGCCCCACAGCATCCGGCCCCGCGCGCCACGACCACGTCGCAGCCAAAGCGCCGCAGGATGCGGATCGTGGCGTCGTTGATATCGGTATTCAGGGCTTTTTGCGCACAGCCTGTCATCAGAGCCACGCGCATTCGTTTGGGTCCGGTGGCGGTGAAACTCTGTGGATCGTCGTTTCGGCTGACCGGGGGGATCGTCTTGGGCGCCATGTCCAGCATCGCCCGCAGCCGCGCATCAGGCATCAGCCGGGCAAGAGGCCGCCCGATCCTGGCCCCAAGCAATGCGAGCCGGAACCTTGTGGGATAAGGCAGAATGCGGGCCAGTATCCAACGCAGCGCACGGTCGCTGAACGGGCGCTTGTACCGGTCCTCGATATAGGCGCGGGCATGGTCGACCAGATGCATGTAATGCACCCCGGACGGACAGGTCGTCATGCAGGCCAGACAACTCAGGCAGCGGTCGATATGCAGAACGGTGCGTTCATCCGGGACGCGTTCGTTTTCGAGCATGTCCTTGATCTGATAAATCCGGCCGCGCGGGCTGTCGAGTTCGTCGCCGAGCACTTGATAGGTCGGGCAGGTCGCAGTGCAAAACCCGCAATGCACGCAGGATCGCAGTATCTCGTTGCTGCGCCGGATTGCGGGATCATTCAACTGTTCCGGGGTAAAGGTCGTCTGCATGGATCAGGTTCTCCCCATCAGGCCCGGATTGAAAATGCCGCGCGGGTCGAACTTCGCGCGCAGGCCTGCGCTGATTGCCTCGAGCGCGGGCGATTGGGGATGAAACATGCCCAACGCCGCGCGGGTTTCGTCGTCCGCGCGGATCAATGTAGCGTGGCCATCCATTTCGCCCGCCCGCGCGCGCAGGTCGGTGCCCGCTGGCATGCGCGCCCAGATCAAACCGCCGCCCCAGTCCAACAGCAGTGCATCGGCATTCAGCCTGCCGGCAATCTCGGGCGCGTCCGATGGTTTCACCGACAACCGCCAGACGTCGCCCGGTGCATGCGCGAACATCGCGACATCGCGAATCTGCTTCCAGAGACTCGCGGAGTCGTCTGCGTCTTCAATGATCTCAACCGTGCCTTGACCATTGAGCAGATCCGTCAATCGTCCAATGCGATAGGCGACCGAGTCTGAAAACCCTTCAACCCGGATCATGACCCGGTCTGCCTGCGGATCAAACGCCGCGCCCGACACCTCGAACGGCGATCCGAGTGCAGCAGACATGGTGCGGACTGCCTGCGCAGTTCCAACGCCATTGATCGTCACGGTGCCCTGCGTCTGGGAGCGCGGCAAGACCTTGAGCGAGACTTGCGTCAACACACCCAGCGTACCCCAGCTGCCTGCCATCAACTTGACCAGATCATACCCTGTCACGTTCTTCATCACCCGACCGCCATTCTTGATGACGGTCCCGGTGCCATCGACATAGCGGACGCCCAATAGAAAATCGCGGCATGCCCCGGCCTGTATCCGGCGCGGTCCAGAAATATTTCCTGCCACGACTCCGCCGATGGTTGGTTCTCCTGCGGTCCCTAACAGCGACCGATGATCCATCGGCTCAAACGCCAGCCGCTGGTTTTCCGTGGCCAGCAGGCGATCAATCTCCGCGACCGGCGTGCCCGCTGCGACCACCAACGTCAGTGCACCCGGCTCGTACAGGTCCACTCCGGTCAAACCCGCTGTGCTCAACACGTCGCCCGACGGGCGCACACCGCGTGTTCCGCCGCCCCGTATCGCCAGCGGCCGGCTTGCGGCAGCAATCATACCGGCCAGTTCGGCCTCGGTTTCAATGGTGTTCATACTGATCTTGCCTCATTGGTTCTGAGGGGCAATGGCGTGTCGTAGACGTTTCATGCGGCGATATCTGTCGATCGCCGTGTTTCGGATACGGAGAGTGGAAAGACCTTGGCCGGGTTCAACAGCCATGCCGGATCGAAGACGTCCTTGACGGCCATCTGCGCCTCGAGATCCTCGGGCGCGTATTGATGCAGCATCAGGTCGCGCTTTTCTATGCCGACACCGTGTTCGCCCGTCAGGCAGCCGCCAACATCGACACATAGCTTGAGGATTTCGGCCCCAAGTGCCTCGCACCGTTCAAGATCGCCCGGTTTGTTGGCATCAAACAGGATCAGCGGGTGCATGTTGCCATCGCCCGCATGAAACACGTTGCCGACCTCAAGGCCGACATCCTTGGCCATTTCGCCGATACGGCGCAAAACCTCGGGCAGAGCCGACACCGGGATCGTCCCGTCCAGGCACATGTAATCGTTGATCTGCCCGATTGCGCCAAAGGCGCTCTTGCGGCCGAGCCAGATGCGGGCGCTTTCCTCCGGCGATTTACTCTCCCGCAGTTCGACCGGGTTGTGCCTGCGCGCGATCTCGATGATCTTGGCCAATTGCGAGTCGATTTCGGCCTCGGACCCCTCGACCTCGACGATCAACAAAGCTTCGCAATCCGGGTATCCGGCGTTGGCGAAGGCATCGCTGGTGCGGATGCACAGGCGATCCATGAACTCGATGGCAACGGGCAGGACGCCGGCCTTGATGATGTCGCTCACGCAGGCGCCGGCAACTTCGCTATCGTCAAATCCCATCAGGACGGGGCGTGCACCTTCGGGTTTACGCAGAATACGCAGAGTTGCCTCGGTCACCACGCCAAGCTGGCCTTCGGACCCGCAGACCAATCCCA
This sequence comes from Sedimentitalea todarodis, assembly GCF_032595355.1. Classification (NCBI taxonomy): domain Bacteria; kingdom Pseudomonadati; phylum Pseudomonadota; class Alphaproteobacteria; order Rhodobacterales; family Paracoccaceae; genus Sedimentitalea; species Sedimentitalea todarodis. The sequence continues at coordinate 6,125 of NZ_JASMWN010000020.1, read as the reverse complement.
ACAAATCAAGCCCTGCGGCGTCCAGGTGCCCGCCGCCGATTTCGACAACGGCACCGTCCATCATCACCATCGTGACGCCCAACAGGTTGTTGGTGGTGACACCGTATTTCAGACAATGCGCCCCGCCGGAATTCATCGCGATATTGCCTGCAATCGCGCAGGCAAGTTGGCTGGACGGATCGGGTGCGTAAAAGAAATCCTCTTCTTCGACCGCTCCGGTGACGGACAGGTTGGTACGACCGGACTGCACCCGGATGATGCGGTTGTCATAGTCGGTTTCCAGCACGTCATTCATCCGTGCAACGCCCAGGATCACACAATCTGCGGTTGGCAACGATCCTCCGGCCAGCGACGTCCCCGCACCCCTGGGAACCACCGGAACACCCTCCTGATGGCAGATGCGAAGTACGTCGGACACCTCCTCTGTCGAGGCGGGTAGTACGGCCAGCATCGGTGGACACCGATAGGCAGTCAGCGCATCGCATTCATAGGCACGCGTTTCCGCAAGTTCATGGATGATCGCGTCAGCAGGCAACACCTCTGACAACCGTTCGATCAGGCGGACCTTGCGAGCCAGTACAGCAGGGTTGGGGGTAGGCATTTCCATACGGATCTCCATTTTGGTAAAAATATATTACCAATTTAACGGTCTGGCAAGTGATTTAGAAGCATCCTACTGTCGCACGATGACCGTTGCACAGACCTTTGACCTGTTTTCCCCGCTCGATTTTGCCGCTCTCGCCTGGTTGTTCCTTGGGGCGATGTGGATCGGGTGGAGGATCGAATCGCCGCCCAAGGACCAACCTTCGGTATCAATTCTCATGGTGAGTTTTCGGCGCGACTGGATGCGCAACATGGTGTCGAGAGAACCGCGCGTCTTTGATGCACAACTGATAGGTAACTTGAGGCAGGGGACGGCTTTTTTCGCCTCGGCCACTATGATCGCGATCGGCGGCACGTTGGCCGTGATGGGAAACACCGAACAACTCGCCGGCCTGGTCACGGACCTGACCCAGGGCAATGCGCCGTCGATTGTGTGGGAGATCAAGGTGCTGCTGGTGCTGCTGCTGTTGGCAAACGCGTTTCTCAAGTTTGTCTGGGCGCATCGCCTTTTCGGATATTGCGCCGTTCTGATGGCGTCGGTGCCCAATGATCCGGCAGATCCACGCGCCTATCCGCGCGCCGAACAGGCGGCGGAGGTCAATATCACTGCTGCGCGCAGCTATAACCGGGCAATGCGATCGGTCTATTTCGCGCTGTCTGCCGTTGCCTGGCTGCTGGGGCCGGTGGCATTGATGATTGGAGTGGTTCTGACCACAGCGGTGATCTATCGGCGCGAATTTGCGTCGGAGTCGCGCACATTCTTGCTGCGCACTCCCTCTGATGCAGGATCGCAGTCACCGGTATAGAGCGTATGGCGCCAAAATTGGACGCCCGAGGTGTCGAATTCCATATTACCAGACAGCGCTACATGGCTCAGGTTTCACGCGAAACCCTGTAGCGGTAAGATTTTGCCGTGATCGCCGTTATTGAGCTTTCAGACTCCTTGACAGGATCACATCGGGAACCACCAGTGCTTCGATCAATTCCTTGCACAAGCCGTCGCATTCGGAACACCCGATACAGGGACCGTTCAGCTTGGCAATTTCGGTGGTCAGGGCGGTGGTGCGCGGCGCTTCGGCAATATGGCGACTGATAAACATAGACAACTCCAATACACGTATCATTCGGGAAAATAACCCGGTTGTGAGGCAAAAATAAGTCCCTCGTGATTCTAAGCCTATCACGTCTTGTCGATTCAGCAAAATTCTTTGAGTCTCGGGCCCGCACCCAGCAGGTCGCGGCGCTCAGAGTCTCACATGCTGCGGAGCGCGAACCAGGGTTGTCAGTTTGGCAACAGGAACAGCGTGATTGCAGGGAACATGACCAGGATCACGACGCGGACGAGATCAGAGCCGACAAAGAACAACACTGCCTTGTAGGTTTCGACCATCGGCGTCTTGCGATCCATCGCGTTGATTATGAACAGGTTCATGCCAACCGGTGGCGTGATCAGGCCAACCTCGACGACGATCAGAACAAGAATGCCGAACCAGATCGCAACATGTTCCGCGCTCATCCCGAAATCAAGCACACTGATCACCGGGAAAAAGATCGGGATGGTCAGCAGGATCATAGACAGGCTGTCCATCAGACAGCCAAAGAGCAGATAGAACACGAGAATCAGCGAGAGAACCATCCAAGGGCTCAACCCTTGGCTCACGACGAAATTCGAGAGTTCCTGCGGCACCTGCGTCAGTGCAAGAAAGCCGTTGTAGAACCCCGCCCCGAGAACGATGAAGAAGACCATCGCAGTGGATCGCGCCGTGACATAAAAGCTCTCTATCAGTGTCGAGAAGGTCAGCCCGCCGTTGAGAAACGCGATCAGCCCTGTGCCTGCGGCCCCGACTGCGGCGCCTTCGGTAGGGGTGAACCAGCCGAGATAGATGCCACCAACCACCAGGCCGAACACAAGCAGGACGGGCCAGACCCGCAACAACGCGCTGAACCGTTCGCCGTAGGGAACCGGGGGGCGGGTGCCGGCGGAATCGGGATACAGACGCACATAGATCGAGATTGCGATGACATAGCCAAGCGCGGCCAACAGCCCCGGAATGAAAGCCGCGAGAAACAGCTTGGCGATATTCTGTTCGGTCAGGATGGCATAGATCACCAGCACCACCGAAGGCGGGATCAGGATACCCAGCGTGCCACCGGCGGCCAAAGTCGCGGTCGAAAACCCGCCCGCATAGCCATATTGGCGCAGTTCCGGCAGTGCGACACGGCCCATTGTGGCGGCAGTTGCAAGCGAGCTGCCGCAGATGGCACCGAACCCGGCACAGGCCCCGATGGAGGCCATCGCCACACCGCCCTTGCGGTGACCAAGAAACCCTTCAGCGGCCTTGAACAGGGCCGAGGACATGCCGCCCAGCGTCGCGAAATGCCCCATCAATAGGAACATCGGCACGATGCTGAGCGAATAGCTTGAGAAAGTTGTATAGGTTTCGTTCTTGAGCCGCGAGAACGCCACGTTGGTGCCATCGGTAACGATCACGAGGCCGACCAGTCCGACGACGAACATTGCCAGACCAATCGGCACCCGCAAGAAGATCAGGACCATGAGCGCTGGAAATGACGCGATGCCGATTTCAAGCGCGCTCATGCGTCTGCCTCCATGCCGTCCACGATGACGATCCGGCCGGTAGAGAATTCGTAAATCCGGACCGCCGCGACATATACTCCGACAATTGCGGAGACCACGGCGCCAAAGAGGCTGGCGGCATAGGCCCACCAGGTCGGGAACTGCAGCAGAAAGCTGGTTTCGCCATAGCGCATCTTGCTCGCCATGCCGTCATAGAGCTTGACGGCGATCAGGATCAGGACAGCGGCGAAAACGGTTTCGGTGACCATGCGCAGGAAGCGGTTCACGCGGGCGGAAAGCGTACTGGTGAAAATATCGACCGACGCATGCCCCGCCGTGATCTGACAAAGAGGAATAAAGGCAAAGATGGCAAAGGCGACACCGGATTCGACCAGTTCGAAATCGCCGTTCACCGGGCCGACTCCGATCTCGATCATCCAGTTCGAGAATTCCGGCAGGAGGCCTTGCATGAAATCCTTGTGGAAAAATCCATTCAACAGACGTCCGGCGATGGAAATGCAGGTCAGCAGAATGAGCGCGCTCAGGGCAATTCCGCCCAGCACGGCCATGAACCGGGCGAGACTCATCATTATCTTGTGCATGTTCCTACCCTGTCCATCACGAGCCAAATGGGACCGCCGCGTATCTCACACGACGGTCCAGACCAGCGGTTGCCGGTTTAGTCGGTGTACTGCTCGATCAGTGTCTTGGCTTCGTCGATCAGGGCCTGACCGTCGATTCCCTTGCTGTCCATGTCGGCCACCCACTCTTCATAGATGGGCTGGCTGGCGTCTTTCCAGACAGCGGTCTGCTCGGCATCCAGGGTGATGATGTTGTTGCCCATGTCGGCCGCGATCTGACGCGCGGGTCCATCGGAATCTTCCTGTGTACCGCCCGCAAAGATCGAGAATTCGAGACCGGAATTGTCGTCGATCACCTTTTTCAGGTCGTCAGGCAGGCTCTCGTACTTGTCCTTGTTCATGGCCAGAACAAACGTGAGCACGTAAAGGGCGTTGCCGGTGAACTCGGTGTGGTTCGTGACCAGTTCGGGCACCTTCAGCGCGGGAGTCACTTCCCATGGAATCGTGGTTCCGTCGATCACACCCTTGGACAGACCCTCGGGAATGGCGGGCACCGGCATGCCGACCGGGGTTGCGCCCAGTTCCGACAGCAGCGAGTTGATCGATCGCGAGCCGCCACGGATTTTCATGCCGCGCAGGTCATCCGGCGTCGCGACAGGGTCCTTTGTGTGGAACATGCCGGGGCCATGCACCCAGGCACCGAGTATATGAACGTCCTGGAAATCGGTGTCTTTCCAGTGCTTTTCGAACATTTCCCAATAGGCTCGGCTGGCGGCACGGGCATTGGTCATCATGAACGGCAGTTCAAACACCTCGGTGCCGGGGAAACGGCCCGGCGTATATCCGACCACGGTCCAGACGATATCGGCGACGCCATCAACCGCCTGGTCCATCAACTCGGGCGGGCGGCCGCCAAGCTGCATTGACGGGTAGCGGTCGATCTTGATGCGACCGTCCGAGTCCGCTTCGATCTTGTCCGCCCAAACGTCCAGAATCAGCTTGGGCACATTGGCCTGCGCTGGCAGAAATTGATGCAGTTTCAACGTGACTTCCTGCGCCATCGCCGAGGTCGCGGCAAACCCGGTGGACAATGCAGCCACTGCAGCCGCCCCCGCCAGGTTCAGCAGATTTCTCCGACTGATCATATATTCTCTCCCTGATTTCTTCGTGTTTTGCTTTTAGGACGTTTTGACCATGAACGGCAACAACGACGCAACACGACATTTGTGTGAAGCGTGATCATTTGGCTGATTTGCCAAGGTATCGTTGGTAAACCCCCTGACGGAACCTGGTTTGTTGCGGATCACGAAACAGGTCCATAGGGTGGAGAGTGCACCGGAAATCCGGCAGGGCGCAGGCGGTGATGCAGGCGCGGGTTACGCGGTGGAGCATTGGCTCGACGCTGCCCTTTCAATCCAGAGACGTGAGTGTCAGCTGGATCGGATCAAGCCCGTCGATGCCGCCCTCGATGACATCGCCCGCCACAACCGGGCCAACGCCGGCAGGCGTTCCGGTGAGAATCAGATCACCGGGTCGCAAGTGGTAAAAGCCGGAGAGGTGGGCGATGATCTCGTCGAGTTTCCAGATCAATTCCGCAAGCGTTCCATCCTGCTTGGTCTCTCCGTTGACCGAGAGGTGGATGCGCTGATCCCTGATCGGGGCGAGATCCACCGCTCTGGTCATCGGGGCGAAAACGGCGGAGTTCTCGACATCCTTGCCAAGTGACCAGGGGCGTTGCTTGGCCCGTTCGCTGAGTTGCAGATCGCGCCGGGTCATGTCGAGCGCGCAACAATAGCCATAGATCGCATCCTGCGCCTGTTCTCGGGTGGCGCGAAACACCGGTGCGCCGATCGCCAGCGCCAGTTCCACTTCGTAGTGATAGTTTTCGGTTCCCGGCGGATAGGGTGCGCTGGTCCCGCTCAGCACCGCGGACGCAGGAGACTTGGTGAAATAGAAAGGTTTCTCCCGATCCACCGCGATGCCCATTTCAGCGGCATGCGCCGCATAATTGCGCCCGACACAAAAGATGCGCCCGATCGGATAGGTGGCGGTTTCGCCACGAACCGGGATGCCGGGCACCGGAGGCAGGGGAAAAAGGCTGTCGCTCATCCGGTTGGTGTCCTTGTGGCACATGTCGTGTTCTTGCTGTTTCCATGAAACAGGTACGGCCCGGTTTTTCAAGGGCGACTGCCTGTGGGTCTGGCAGACCGTCGCCTGGGCGGCGGTTTGCGCGGCACCGGTCCGTGCGGAATTGGTGTTGGGTGTTACTCTGCGACAATTGCCGTTGCGGGTTCTACCTTGACAGCGGCGAATTTGAATTCGGGGATTTTGCCGTATGGGTCGACGGCGGGGTTGGTGAGGAT